>CALQAT020000083.1:0-7592 GCA_943328625.2 Bordetella parapertussis | reverse complement strand
CGGGCATTTACGCCGACACTCCCCTCCGCTGCATCGTCGTCCCCAACAACGAGCACAAAAGGCACCTTGAGCATCTTTGCTCTGCGCACGCGTGCACCTAACGAATCAGAGGACGCCTCGCGCACCTCGACTCGCAGTCCAGCGGAGCGAAGTTTGTTAGCAACCTCGAATGCATAGTCGTCGTGCCTATCGGCTACCGGAAGAACCGTTACCTGTATCGGCGCCAGCCATGTGGGGAAGGCTCCGGCATAGTGCTCAACGAGAATTCCAAAGAAGCGCTCAATAGATCCGAACAGTGCACGGTGAATCATGATTGGTCGGTGGCGCTCGTTATCTGCCCCTACGTACTCAACATCAAAACGCTGCGGCAATTGGAAGTCAACCTGAAGCGTAGAGAGCTGCCAGCGGCGTCCGATTGCGTCACGAATATGAATGTCGATCTTCGGTCCATAGAAAGCTCCATCGCCCTCCGCTACTTGATACGGAACGCCTGACGCCTCCACAGCCTCAAATAGTGCTGCGGTTGCGAGATCCCAGTCTTCATCACTACCGACGGACTTACCCTCTGGCCGAGTCGAGATATCGGCCTCGAAGTCGTGGAATCCAAAAGCACGCAAGAACCTTGTTACGAACTCGAGAAGCGAACTCAGCTCCGGCACGATCTGCTCGCGCGTGCAGAAAATATGACTGTCGTCTTGCGTAAACCCACGGGTTCGCAGGAGGCCATGGAGCACACCTGACTTCTCAAATCGATAAACAGTTCCAAGCTCGAAGAAACGAAGCGGGAGATCACGATAGGAGTGCGTATGGGTCTTGAAGATGAGCACATGGAACGGACAGTTCATCGGCTTGGGGTAATAGGTAGCGCCCTCAAGCTCCATCGGCGGATACATACCATCCGCATAGAAATCGAGGTGACCGCTCGTCTCCCAGAGCACAGACTTAGCAATGTGTGGCGTGAAGACGAGTTCGTAACCGGCAGCGTCGTGCTCAACTCGGGAAAAATCCTCCATCACACGACGAATCGCAGCACCGCGCGGGTGCCAAACAGCGAGCCCTGAGCCGAGCTCCTCTGGGAACGAGAAGAGGTCGAGCTCCGCCCCGAGTTTTCGATGGTCACGGCGCTCGGCCTCGGCCAAACGCGTCAGGTGCTCCTCAAGTGCAGACTTGGACTCCCAAGCAGTTCCATAGATGCGCTGAAGCATCGGTCGCTTCTCGCTACCTCGCCAGTAAGCACCGGCAACCTTCATCAGCTTAAAAGACCCCAGGCGCGAGGTTGAGGGGACGTGTGGACCGCGACACAGGTCTAAGTACGCGGTTGATCCATCTGCAGCGATGTTGCGGTAGATACCAACGACTCCGCCCTGCGCCACCTCTCCGGCATCTAACTTCGCGTCATCACCAGAAGTGGCCACGCCGGAGGACCCTGCCGAGACGTTCTCGATGATCTCGCGTTTGTAGGGTTGATCTTTGAAGAGCTCTAAACCATCAGCAAACGCATACTCCTCGCGCACAAATGGTTGATCTGCTTTTACGATCTCGCGCATGCGCTTCTCGATCTTCACAAGATCGTCCTCGGTGAAGTGCTGAGAATCTGGTAAGTCAAAGTCGTAGTAGAAGCCATCTGCAATTGCAGGGCCGATTGCGTACTTGGCACCTGGAAATAGGTCGAAGACTGCTTGAGCGAGAACATGCGAGGTGCTGTGACGAAGCACTTCGCGCCCCTCGTCGGAGTCGCCAGTAATTATCGCAACGCTCGCGTCCCCAACTATCGCAGCAGATAGATCAACAACCTCACCATTGACTCTTGCCGCTATCGCCGCCTTTGCGAGGCGCGAACCGATTGAGGCTGCAACCTCTGCACCAGAGGTAGCCGCCTCAAAGTCTCGCGTTGAACCATCTGGGAGGGTGATCGTTACTTGAGTACTCATTGGGCTAGAGGTTACCGGTCAGAGGCGCTACCTCAGAGTGGTTCAGCACCGATTGAGAATGGCATAGTGAGATCCACGCCGATCAGGGCGCTTAAACCGTGAAGGGCCTTAACCGCTGAGGAGTCCCCTGCCACGCTTGGGTCAGAGAGAATGGCTGAGGCAAGGTCGTCTAGCGCCTCAAGGGCGGCAGGGGCGTCTAGATCGTTATCTAGGGCTTCGCGAACGCGCTCTCCGAAGGGAGCAGGGTCGGGGTTTCCGGATGCTTGCGCTGCGGCAAGCAGACGGTGGAGCAATGCCGTTCCGTCTTGAATGCCTGTGTCATGCCACTCAAACCCGGAGCGGTAGTGATGGTGCATTAGGGCTAAGCGAATAGCACGAGGATCGGCATGCTCAAGGAGATCGGAGACGAATACAAGGTTTCCAAGCGACTTACTCATCTTCTCGCCCTCATAGGCAACCATCGCCGAGTGGAGCCAATGCTTAACGAAAGGCTTCCCTGTGATGGCCTCACTCTGGGCGATCTCGCACTCATGGTGAGGAAAGATCAGATCCGTTCCCCCACCGTGGAGGTCGATCGTCTCGCCGAGTTCCTGGGTGGCCATTGCAGAGCACTCGATATGCCAACCAGGTCTACCCACGCCAAAGGGGGCACGCCATGCTGGCTCGTCGGCGAGACTCGGCTGCCAAAGCACAAAGTCGAGCGGGTCTCTGCGGTGCGGATCGTCAGGGTTTCCACCGCGCGCACGTGCAAGGCGCAGCATTTGATCGCGAGGGTAATGAGAGAGATCTCCAAAATTTGGAGCAGTGGATATATCAAAGTAAGCAGTTCCCGCAGTCAGATAGGCATGGCCAGAGTCGAGTAGCTGCTCCACCAACTCAATAATGCGGTCAATCGTCTCGGTTGCTCGCGGTTCTGCGTAGGCGGGTCGCATCCCTAGTTGGCGCATATCGCGTCGGAATCGCGTGAGCTCAGCCTCTGCTAACTCGAGGTATGGGATACCAAGCTCTCGTGCCTTTGGGAGAATCGAGTCATCGACATCGGTGACGTTCCTCACCATGCGTACTTCGTGACCAAGATCCTCAAGGCGCCTTATCAGCAGGTCGTAGGTGAGATAAGTCGCCGCGTGCCCAAGGTGGGTTGAGTCGTAGGGAGTAATCCCGCAGACGTACATAGTGACGATCGGGCCTGGCTCAAAATTTTTAAAGTCTCGAGATGCTGTATCCCAGAGGCGTAGTGCCATTGCGCTGATGCCTATACGCCGCTCAGGCGAAGCCCGGCGCGCACCTTGTGGCGAATATTTATCGTAAGAAGCACTGCGGCGAATGTCTCCATGCCGACTGCATTCTCGAGCGATCCACCATCGAATGCGCGCAAGTCGGGGATGGTGCGAATTATCTCCATCAACGTATTTCGAGCTTCGTCATCGTCACCGCAGGCAACAACATCACTCTCCATTGCTTCATCGAGCCTCCCGAACTCGGCGGCAGGGACAAGGTGGAAAGCGGTAACGACTTGGGATTTCCAAAGCAGAACTTGAATCTCTTTAGCAATTGAACCATGAGGCGGAAGTATCGCATTGAACTCGTTGCCATTACGTTGAAGGTGATTCGCCATCGATACAACGATTCGACCCTGTAGTTCTTCAGCGAAGTTGCGACAGGTGTCGAGGGCTGCGTCGGCGTTAACAGCAAGCACAACTACATCGGCGTTACACGCATCCGAATTGTCTCCTGGAGTGATGCGCGCAACTCTCTCGCCCCACTTCTCAGTCAACTCAGCTACGGCTGCCTCGGCCTTAGCCTTCTCTCGCGACCCGGCTATTACCTCATGCCCTACATCAGCCAAGCGCGCGGCGAGGCCACGCCCGGCTGGTCCAGTTGCTCCCAAGATTCCTATTCGCACCGCGGAAGTGTGGCACGCGGGAGGGGCCTTACGCGAAACCCGGCATTTGGTCGAGGATCAGGGCCCGCTAGATGATGCAGTCGGCGCCGAGCAAAACACGCAATTCGGCGAATAGCCCGTTACGGGCATCCACTAAAAATTCATCCCCAAGGCGCATCACTGTGGTCTTGGATGGCTGGTCTAAGTGAAGAAATACGGGGCTCTCTCCCGGGTGCTGATTGAGAATCTCAGTAAGCATGCGGGACTTAGCCTCGTCTAACTGGTGAGGCTTGATCTTGATCCGCAGCGGGGGCCCTCCATCGATCATCAGCTCAGGGCGCAGGATCTCCATGGAGATAATTTTCGCTTGGTCCTCACGCATATCGAGGCGCCCTTTTACGCAGATGATGGCGTCCTCCTCAAGGAGCGATCCGTACTGCGCCATCGTCTTCGGGAAGACAAAGACCTCAACAGCGGATGCAAGATCCTCTAGGACGAAGGTAGCCATCAGGTCGCCTCGTTTTGTGTGCTTTCGGTTCAGAGCAGTGACTACTCCACCGACTGTGCGCATGTCGCCCTCTCGACCCTCTTTGAGTTCCGAGAGGGTCGAGTCGGTGAAGCGCGACAAGGCACTCTGCGCCCCCATGAGAGGGTGATCGCTCACGTATAGGCCAAGCATCTCTTTCTCGAACGCGAGAAGCTGCGTCTTCGAGTACTCACCATCGGGGATTGGCATGCGATTGAAGTCGGAGGAGCCATCGGACTCTACGACCGAGTCACCGAAGAGACTCATGATCCCTGCATCGCGTTCTTTGCGACGGATAACCGCCTGGTCAACGATTTGATCTGAGACGAGGCCGAGTCCCTGACGCGAGTGCCCAAGAGCATCAAAAGCCCCTGCCTTAGCAAGCGACTCAATTGTTCGTTTGTTCAGCGCCGCTGGCTCGACTCGCTCGCAGAAGTCATAAAAATCAACGAAGTGACCGCCCTGCTCCCGAGCCTCAATGATCAGCCCAACGACTCCCTCCCCGACGTTTCTCACTGCAGAGAGCCCAAACCGAATCGATTCATCGGAGACCGAGAAATCCATGGAGGAGTGATTTACATCCGGTACCAATACAGGAATTTTGAGCTGACGACACTCATTTAGGTAGATCGCACTCTTGTCCTTATCGCCCTTAACCGTCGTGAGCAGCGCAGCGAGGTACTCGTTGGTGTAGTTGGCTTTTAGGAAGGCTGTTTGATACGCCACGAACCCATAACCAACAGAGTGAGATTTGTTGAATGAGTAGTCGGCAAATGGCTCAATGATGTCGAACATGCGCTCGCCAAACTCGCGTCCGTATCCCTCGGTCTCACATCCATCAACGAACTTGGCCCGCTCTTTAGCAATGAGTTCGCGGTCCTTCTTCCCGGTCGCTTTACGGAGGTTGTCGGCTTCAGCGAGGGAGTATCCAGCGAGACGCTGAGAGACCCGCATCAACTGCTCTTGATAGATCATCAACCCATACGTTGGCGAGAGAATCTCTTCAAGGTCAGCGTGGTCAAACTCAACTGGCTTCCGGCCATTCTTTCTATCCGCATAGGCAGTGTGCATGTTGGCGCCCATTGGGCCAGGCCTATAAAGCGCAACTAGAGCGCAGATATCCTCGAACATCGAGGGAGCAAGCGAGCGAATAAGGGCACGCATTGGGCCACCCTCTAATTGGAATACCCCAATCGTGTCGCCTTTGCGAAGCAGGTCAAAGGTCTTTGGATCATCCAACGGAATGTTGTCGATATCCGGCCGGACGCCGGTACGTGCCTCAAGGAGGTCGCGCGTGATCTCCATCACATCTAGGTTTCTGAGCCCCAAGAAGTCCATCTTGAGTAGCCCAAGTTCCTCGACGCCGTGCATCTCATACTGAGTAACAATCGGCGCATCTTGGAGCGCACCACCAGGCTCGGGCTTGCGCTGAATAGGGAGATACTCAATCAATGGCTCACGTGTGATCACGACAGCCGCAGCATGAATCCCATCCTGGCGGCGGAGCCCTTCGAGCCCTTTAGCGACATCAATTACTCGCTTCGCATCGGGATCTATTTCATAGAGATCTCGAAGCTCAGACGCCATCTTGTATCCATCGGTGTACTTCGGATCGAGTTCGAAGCATGCGCGCAGTGGAGTGTCGCGCCCCATGATAAGTGGCGGGATGAGTTTTGCGATTTTGTCGCCAAGCAAATATGGATAATCAAGGACCCTGGAGGCGTCACGCACCGCAGCTCGCGCCTTGATCGTTGAGAAAGTAATGATCTGGGCAACACGGTCGCTTCCATAACGCGCTGCCGCATAGCGAATCATGTCGCCTCGATAACGCGAGTCGAAGTCCATGTCGATATCAGGCATCTGCTTTCGCCCTGGATTCAAGAAGCGCTCGAAGAGTAGGTCATACCTAATCGGATCGATATCGACGATGCGCAGGCAATACGCAACGCAGGAACCAGCCGCACTACCGCGACCCGGCCCAACTCGGATATTGGATTCGTGAGCAAATCGCACTAGGTCCCATACGACGAGAAAATATGCAGAGAAACCCATGTCGCGAATGACATTTAGTTCAAATTCAATGCGCTCTAGTACATGCGGCGCGGGCTTGTCTCCGTAACGCTCCTTGGCCCCTGCAAGTGTCAACTCAAGAAGATATGAATCCTCTGTATACCCATCAGGAACGGGGAACGATGGAAGAACAGCCTTACCGAACTCGATCTCAACGTTGGCGCGCTCCGCAATCAATAGCGTGTTGTCGCAGGCCTCAGGGACATCTGCAAAAAGAGTGCGCATCTCATCTGCGCTCTTTATATAGAACTCCTCGGCACCAAACTTGAAGCGATTGGTCTCGTGGATCTTTGCGCCGGTCTGGACGCAGAGAAGGGCATCATGGGCCTCCGCATGCTCTGCCCTCGTGTAATGAGAGTCATTAGTTGCGAGTAACGGCGCACCAATGCGAGCTGCGATCTGAAGCAGTTTCGGAGTAACGATCGAGTCTTCATCTAGGCCATGGTCTTGAATCTCGATGAAGAAGGAATCGCGTCCATAAATTTCTTGGAATCGAACGGCCGCTGCCTCAGCGCCGGCGTCGTCCCCCTCAAGTATTTTCTGACACACCAAACCCCCGAGACACCCAGAGCTAGCGATGATTCCCTCGTGATGGAGCTCAAGGAGTTCCCAGTCGGTACGAGGCTTGTAATAGAACCCGTCTAGGTAGGCCTGCGAAGAGACCTTCATCAGGTTTTTATAGCCCTGCGTTGTCTCCGCAAGGAGCGTTAGGTGGTACATCTCATGATCCGCACGCTTTGGGCGTTCGAAGCGGCTTGTCGCAACGAAGTAGCCCTCCATTCCGAGCACCGGCGTGATTCCAGCGTCACGCGCCGCCTCGTACATGGGTAGCACGCCATACATATTTCCGTGGTCTGTGATGCCCACGGCAGGCTGACCATCGGCCAATGCTGCCGCAACTACATCAGAGACTCTGCTTGCGCCATCGAGCATTGAGTACTCGGTATGGAGATGAAGGTGGGCGAATGACTTACTCACGATCCTCCGCCGAGTAAATCTGGGCGCGCGTTTAGTTGGGCTCTCACCTTGCTGCTAATACCACCCAAAAATTTCACTGCGCTAAACATCTCTTTCTTCTTCACCCTTCTCCACAGCCTGTGGAGCAACCTGTGGAGAAATCACATCCATGTAACTAGATGTAACTCTTGGAACCTAGACGATCCGACCCTGCTGCGAAAGGGGG
>CALQAT020000082.1:0-7599 GCA_943328625.2 Bordetella parapertussis | reverse complement strand
GGTTGCCCGGTCTCTGGCAAGCTCATCGAGGAGTTCATACTCTTCGCCCGTGTCTGTGAAGTCCTCAAACTGGATCACGCCAATCTCGGTGAACTTCTCTCGAAGCCAACCATCTCCAGCATCGAGCAGGCCGAGCTTCTTGCAGTTCGGAACAATCTTGGAGAACAGGGCAGCCTGGAATGGGTTCGTTCCCTGTGCACGTACTTTGAAGAGCATCTCGGTATAAGCGCGTTTGCTGATACCCATCTTCTCCCAGACGGCATGCATCATCAGGCGGTCGCGCATGCGAATGGCAGCCTCAAATGCAAACTCTTGGCGCTCGCGAATCTCTTTGCCATCGAGCTGCTGGTAGTACTCCTGTAGCGAGAGCACTCCGAACGCAACGTGGCGTGCTTCATCGGACATAACGTAACGCAGGAGTTTCTTAAGCAAAGGCTCCTCGGTAATTTGGTGCATGAATCCAAATGCAGCGAGGGCAAGACCCTCGATCATGATCTGCATGCCCATGTAAGTGATATCCCATCGTGGGTCGCCGAGGACATCATCGATGAGCATCTGTAGATTCGCGTTTACTGGGTATGAGCCACCCAGTTTTGTATCAAGGTATTTTGCGAAAACCTCAACGTGACGAGCCTCGTCCATTACCTGCGCCGCCGCGTAGTACTTGGCATCAATCCACGGAGTCGTAACAACAATCTTTGCGGTGCAGACGAGTGCGCCCTGCTCGCCATGTAGGAACTGACTCATGCGCCAGTTAAATGCCTCTATCTCAAACTCGGTCCATTCCTTGGGTCCCCAGAGGCGTACAGGTGAGTCGTCGAGTGACACCATCATGCGGCGGAACTGCTCTACTGCGCCAGACATCTCGCTAGCGACCTTCTCAACATCAACATCTGTTGACCAGTCAAGATCTGTCTCGCCATTCCACATTGAGTCTTTTGCTTTTTCGTAGAGCTTGGAGAGTCCAGGGCGGGTGCGCTCGTAATCCCAGGTGAATACAGCATCTCCGCGGGTGACCGTCGCGTGGGATATTTGGCCAAAGTCAGTCTCGTCATCGCGCAGAATCGACTCGATGTCGTTTACGTCGTCACGCCCCAAGAACCGTCGCTCTGGAATGGGCTCATTTCCTGCGTCGCTACTGGTCTGGCTGCTGGTCGTGGTCAAGGTCCGCTCCTCGGTAAGTGAGATCCAAAGATTAGCCACTTGGCGGGTACTCGCCGCCGAGCAGGCCTCGTGACTAGGGGCACAAACTCCCCAAATGCCTCTGAGGTCGGCCGAGATTCACTGTGGGGGTTTATGGCTGGTTCTAATGGCTGGGATTCTTGGCTTCTAGGCCCGGAGAGAGGTCTCGGCAATAGCGAGGCCCCGACATGGCCGGTCGAGGTCTGTAACCGGTAGCGTCTAGCCCCGTGGCTAAAGCAAAGGTTCTCCATAATCCAGCATGTGGAACCTCTCGCCGCCTCCTCGCTGATCTTGCCGATCGGGGAGTTGAGGTGGAGGTAATTGAGTACCTCAAGACCCCTCTCGATGCTTCTCAATTGAAGGCGCTGCTATCCCAACTTGATGGCGATCTATCCGAACTCGTGCGAAAAGATAAACGGTTCGGCGAACTAGGGCTTGATAAGAACGACTATGTGTCAGCGGCTTCCATCTCAGAACTCTTGCTCCAATACCCTGAGCTCATGCAGCGGCCCATTCTGCGAGTAGGGAGCAAGGCAGTAATAGCGCGCCCGATCGAGCGAGGAATTGAGTTGCTAGGCCTATAAACCGAGTTTCTAAGTCGAGTTGATAAACCGAGCTGGTAAACCGAATTGGGTATCCGCGGGAATGTGATTCAATTTTAATTTCACGAATTCAAAAGTTCAATAAAGCACCAACGATTAATAGGGAGATTTACAGATGAGTGCACCTACGCCGGATGTAGTGCGGAGCGAAGTTCGGGCATGGCTCGCCGAGAACTGGAGCGAGGATCTAAGCGTCTCCGAGTGGTGGAGCCGTCTGGCTCTCTCCGGCTACGCAGCCCCAACCTTCCCAGTTGAGGATTTTGGTAAGGGCTATCACCGAGGCCTTGCCAATATTGTGAGCGAAGAGATCGCCAATGCTGGCGCAATCGGACCCCCCGCAGGACTTGGGTATCTACTTACCGCCCCAACAATCGTCGCTCATGGAACGAGAGAGCAGAAGGACGATTGGTTGCTGCGCATTCTCGATGGACGAGACGCTTGGTGCCAGCTATTTAGTGAGCCTGGCGCTGGCTCAGACCTTGCCGGAATGCAGTGCAAAGCAACAAAGGATGGCGATGAGTGGATCATCGAGGGCCAGAAGGTATGGACCTCGACAGCACAGCTAACCAACTTGGGCATGCTGCTTGCGCGCACCGATCCAGATGCTCCAAAGCACGCTGGTATTACCTACTTCCGATTTGAGATGGATCAGCCCGGAGTGACCATTCGTCCGCTCCGCGAGATGACGGGGCGCGCACTCTTCAACGAGGTGTTCATTGATGGAGCGCGCGTTCGCGACGCCGACATCCTTGGTGGCCTCAATAACGGCTGGGCGGTTGCGAATACCACCCTTGCAGCAGAGCGAGCAGGTCTTGGTAGCGGTGGTAGCGGTGCAGCGGGCGGGGCTTTCCCAGGGCCTATCTCTGGGAATCTCGAGACACCTGTAACTAAGCACTTAGGTCAGACGCGTGGCGGCGGTGGCGGCGGTGGCCGCGGTGGTCTCGCTGGTCAGTTGATTGGGATTGCGAAGGAGAAGTCCAAGAACTCGGACACAGTCGTTCGTCAGGGTCTTGCGCAGCTCTGGATCCTTCAGCAGATCGGAAGGTACACGTCACTTCGCATGCGTGGTCGCGGTGTCTCGATTGGTCTGCCCAACGTTGCAAAATTGATGATGTCAGAGATGCTTCGCCTGCACCGCGATGTAGCAACAAGCATCATGGGGCCAGACATGATGCTCTACGGAGATGATGCTCCTACAGACGGTGTGGTTCAGGAGCAGGTTCTCTTCTCTCCAGGCCCTGCCATCTACGGAGGAACTGATCAAGTGCAGCGCAACATCATTGGAGAGCGCGCACTTGGGCTCCCCAAAGAGCCTGATCCATTCAAGGGCAAGCCGTTCAAAGAGACCCCAAAGAACGCATAGAGATAACCCCTCGAGATTGCTGGGTTTAAGTAGTGATGATCTTAAGTAGTGATGATCTTAAGTAGTGATGGTCTTTAGTAGTGATGGTCTTAAATAGTGATGGTCTTAAATAGTGATGGTCTTAAATAGTGATCGGCTTTAAATAGAGATGGATCTTGCACTTACACTTCCATCCTTTGTTGCAGGAACTGATCGCGCAATGACACTCGAGTGGTGCCGTCGCATTGATGATGGGCCATTCTCCAGTATTGCTGTAGGTGAGCGGACTGCATTTCATAGTCACGAGATGGTCACTACACTTGCTTTCGCAGCGGCAGCGACTGAGCGCGTGCGGATCATCGCGACCATCGCGGTCTTGCCTACGCACGACACGGTGCGTATTGCTAAGCAGGCTGCAACGATTGATGTGCTCTCAGACGGCAGGTTTACCCTCGGTGTCGGAGTAGGTGGGCGAGAGCAGGATTACGACGCTCTGAGCACGCCCTTCCGTCGACGATTTGAGCGCCTCGATGAGCAGGTTGATCAGATGAAGCGAATCTGGCTAGGCGAGGAGGTTATTGATGGAGTCCCATGTATCGGCCCTGCCCCTGTTCAGCAGGGAGGGCCGCCATTATGGACTGCATCGATGGGACCAAAGTCGCTAGCTCGTAGCGCAAAGTGGGCCGATGGTCTCGCTGGATTTAGCCTTGGGCCTGATGCCGATGAGGTTGCGGGAACCTTCGCAGCTGTTCGTGGAGCTTGGAGCGATGCAGGGCGAGAGACAAAGCCTTTCCTAACAACGTCTTCGTGGTTTGCTCTCGGGCCTGATGCGAAGCAGCGACTACACACGTATGCATCGGAGTATCTATCTACATTCGGCCCGAAGGCAGCTGCAGCAATGGCTGATCTCTGCAGCCTCTCTGACCCAGGCGTTTTGAGAGAGCGAATGGGGGCTCTAGAAGAGGCTGGGTGTCAGGAATTCATTTTGGTTCCAACCACAAATGATCCATCGGAGATCGACCGACTTCTTGACGCTATTGCCTAATACTATTTTTATATCCATCGCTCTCCATCACTAAAATTCCTGCTAACTCCCAGTAACCATCACTACTCGCCCAACGAATGAAGAGGCCCTGAATAATGTCTAAGCAACTCAAACTCGGTTTTATGATCGGCTACTGGGGAGCAGGGCCGCCCACCGGAGTGCCTGAGCTTCTCGCGTTAGCGGAGGATCTTGGCTATGAGAGTGCTTGGACCGCTGAGGCCTATGGCTCGGATGCACTTACTCCGCTCGCATGGTGGGGATCAGCTACAGAGCGAATCCATCTAGGTACTTCGATTGCTCAGATCTCTGCGCGTACTCCTACGGCGATGGCGATGGCTGCTATCACGATGGATCACCTTACAAATGGGCGATTCATTCTCGGTCTCGGCGCCTCAGGCCCGCAGGTAGTTGAGGGATGGTACGGCGAGGAGTACGCAAAGCCTCTCGCTCGAACTCGAGAGTATGTAGAGATAATCCGCAAGATTCTTAAGCGCGATGAGCCCCTTGTATATAGCGGCGAGCACTACAAGCTCCCCGTCGAGGGTGGAACAGGTTACGGAAAAGCGGTGCGCTCTATTACTCACCCGCTTCGCGAAGACCTACCTATCTACCTTGCCTCTGAGGGGCCGAAGAATGTCGCTCTCACAGCTGAGATTGCTGACGGTTGGCTCTCTATCTACTTCTCACCGAAGGCAGACGATTTCTATCGCGCGGCTCTCAACGAAGGGTTCAGTCGACCGGGTGCACGACGGAGCATCGATGATTTCGAGATTGCTGCGACTGTCCCCGTAATTATTCACGACAATGTTGAGGAGGCTGCGTCTTTCCTCCGCCCAGTGCTCGCTTTATATATCGGTGGCATGGGTGCACGCGATATGAACTTCCACGCCAATGTATTTGGGCGCATGGGTTACGAGGCTGAGGCTAAGAAAATTCAGGAGCTCTACCTTGAGGGCAAGAAGGACGAGGCCGCAGCGATGGTCCCGCTCTCCCTAATCGAGGAGACTGCGCTCATTGGCCCCAAAGAGAAGATCCGCGACGACCTCGAGATGTGGCGCGAATCATGTGTTACTCAGATCCTCTTGTATGGAGATGAGAACACGCTGCGAACCATGGCTGAACTCTGTCTCTAGTCTTCGCAACGCGTCGAGAATTACTCGCTTCGAGTTAAGAGCGACGGTCGAGTATGACTTCCTCGGCGTCGGTTAACAACCAGATGAGGTTGTCGCGAGCCAAGAACTTCAGCTCGTCTGGGTGGATCCGCTCTGCATAGATAGGGTCGAGTGCCATCGCGTAGAAGTCTCTAGCGCTCGCAAAGGTCTGGATAGTTACACCATCAACATCGCAGTCCTTGCGCGCGTAATCGGAGCGCATCCGGTGGTTCTGCTCATATGCCAAGAAGAACTTGCGAATGTCAGCGTCGTCACGATTTAGCGGGCCGTGCTCCTCGAGCCAGTAAGTATGAAACTCTTCGATCTCCATGCCCGGCTTTCGGCGCACCGCACAGCAGAGGCGCGTATACGGCGCAGTTAAACCCTCTGGGCGTTCTACGATTACATCCTCTACCTCGGTAAAGACAGCAACGAGAGCCTTCTGATCGAAGAGGTCGTTCTCGTCTGCTCCTACCGTTGCTTGGTACTCGGTATCGGAGTACATATCAATGAAGGCATCCCAGGATTCGTACCACTGTGTGGCCATTCCATCGAAGGGGCAGTCTTCGCGCTCGTAGTCCCGAAGTGAGCGGTGGCTCTGCTCGTAACGAATGAGGCCCTTGGTGGCCGGGCTCTGCGCAATTAGATCGGCATGGCGACCTCTCCAGCGATCGTGAAACTCCTCGATCTCGATACCATCCCTGCGCTTCACAAAGGCAATGACCTTGAACATGGGTATCTCCGTCTCCGGTGCTGTGTGTGGGGAGGTGCTGCCCCAGGGTCTAGGTGGAATAGTTTTGGTGGAGTATTTGTATCGCCAAGTTGGCGCCGACATCTCCCGCCTGACACCCTGACAGATACAGAGCCTCCAACGCTATGTTTGTGGCCTAAATGTTTGGCGATTTTCTTTGAGGTACTCCTCGAAGAGGGGCCACCTATGGATAAGGATTTAGATCATGGGTCTATTAGACGGCAAGGTAGCAGTCATCTCTGGAGTTGGCCCCGGGCTCGGGCGAGCGACCGCCCTGGCTTTCGCTCGGGAGGGCGCCTCTCTAGCTCTGGCTGCTCGCAACGAGGAGCGCCTGAACGAGGTTGTCGCAGAGGTAGAGGCGCTTGGGGTTAAAGCAATAGGCGTACCCACCGATGTTGTTGATCCTGAAGCCTGTGAACGAATCTGTGCAGAGGCCAAGAGCGTTTTGGGCGGCATCGACATCGTCGTAAACAGCGCCTTCCGTGGAGATACCTTCACCCGCTTCGAGGATGCCAAGATGGCGACCTGGCACAAAATCTTCGAGGTGAACTTCTTCGGGGCAATGAACTTGACCAAGGCTGCACTTCCATACTTGCGCGAACGCGGCGCTGGTTCGGTCGTGATGGTTGCCTCAATGAGTGCAAAGAAAGTACGCGAAGCTGAGGCTGGTTATGCGGCTTCTAAGGGAGCGCTCCTTGTCGCAACCAAGTCGCTAGCAGCGGAGTTCGCCGCTGACAAGATTCGCGTCAATGCAGTGGTTCCCGGTTGGATTTGGGGGCCGAACGTGCAGATGTATGTCGATTGGCAGAGTCAGTCCCGATCAATCTCTAAAGAAGAAGTAATCGCAGAGATCACTCGCGAGATTCCACTCGGCGAAGTACCGCCGCAGGAGGACATTGCAGAGGCAATTGTTTTCTTCGCCTCGGGGATGTCTCGCATGATCACTGGACAATCACTAGATGTAAATGGTGGGGAGTACTTCGGATGAGTAACGGTGCGATGGCTAGCGAGTTCTCCAACCGTGCGGGAATAGTTACCGGCTCCTCATCGGGGCTAGGGCGCGCAGCTGCGATTGCATTCGCAGAGTTAGGTGCAAGCCTTGTGCTCGCAGATATTGATGCCGAGGCAGGTGAAGAGACTGCAGAGTTGGTTCGGCAAGCGGGGGGAAAGGCTCTGTTCCTCAAGACGGACGTCACTAACCCCGAGCAAGTCGGCGCAATGGTCTCAGGATGTGTCGCTGCTTTCGGTTCGCTTGATTTTGCAGTAAATAATGCTGGTACTACAGGCAAGGGTGGACGCACGGGGGAGTACGACATTGCTGATTGGCATAAGACTGTCGGGATAAACCTCGACGGCGTATTCCACTGTCTACATGCCGAGTTGCCGATCATGGCCGCTGCGGGTAAAGGCGCAATCGTTAACGTCGCATCAGGTGCCGGCCTTGTTGGATTCCCTGGTCTCCCTGCCTATGTCGCTAGCAAGCATGGAGTTGTCGGCCTAACTAAAGCATCCGCTCTTGAGTACGC
>CALQAT020000081.1:0-7620 GCA_943328625.2 Bordetella parapertussis | reverse complement strand
GCATCGACTGTCTGCTGCAACTGGTAGTAGAAGCGGAAGTAGTCGGAGTTGTTGATGATCGGCTGCAACGCCTTCGGGTATGTCTCTCGGTAGCTCGCCTGCGCTAAGGGTTTCGACGAGAGGTCCTCGTTAAAAGTCTTCGCCCACTTCGCTCGGTCGAATAGGTCGGTCGGCACATTCGAACCGGACAACTGCCCCTGCAGGTAGAGGGCCGTCGAGGGACTTAGGCGCCCCATCAACAGTGCGAGTTCGCCCCAGAGTGAGATGTCGTGAGGATTCACGAATGAAGTCACAGCGAGCCACGGGCGCGACGAACTGCGCAGTGTCTCCATCAACTCGACACCCTGACCTGCGAACATCGGATCGCGTCCGCCTACCCCTCCGGCCGCCGAAGAGCCCGACTGCAGCGAGTTGGAGCCGTGGGGTTCGGGGCCGATCCAGCCCGTAAAACCGAAGTTATCGAGCATGTCAGCATCTAGGTAGACCGCCTCGGCTTCGGGATCGCGCTTGCCGTCGGAGGTAAACGACGCGTAGGGCTTGTGCGTGCCCGGGTCGTAGAGGTCCGCGTCCGAGACGTGCCACTTGCCTTTCCAGTATGTGTCGTAACCGCCAGCGCGGAACCAGTCGCCCATGGTCGGCACTGTGGTGGGGTCGAGCCAATACAGATCCTGCTCAAGCGAAGACTTCGCCATACCGGAGGTCTGGGTCACGCCGTGTAGTGATGGGTACTGACCCGTGATGAAGGACGTGCGACTCGGTGCACATGCGCTGGACATGATGTGGTGATTGCGGAACTCGAGACCGTTGGCCCTCAACTGGTTCTGAGCATGCAGATTGGCGGAGCGCCATGATGCGAGCGATGCAGACTCGTAGACGGGGGCGAGGCGCTGTTCGTCGACGATGATGACGAGGAAGTTGGGCTGGCTCGTGAGCGCACCTCGCGGCACAAAAGTCTCCGACGCCACCGGGCTATTGGAGTCTGCTGCACCGGAGGGTGTTACGCCGGCGGAGACCGCCGCGGCCGCGACCCCGGCAGCACCGACACCCTTAAGTACCTGACGTCGGGTGATCATGCCGTTCGGCGCGTCTTTCCCAGTTCTCTCCATCGTTAAGGCCCCTCTGCGATCCCATCTTGCGAACGGCGCCAAACTTACATCGCGTCCGGGTAAGGGAGAACCGAAGGTGCTAAACGAAAACGGTCTGTGGAGCTGAGGGGAATTGAACCCCTGACCTCTTCCATGCCATGGAAGCGCTCTGCCAACTGAGCTACAGCCCCGGAACGATCCCCGAACGAGTCAGGGAACTAGCCCGGGAACGAGCCCGGGAACGGGGGCAGGCTAGCAGGGGAGCGAGTGCTACCTCCTCTTATGCCTTAGGCGGGGTGAAGGCGAGGCGGCCCGGTACGATCAACTTCCGATGACTCCTAACCCTCCTGAGAACCCTCCTCTCGACTCAAAGCCACGCCTCCGCTACGACGCACAACTCGCTACCTCAATTGAGGCCGAGTGGCAGGACCGTTGGGATCGTGAGCACACCTTCTGGGCACCGAACCCGACCGGCTCCCTCGGGGATGGCTTTGCGGCCCTCAAAGATCGTCGCCCTGTTTATGTTCTCGACATGTTCCCCTACCCAAGTGGTGCAGGGCTCCACGTAGGGCACCCGCTTGGATACATCGGCACAGATGTATACGCACGATTCCAGCGCATGACCGGAGCGAACGTGCTCCACGCGATGGGGTATGACGCGTTTGGTCTACCGGCAGAGCAGTACGCGGTACAGACCGGTCAGCACCCGCGTGTTACCACCGAAGCGAATATTGCAAACATGCGTAGACAATTGCGCGCACTCGGCCTCGGCCATGATTCTCGCCGCGGTGTTGCAACAACCGATGTCGATTACTACCGCTGGACCCAGTGGATTTTCCTGCAGATCTTCAATTCGTACTATGACGACGCTCTCGATCGTGCACGACCGATTACAGATTTAGTCGCAGAGTTTGAGTCGGGGGAGCGCGATGCCCGCTCGCTCACAGATGGCGTTTCTTGGGCCGATCTCGATGACCTAGCGCGTCGAGTCTTAGTTGATTCGTTCCGCCTTGCCTACGTTGGTGAGGCTCCTGTTAATTGGTGCCCAGGGCTCGGAACAGTTCTCGCAAATGAAGAAGTAACTGCTGATGGCCGCTCAGAGCGTGGCAACTTCCCGGTAATTCGCCGACCGCTCAAGCAGTGGATGATGCGCATTACCTCCTATGCAGACCGTCTAATCGACGACCTTGATCTCCTCGACTGGACCGACTCCATCAAGTTGATGCAGCGCAACTGGATCGGTAAGAGCATCGGTGCTGAGGTCACCTTTGGTGTTGACCTTCACGAGAGTCTCGAGATCAAAGTATTTACAACCCGCCCGGACACGCTCTTTGGTGCGACCTATATGGTCCTCGCCCCTGAGCATGAACTCGTCGACGCGATTGTTCCGAGCGAGTGGCCAGGATCACTATTCGATGATGCTCACTCAGAGATTCCGCTTGCGTGGCGTGGAATCTTTGGAGCGGAGGTATCGCCACCGGAGGCGGTTCGCCGATACCGCGCATTTGCTTCCGCTAAGAGCGAGCTTGAGCGTCAAGCGGAGGGGACCGTAAAGACCGGAGTCTTTACTGGAGCGTTTGCCGTTAACCCTGTCAACGACGAGCGAATCCCTATCTTCATTGCTGATTATGTTCTTGCAGGTTACGGAACCGGCGCGATCATGGCTGTGCCCGCACACGACGATCGCGACTTCGCCTTTGCGCGCGAGTTTGATCTTGCAATTACTCCAGTAGTTGAGCCCGATGAGAAGTGGCTCGATGAGAACGGCGTTACCGCCAACGATGCATCAAATTGGATCGAGGCATTTACCGGTGCCGGCGTTGCAATGACATCTGCTAACTCGGAGATATCTCTAGATGGTCTAGATACCCCAAGTGCGAAGGCAGCCATCACGGCGTGGCTTGAGGCTGAGGGTCTTGGGCATGCGACTACTACCTACAAACTCCGTGACTGGTTATTCAGTCGACAGCGATATTGGGGAGAGCCATTCCCGATTGTCTATGACGAGACCGGGCTGCCGATCGCACTCCCAGCGGAGCAACTCCCCGTTGAGTTGCCAGAGGTCTCAGACTTTGCGCCGCGAATCTCCGAGGACCCTGAGGCACTCCCCGAGCCTCCACTATCTCGCGCTGGTGATTGGCTTGAGGTTGAGCTCGATCTTGCTGGCCCTGCATGGGCTGGGCTCGGCGGCGGACCTAAGCGTTACCGCCGCGAGGTCAACACAATGCCTCAGTGGGCGGGATCGTGCTGGTACTACCTGCGTTATCTCGACCCACAGAACGTTGACGCATTGGTAGACGCAGGGGTCGAGCGCTATTGGATGGACTCCGCTGGCGGTGATGGCGTTCACGCAGCGGGCGGAGTTGACCTCTACGTCGGTGGCGTTGAGCATGCTGTTCTGCATCTTCTCTACGCACGCTTCTGGCACAAGGTTCTCTTCGACCTCGGGCATGTAAGCACCGTTGAGCCATTCCAGCGACTCTTCAACCAGGGATACATACAGGCCTATGCGTTTACCGATGAGCGCGGCGTATACGTAGAGGCCTCCGAGGTAGTCGAGCGCGATGGTGTTTGGTACCTCGGTGATGAGGTTGTAAATCGCGAGTACGGCAAGATGGGCAAGAGCCTTAAGAACGTAGTTACACCAGATGACATCTACAACGACTACGGCGCTGACACGCTTCGCCTCTACGAGATGTTCATGGGGCCACTCGATGCGAGTCGTCCGTGGAGCACTACTGACATTGTTGGGGTCCACCGATTCTTGCAGCGCCTCTGGCGAAACGTGATCAACGAGGAGACAGGTGAGGTAAATGTCTCCGAGACTCCAGCCGACGACGAGTCTCTGCGGTTAATGAATAGAACGATTCTCGCGGTGAGATCCGATATGGAGTCGATGTCGTTTAACACGGCGATTGCTCGACTCTTTGAGCTCAATAACCATCTCACTACAGTCGTCGCTGCGAACGGCAGTGCTCCACGTGAGATTGCTGAGGGCATCACCTTGATGGTTGCTCCGCTCGCTCCCCATATTGCGGAGGAGCTCTGGTCGCGCTTGGGCCACCCTGAGACGCTGACTTACGAGTCCTTCCCTGTCGCAGATGAGTCGCTACTTGTCGTCGACTCGACTGAGGTCCCGATTCAGGTAAATGGAAAACTTCGATCGCGCGTAACAGTCTCAGTAAGCGCAGATGCCGCAACCCTTGAGGCTGCAGCACGAGCCGATGAGAAGGTCGCCGAGCTCCTAGAGGGTGCAACAGTTCGCAAAGTGATAGCCGTTCCAGGGCGTCTAGTTAATTTTGTCCTTGGCTGAGGTCCTACCTCTCAGATAGTCTCGCTCCATACCTCCCCGATCCTCCTAGATCGATTCGCTCCACAACCTTCCACCCCAACTTTCTCCCGAAACTTCCCCGCAGGTCTATTTGGATAGCGCGCCCTTCTGCGTCGGCGCGAGTACGCGGTCTTGGGATGGTTGCTCAAATGCAAGAAACTTCTTCAGCGTTAAGTTCAGGATCGGCCCCGCATCCTTCGCAACTCAAGGATGCAGAATCTGACGACTCTAGGAATGAGACCCAAACTCTCGCGGAGCCTCGGACCCTCAACCGCCCCGCCCTAATCGAGGTGGGAGGGGGCTTATTCGACGGGGAAGCGTTCTTTGGAAAGTTTCGCGCATGGAGACAAGACCCGCGCGTCGTGCTTGGTGCGTTAGTGACGCTCGCAATAATTGGTGGGTATGCATGGCTTCAGCTCGGAACGCCCCATGGTGTCCCGAGTTCCCTCACTCCACCTTCCAGCATTGCTCGCCCCGAAACCTCAGCGCGGGGTGATTCGGCGCAGTCTTCAACGACTGGGTCCGGTGCGACCTCCGTCAAGGTGGTCGCACATGTTGCCGGGGCAGTAGTTACACCAGGCATTGTCACGCTTAAAGAAGGCCAACGCGTTGTTGATGCGATTGGAGCGGCTGGTGGGGCTCGCCCCGATGCAGATGTTGATCAATTGAATCTCGCAGCTCGTGTAGCGGATGGGGAGCGCATATTCGTACCAGTTCGCGGCGCCCCGATAATTGCTGCTGCTAGTTCCGGGGGCTCTGTTCTCGGCTCAAGTAATTCTCCGAGCGGGCCTATTCATCTCAACTCTGCGACGAGTGCAGAGTTAGAGACGCTGCCCGGCATTGGGCCATCGCTTGCGAGTGCAATCATGAAACTGCGCGCTGATCGTGGAGGGTTCCGGTCAGTGGGGGACCTTCGAGATGTCCCTGGCATTGGGGATGCACGTTTCTCACAACTCGAGTCGCAGGTGGCGTTGTGAAAGGTGCCGAGCGGAGAATCCCTCTCGGTCCATTCGTAATTCTTGGAGCGGTAGTTATTGGAGTATTCCTTGGGACCTCTAGGCCAAGCAATGGAGTAGGGGCAATAATCGCCACGGGCTGCCTCTTTCTCGGAGTGCTTATCTCCCCAAGGTGGCTCCACATGCCGCTCGCCGTAGTCGCGTTCATAGCGCTCTCGTTTGCTCTAACAGCAAGATCCATGAACGGCATTGAGTTCTCACCGCTATCCGAACCAGTTCGGAACCGGTCATCAGGAACCTTGGTCGGAGCGGTAGTAGGTGACCCTGATGTCTCTCTCTTCTCGACGCAAGTGGTCGTGAGGGCTGAGGTCTGGCTTGAGAACCCAGAGCGCCAAGTCGATGACGCTGTGACCTCGAGTGAATTTGGAGCGCACTTTCGCGTCACGCCTATAAATACAGGCAATCGATCAGTATTGGTTCGTGCTAGCGCCGATGATGCAGTGCGCCTCCGGTCTCTAGATGCAGGTGACCGCGTGGCGCTTAGCGGTCACCTGTCTCCCCTTGAGGGGTATGACAAACGGTGGAGGTGGAGACATGTGGCTGCTCAACTCGATGATGCTCGCCTCACGGATCTCGCAAGAGGGCACTCCCCGCTGCTCTCAACTGCGAATTGGGTGCGCGCAATAGTCGCGAGGGGAGGTGTCGGGATGCCAGCGCGCGAGCGCGGGGTGCTCGCCGGGTTTCTGCTCGGTGATAAACGCGGGATCCCAAAAGAAACGCTCGATACATTTCGAGCAGCCGGTATGAGTCATCTGCTCGTTGTGAGTGGCGCGAATGTCGCTGCGGTGCTTGCACTCGTAAGGCCGCTATTGCGCAGAGCACCTATAGCGTCGCGACTTCTAATCGGCGGGTTGGCTTTAGTGATATTTGGGGCGGCGACGCGCTGGGAGCCGTCAGTTCTGCGTGCGATCATGATGGCGGTAATTGTTCTCGCTGGTGAGACTCTGGGTAGGCCGATCGCTGGAGTACGCGTGCTCTGCATAGCGGTCAGTGCGCTACTGCTACTCGACCCACTGCTTCTCCACTCCGTCGGGTTTCTATTATCCGCAGGTGCAACAGCGGGGATCGCATTGTTTGCTGCTCCAATATCACGATTCATGCCTGGCCCGCGCCCTGTGCGCGACTCCCTTGCAGTTACCGCTGCTGCTCAAATTGGAGTGGCACCGATATTGATCCCTGTCTTTGGAAGCATCCCATTAGTGGCGCTGCCTGCGAATCTCCTAGCTGCGCCTCTGGTCGTACCAGTGACAATCTGGGGGCTAGTCGCCGGCGCGACAGGAGCGGTGCTAGGCCCAGATGCGTCACGTCTTCTGCAGGCCCCCACTGCGCTCGCTCTCCAATGGATTGAGCGCATTGCCGAGACAAGTGCCCGCACCCCTGGGGATATTGGGGGGCGCGGATTGCTCGGGTTGGGGGTCCTTCTCTGCGCTGGGTTCGCTATTCGAATGCTCTTGAGGCTCAAGAAGAGCTACCCGCCCTCTGAGAATGTCCTTGGTACTCGGTAGGCTCGCTCACGTGGACCAAATGGCCGAGATAAGCCTCGCAGACGCGGATACAAAGACAGGGCTACCAGTGATCATCTCTGGACTTGTCGAGCCGAGCAGCATCGTTCCCGACCCTGTAGCGACTGACCCGGGCCCGCTCGATGCTTCAAAGCCCGAGACCCTTGCGTCGAGGCTTGATGCCATCTCCGCTCTATCGGCCGCTGGTGAGCATGTAGTCGTCACGATTCTTGGGAATAGCGACGCCGAGGTAGCCGTGATGGCGTCGCTAGCCGTAAGCAGAGGTGCACGGAGTCTGCGCGGCGTTAGGGTCACCCCCGCTATCCGGGCAGCAATGGTAACTGCAGCGATCATGGAGGCCGACTGATGTCTACCTACCTAGTTGCTGGAACCGACCCAATTCTGCGGAGTCGCGCACTTCAAGAGTTAGTGGACGAACTTTTAAAAGGCGAGGACCGCTCTCTTGCAGTGGAGACCTTGACGCTCCCGGGTAAAGCCGATGATGGTTCGAGCGAGGGGAGAGAGGCAGTAATCGAGGCTGCTCTCACTGCAGCCCAGAGCCCTCCTTTCATGACCGCGTGCCGCATAGTCATCCTGCGCGACTACGAACACCTAACCGCCGATGATGCAGCTCCACTCATCACCTACCTTGGTAACCCTTTAGATACAACTGAGCTTGTATTTGT
>CALQAT020000080.1:0-7629 GCA_943328625.2 Bordetella parapertussis | reverse complement strand
GACTTGAGCATGAGCTGGTACGTGAGACCAGTCTCAGGTCCAACCAGCTCTGTTACGTCGCCTCGGAACGGCGCTGCCCAATCCTCTGGCGGGTCGTATACATAGGTTGTTTCCCAAAGGAGTTTCTTCGTCTTAGGGTCCTGGAAGAATGTATATGGAGATGCGTTAGGGACAGCAGTTCGGAGATCAACAAGCTGCTGGCAGAGTTTGCGGTAGAGGGCGTTGTCTGTCGGGAAGTTCTTCGGGAAGAATTTTGATGGAACTCCGACGGGTATCTCCTGCTGAAGCTTGAGCATGTCATCGCCGCTAATTAGTTTTGCGGCTCCGATGGCGGTCTCGCGGTTCTGCTTCTTTAGTTGCTTCTCAGCCTGACCGACGACCTCGTTAACAGTTAGTACTCCGAGAAGAACGAAGATGACCGTGAAGACGCTAACGAATGCGAGCAGCATCTTGGCGCGCATGCTGAATCTGACTCGATGGTGGTGCGTCTCCGTTGCATCGGGGGATGCAGGCTCCGTTCTGGTGTTAGGCGCGTCTGCGAGAGGGGCGTCTTTAGGAGTGGTCACTTCGGTCATGTCTGCTCCGACTGGGATTGATTGCACTGGGTTTGTTTCCACTGGCGCTTACTGCGCTGGCGTTCGCATACTCGGACGTTGAGTAACGGCGAGAGACTAACGCGCGAGGTACTGATCTCTAGTGGGGAAGTCTTGAGTCAAACTTGACCTAAGTGCTGAGTTGCTGCAGATTTAGCATTGGTGCAAGCGAGTTTTACTTGCGAAGGTCACTCTCCAAAGTTTGTGAACTTCGCCCAGTCTTTGTCGATATGGAACTCTCCTCGTGAATTGGCGAGGTCGACAGTGATCGGCGCGGGGATGCGGTTCCCGGTGCTCGCCTCAAACGCGACACGACCAGTCCATCCCGAGAAACGCTTAGTGCCGTTGAGCGCCGCAGTGAGACCCTTAGCCTCAAAACTGCCAGCGACTGATGCTGCAGCAGCCAACACATTTAATGAGTCATATGCGTATGGAGTCCATGCTCCAGGTGCGGCCTTATAGAGCTTCCTATATGTCGCGATTAATGAGCCTGCACCGGGGAAGTCGGACGGGGCCGGTACTCCGAGCACTGGGCACTTCTTCGCGGCCTTAATACCTGCAGCAGGTATGAAGCCGTTGTCGTACGCGCCGAAATCAGCGAGGCACTGAGGCTTCACCTTGGTTTTGAACATTTCCTTTGCGATCAGCCCACCCTCTGGGTAGTAGGTATCTACGTAAATCACATCGGGTTTGGTGCGCGCAACCTTCGCAACGACGGCGCTGTAACTCTTCTTGCCAGGTTTGATGGGCGTATATGACGTGATCGTCACTCCGGCTGCTGTAAAGAGCGCCTTCATCGCAGTTGCGGCGTCCACTGTGTATGTCTGTGTTGAGTCAAAAATTATGCCGACGCTCTTTGCGCCAAGCCAACCCGTAACTGTCTCTGCGGCTACAGGTGCAATCTGCGAGGTCATCGGCTGGAGCGTGAATCCAAGCCCTGCGGTCTGGTCTGAGGATGTAAGGCGAATCGGCACGAGCCCGGCAGCGATATAAAGAGGGAGGGTCTGGAGACCGGCGCCAGAGTTGTAAGGGCCTACGACTCCGTCTAGCCCTGAAGCAATCGCAGCATTAGCCGCTGCGACTCCAGCAACCGGGTCTGCCTTGTCATCAATCGGAACAACTACTACTTGCTTGCCTAGAACCCCGCCGTTGGCGTTGAGTTCCTTTGCAGCCATGCGCGCACCGCGCAGCATCCCGATACCAGTCTCTCTTTGGTCACCGGTGAGCGGACCCTCGAGGCCGATCCGATAGGTAGCTTCGCGTGGAAGATTCGTAGTCGTTGGTTCATCAACTACTACCTCGGATCCATCGCCCGGGCTCGCTACCTTTTTCGTGGTGGTTGTTACTTTCGCAGCGGTGTCGCTACTTGATGAGCAAGCGCCGAGGGCAAGAGTGGATATAAAAAGGATTGCAAGACTGGCACTAGTGATTCTTGAAGATCTCATCCTGCTGCTATCTGGTTTTGTCTATTGTACGGGAGCGCAGTCTCTAGCGGGATCGTGGACTTTCGCCAATCGTATAAAATTTTTATCTGCATGGATAGAGGAGAGTCATCGAGATGAATGAATCGCTAGTACCCGTACCCCCGATATCAAGGGATGCCTCAGAGCCGCCCGAGCATCGTCGCCACCCCGTCTCGATTCTCGTTTTTGGTGCAGTAATTGTTGTGGTGCAGATTATGGACTTCGTTCTGGGGCGACGAGTAGAGGTGATTGTCAATGGGGGAGTATACGGGAACAGCGACTTCATTAAAGCGCTCTCACTCGCCGGTGATTTTTTGTTCGTAGTCGTGGTTATCGTAGGTTTAGGGCATGCAATTCATCACCATTCAAAGGTTGCAAAGGGCCAAGACAAAGGGTTTCCCCCTGCGCTATTAGTTGTTTACCTCGTGATCGCCACACTCAATGTGCTTCAAAACATGTCGCTCCTTGTTATAACTCCAACCCTCCAGAACGCAAGCCAGACCGGACTGATTATTGATTTAGGGCTTCTATTTGCCTCAAATATGTTGATTTTTTCGCTCTGGTACATGCTCGCAGATGCCTACCTAACCGGGGGTGCTTTTGATTTTCCTCCCGATGCATTACGCCCAGACGACCCGCCTCGTTGGGTCGACTATTTGTCGCTCTCCTTCAACACGCAGTCGACATTTGGTCCAACTCTCGAAGGAGTTCGTAGGCGCCCCGTAAAGGTGTTGATGATGCTGCAGACCTCGCTATCGCTGGTTGTACTAGTGGTGCTCATAGCAAGGATTATCAAGGCGCCTGTGTGAGCTAATAGCGTCTCCCGTGACCTGTCTTGGTTGCAGGGCTGCGCAGAATGCCGCTACGTTTCTACTCGTGACTATTGAGATACCTGGAGCGCTACGGTCGGTTACCCGAGATGAAATACTGACCTTCGCTCAAGAGGGAGTCGTATTTCTCCCAGCAATTATCGATCCCGAGTTTGTTGGTGCGATGGCGGGGCCGGTAGAGCGTGCATTGACCTCGCCTGAGACCGCCGATGTGGGTGCCTTCGCAGGGGGCAGCGCTGCTCCAGCCTTTCGAGCCGGATCGAACCATTGGAGAGTCGACCCCGATTTCGAGAAGTTTGCCTGTGCTGGGCCGATACCTGGAGTAGCGGCTGCACTTTTAGAGAGCGAGGCGGCCTGGCTCTACGAAGACAGTGTGTTGGTAAAGGAGCCTGGCGCTCCATTCAAGACTGAGTTTCACACGGATGCCGCTTACTTTCATGTTGCGGGCTCGCAGGCTGCAACATTTTGGGTTCCGTTAGACAAGGCAGACGCAAGCAACGGTGCCGTTCAGTACGTGCGAGGTTCGCACCTATGGGGCCGTGATTTTCGACCGAATCTTTTTACCATTCCCGATCCGATACCTGGGACCGAGGGCGAGATCGTGCCGGAGATTCTTGGGGATCCCGAACTTCGGGAGCAACTAGTTGGGTTTGAACTCGTTCCCGGCGACGTTGTCGTACATCACTATCGAACGCTCCACGGTTCGCCGAGTAATTCATCGGCTACGCGTCGTCGTCGGGCAATCTCGCTTCGATACTGCGGGGATGACATCCGCTACAACTTCCGGCCTGGGGTTCCAAGGAGAGTTACCCAGGTTGGAGTTAGTGATGGCGATCTACTTGGGGCGCCTGATACTCCACGGGTGTGGCCCCTCTAGTTCGACGCGTCGCTGCTGCCCGCAATCGAATGTCAGAGTGGCATCAACTGAAGCATAAGCAGCGACCCTAGGGCTACGAAACAAAATAAGTGATCGCGCAGAACTAAACGCGCAATGCGAGACTGCGTCACGAGGTCCTCGTCTTGGCGCCCTAAGCGAATTGCATTTCTCAGTGTGCGACCAAGCGCAATAGAGATAGCTAGCACTGCGAGGATAAGTGAAATAATCCCTCGACTCGATGGTATTTGGTTCTTCTGCACCTGAACCACAAGTGCGATCAATGTTCCAAGCATTGCTAAGCCGACTAATCGGTTCATTGGCCGTGCCGTGGTAGTGACGCGAGAGTAGTAACGCGAGATCGAATCAAGAGTCTCTTCAGGGAGAGTTGCTCCGCTCTTGCCCAGCACTTGCGTGTCGAACATCAAGTCGAACCAAAGTACCGCTAAGAGGAAGCTGGTTCCGGAGCATACGAGAGTTCTCATCGGATAATCCTACATACGTCCGTGAAGCTACAAACCGAACTCTCAGACTTCACTGCTCTTGATGAAGGCTGGCTTTACTTGTGACCTTTTGTCACTTTGAGGTTGTCACTTTGATTTAACTGTAATTATCGAGTCAGAGAAGAGCCCAGCAGCGTCGAAAGCCCTTGCTCGTAGCGTGTAGGTAATCGCTTTACCTGAAGGCACGGTCCAAACCCAAGAGTATGGGTTTGTGGTGTCAGAGAATTTAAGGACTCCGTTGACTGCGAATTCAACTCGGGTGACGCCCCGGTTGTCTGTTGCGGTTGCGGTCAGCGTTACTTTTGTTCCTGTGGTTAGAAGGGCCCCAGTTAGAGGTGCGGTGAATTTAACTACCGGTGCAGTGGCATCGACGACGCGTGGCGTAACTGTGTAGACCGATGAATTCCCGGCTGCATCGAATGCTCTGGTAGTTATCGAGTGGAGCCCAAGAGGAGATGCCTCAGCGTTCCAGGTGGTGCTGTAAGGAGCAGAAGTATCTGTAGCGATTAGGGATCCATCGACGCTGAACTCAACTCGTGTGACACCAGCGTCATCGGATGCATTTGCATTAATCGCCACGGACCCTGAGATGGAGGCGGCTGTCGTAGGGGAGCTAATTGAGACTACGGGCGGAGACGTATCGGGGATTGGGGTGAAGTCAAAGAGAAACATCTGGCTACCAGTCGCGCTTCCGTAATCAATGTTGCGGAGTGCTCGGAACGTCTGCCCAGTATCGCTATCGACGAAGGTGACGCTTACTCGACCGGGTATTGAGTCGCGCCCCCCGGTGCGGGTATTAGCGATGCCGGCCCAAGATCGAGTCCCTGCAAACGCACCATGTGCTACTGGTATTCCTCGTTCTGTAGCCATCCCCGCATGGTCAAGGTAGATAGTGCCGTTTCTATGGCCTATTACGCCACCGTAAACGCCCCCAAAATAGTTAGCCACCGGCTGTCCAAGTACTCGCTTGATGCTGTTGGTGGTTGATTTGTTAGTTAGCGGGTCCGTAAATGTTGTCTCAAATGTATAGAGGCTCAAAGTAGAGAGGTTCATAACGTAGTCAGCGGTGTTCCCGCCCGGCCACGGCAGCAGTGTCGATGCAGTTGTGAGGCTCTTGACTGCTGAGCCAAATCCCATATACCCATCGGAGGGATTCGTCGTAGGAGCGATCTGTAGAGGTCCGGACCAGATGACAGCACCCTCTGCATCGAGGAGGCGGGCAGTGCCTGTCGCCCCGTTGAGTCGGTGATAGACCCACTTAGTGCCATCCCAGCAAGCCCACTCGCTTCCACAGCTCATTGTCTCTGTGAAATAGAGGCTCTGAAACGCATATTGCTGACTACTTGGGTAGTCCTGAATCTTGTGGAAGATCTTCTGGCCGTAAACATTCTGCGAGTAGAAGATGTTCTGTGCGTCGATCCAGTTAGCAGCTGGGGTTCCCTCAATCTGCGGAACGAGAGTTTTTATGATGTCCACGATCACCGGGCGCGTTGATCGAAGAGTCGTTGGGCTCGCATTAATCCTTCTGTAGTACTCAGTGTTAAAAGCCTTGTAAAACCCCGGTGATTCAATGTTGATTTTTCGGGTAGCTGCTGAACCCATTTCGTAGCGGAGCCAGTAGAGGCCGGTGCCGCCACCATCGCTCCAGAAATCAGTCCCCCGAATCTCGGGAACATTCTGCGCGTCGTAATTGGAGTCGTTGCCAGATCCCCAGAGAGTATTACCTGCAACAATTGAGTCGGCCGGGTACGCAGATACATAAGCGTTCATTGCTTCGTAGCTCACTGCTTGAGCGAACCCCTCCTCAAACCCAGAGAGCGTTGCGTCGTAAGCCCAGTTTGAGTCGCTTGAGAGAATGTGGTCATTTCGAAATGCGTGTATTAACTCGTGAGTAAAAAGTTGCGGCGAGAAGGAATCAGACATGCGGATTTCGTCGGTTGACGGAATGAAGATGTTGCTACGCGTGTAGGCAAGGTCGCGCACTGCTGTGACGGTGTAGTTGTCCGCAGGTGGTCCGTAAAGAGCGACAAGGATTGGGTACATCCGCGTGTAGAACGCAGTCATCGTTGAGATCTGAGTACTTGTCCAGCCTGCAGTAGCCGCTCCTCCTGCGTCGTATCCATTGGCGGAGAAAGCAATCGACATCACATTTGTCGGCGCACCCAGTGCCCGCCAAACCGGTTGAACGGGATTACTAGTTGCGAATGCGCTACTCAACCCTGCACCGTTTACCGCATAGACGCTTAAGTAATAGGTCACTGCAGGGTCAAGCGCGACATTTACGCTCATGCTTGTTGAGTATGTGACTTGCCACCAACGAGTATTGCCTCTAGTGGTTGTGTCTCCTGCTGGGTTGGTACCTATGGCAAAGACGTAGTACGAGACTCCGCTCTCGGCATCTATGGCCGGCGACCATGACGCGCTCATCCCAGTTATCGACTGCGCCGAAGCGATGGTGGAGGTGGGAGCACTTGGCGGAGTTGCATCTGGGGTAGTTGCAGTCGCTGTTGCAGTCGCCGTTGAAGGAGACGAAGTTGGTGCAGAGGAGAGCGCGCGAGTCGTCGCCGGCCCTCTACTAGGACGGCGAGACGGAGCATCTTTGGGCGCTTTATCTCGAGGTGGGGCGAGCAACCTTGGGGTCTCAAGTGGAGTGCCAGCGGGAGTGCTTGCGGGCATCGATGTCGTTGCACCTCCAGCAGATTTTGGAGTTAGAGCACTCGATGGAGTAGCAAGCGTTGAGAATATTGCGAGTGCAGAGATGGCGACAAGGGCCGATCTCGCGCGCGGAAGATGAGGGCCTGTGCGCGACGTATCCTTTGTAACAATCATTGCGTTTAGCTCGAGTCTTAAATAGCGGAGAACGATTACACGCCTGTCGTGGTATTTGCTCTTGGATGCTCTGAAACTAGAACGACAGCGCTGATCTCACGCGGATATGTTGCAGGTATTAGAGAATCGTGACGCGTGTTACACCGCGGTGACTCCTCCACCCCGAGCAATGTAGAAAATGCCACGGAACGTAGGGTTTTTTGCCAGATAAAACTCGCTCAGAGTGTTCATGTTTGATCCACAACTCCATCTAGCTGCACGGGGGCGTTGGCGTTCTTGATCAGTAGTCTCTACTCGGGCGATAACGCAGCCGATAACACAGGCCAGAACAAGCCGGGCTGCGGTGAAGATTTTTTCGAGTCCCGCAATTAGCGGTTGAATGGAGACACATCAATGGACTTTTCGTGGAGCGATGAGCAGCAGCAGTTACGCGCTCGGGCACGCGAAGTTGCCGTAAGTGCCGTCGCTCGGTTCGGGCGCCACAATGATTCGTGGATCAACGGATTCTCTAAAGAGTTTGCACTCGAGATGGCTGGG
>CALQAT020000079.1:0-7696 GCA_943328625.2 Bordetella parapertussis | reverse complement strand
GGGTGCCCGTAACCGCCGTGCTCGTCGTAGACGGTAAGCACATCAGCGGACTCCTCGATCAAAATATCTGCGAGGCGTCGCGCCGCGTACTCAACATCTTGCTGGGCAAAACACTCTGGATTTAGGTTTGACTCCTCACCCGCCATTCCAGAGTCGCGAAAATCAAGGTACGCAACCCTGTGAATACCAAGGGCTAATGCTGCAGCCTCAAGCTCGGCACTGCGATGCTCGCCGAGCCCAACGCCCTCGGCTACGACTCCATCAGCGACCTCGCCCTCTTCGCCGCGGGTCGCAACCACAAGAACTACGCGATGCCCTGCGTCGCTGGCAAGGGCAATGGTTCCACCGGTGGTCATCGCCTCATCATCCGGGTGGGCGTGGAAGCAAACAAGTGTTGACATGTGTTGATGCTGTCACGCTGGAAGGCGCTTTGTCGCAGTTGGGGGCTTTCTTTCCCCCTCGGAGCGGCTAAGGCTAAATGGACGCGGGTACGCTGCTGCCCGTTCGCCGGTTCAGATAACGGCAGAGGCGATGGCTAATAAAAGTGGAGGATTTGTAACAGGTGAGTACCTCAATAGGAGTTTCATTCAGTGATCTCGCGGTTGGGGATACATCGGCTCCCTTAGTCATTGAGGGGATCGGTCGTACCCACTTTGTTCGTTATGCGGGAGCCTCTGGCGACTTCAACCCGATGCATCACGACGACGCCATGGCCCAGCAGTATGGGAACCCCTCAGTATTTGGGCACGGGATGCTGACTGCAGGGATCGCCGCTAGGTCAGTAAAAGACTGGTTTGGCCCCACAGCACTGCGCCAGCTCGATGTTCGCTTCGCAAAGCAGGTCTGGCCAGGTGAGACCCTTACCTCAACGGCGACTGTTTCTTCTCTTAGCACTGATGAGGTTTCAGGCGAGGGTCGCGTTGATCTAACGCTGAGTGTTGTGAATGCAGACGGCGAAGAGAAATTGAGCGGCACTGCGACCGTCACCGTAGCGCAGTAACAAATACGTATTTTTTGAGGCCAAGTTCTTTTGTGACCAATTTTCATAGCCAATAAGACTTTTAATTAACTAACTAAAATACTCAACGGATCAAAAAGGAGCAATCAATGGGTTTACTTGATGGAAGAGTTGCGGTAATCACAGGTTCAGGTAGAGGTATTGGTCGAGAGTTTGCGCTCTCAATGGCGAGCCAGGGTGCGAGCGTCGTTATCAACGATGTTGGGGTAAGCCTCGATGGACAGGGGAGCGAAGAGGATCCAGCGGCGCAGACTTGTCGCGACATCGAGGCACTCGGCGGTAAGGCAGTTCCGTCGTATGACTCGGTCGCTGATTTCGATGGTGCTGGGCGCATCATCCAGACCGCTGTTGAGAACTTTGGAAAGATCGACATTCTCGTTAACAACGCCGGCATCGTTCGCGACCGATCACTTCTCAAGATGACCCCTGAGGACTTCGATGCAGTCGTCAAGGTGCACATGTACGGAACCTTCAACACTGCGCGTCACGCTGCAGAGTTGATGAAGGAGCAGGGTTACGGACGCATCATCAACATCACCTCGCAGGCCGGGCTGCGCGGAAACTTTGGGCAGACAAACTATGGAGCCGCTAAAGCAGCGATCATGGGGATGACATTCGTGTGGTCCATAGAGCTCGGTAAGTACGGCATCACAGTGAACGCAATGTCGCCTGCTGGTGCCACACGCATGACTGAAGCACTATTCGCACGCACAGGCGAGGCGCCTCCACCCGAGGCAAACCCTGCCCTCAACGCGCCGATGGTTACCTGGCTCGCATCAGAGGAGGCTGCTCATGTCAATGGACAGATTCTTGGGCGTACAGACTTTGCCTACACGATCTACCGCCACCCAATGCAGATTGGTTACATGTACCGCGAGGGTGGATGGGATGTCGAGGGTGTCTCTGAGAACTTCAACAAGATATTCGCTCAACAACTACAGCATGTTGGGCTAGCAATGCCGGGTGGTATGGAGTTTCCAAAGTAGGGATCTCAAAGTGGGTACTCGACGACGGGGTTGATTTGAATGGCGAGTGAATCGCGTGACGGAGTACTCGCCCCGCATCGCAGAGCCACGACCATCGGCCTGCTCTTAGTCATCACCCTTGTTGGGTTTGAGGCGCTTGCTATTGCAACAGTGATGCCCAAGGTGAGTCGAGATCTAAATGGCATCTCACTCTACGGATGGGTATTCAGCGCGTTCTTACTTGCACAACTTGTTGGGATTGTCGTTGCAGGTACATCGGCTGACCGCTATGGACCAGAGCGCCCTTTCTTAATTGGGTTGGTGCTTCTAGCACTAGGTCTCATCATCGGCGCTTTGGCCCCGAGCATGGAGGTGCTTGTTGGTGCACGAGCGATCCAAGGACTCGGAGCAGGAGTAATACCCGCTGTTGCTTACGTAGTTATTGGGCGCGCATATCCAACGCATCTGCAGCCACGGATGTTTGCGATGCTCTCAACTGCTTGGGTGGTTCCGAGTTTGATCGGCCCTGCAATTGCAGCTGTAGTTGCATCGGCTTTCGGGTGGCGCTGGGTATTCGCAGGGATTGTTCCGATAGTTGCAATTGCAGCGCTTCTTGCGGCGCCTCCGATGCGAAAGCTCCCGCCAACGGATAGGTCGCCGGATGCAGAGCCGCCTGCATCACTTGCAGATGCGATTCAGGTGGCCCTAGGGAGTGGGTTATTCCTCGGTGGCCTGCTTGCTCAAAATCTATTCGCTCTCCTTGCGCTCTGTGCGATTGGTGGAGCAATAGCGCTCAACGCTTTGAGAAGACTTGTTCCTACAGGAACGCTGCGCGCTCTGCCAGGTACCCCTGCGGCAGTGCTCTCTCGCGGGCTGCTCACGTTCGCATTCTTCGGGGTAGATGCATTTATAACGCTTGCAGTAGAGAACGTCCGAGGGGGATCCGTAGCGATGGGCGGCTTCGCACTTACCGTCGGCGCTCTCTGCTGGACCACTGGTTCGTGGATACAGTCGCACTACGTGCAGCGCCTGCATCCGCCGCTCTTAGTGCGCGCTGGGTTCGCAATCATTGGGGTTGCCATTGTGCTCTTCTGTATCGCAGTATCGACATCGGTATCGGTCTTCATGTTTGCAGTTGCTTGGGGTGTCGGTGGATTCGGGATGGGGTTCGCATACGCTCCAATTAGCCTTGTTGTGCTCGGGGGCGCAGAGAAGGGGAGCGAGGGTAGATCTTCATCTGCACTTCAACTAGCTGATGTTCTTGGGTGTGCAATAGGGATTGGTATCGGCGGGGCGCTTGTGGCATTCGGAGAGAGATCAGGCTGGAGTCCATCTAGCGGTCTAGTAATTAATGCGTGCATCGATCTAGTCGCTGTAATTGCAGGAGTATCAATAGCGTCGCGCTTACGGACTCCACCTCTCGCTGCGCAGATTCAGGCCCCATGATCTCACGAGAATCTGAGTCGGCCTCTCGGATCGTTGCGCTGTTGAACTCGGAGTCTGCGGCTGGTGGAGACGCGCTTCTCGACCCCGATCGGTTCAGAGCATTCTGTAGTGCGTTAGAGATTGATCAGGCAGAATGCAAGGTCGACGAAACACTCCTAGCGATGATGCGCGAATTGCGTGCTGTAGTTACTAAATGTATTGAGGAGCCTTCATCGAAGAGCGCTAAAGCGCTAGAGAACATAAGCGCGAAGGCCCAGTTAATACTCCGCGTGGACGATAAAGGTATGCCGATGCTCGCAAGCGCTGCCATTGGTTCGGCGAGCATTGCCGCTCTCTTCGTTCTCGCTATCGCTGCTTCGTCACGTGATGGAGGCTGGAGCCGGATTCGAATCTGTGACGCTCCAGAGTGCAACAAGGCGTTCTTTGACTCAACGCGTAGCCGCACACGTCGATGGTGCAGTATGTCAACCTGTGGGAATAGAGCAAAGGTCTCCGAACATCGCCAGAGGCAAGGTCAGAGGCAGGGCGAGGGAAAAGTCCAGAAGAAGGGTGGCTAAAAGCGCTATGAGAGCTCGATCGTTTGACCATTTAGTGCTCAACGTTGCTGATGTTGAGGCATCTCTAAGTTGGTACATGCGCCACCTAGGGCTTGAGCCGGTTCGCGTAGATGAATGGCGACGAGGTGAGGCTCCGTTTCCATCTCTGAGGATCAACGACTCGGCCATTATTGATTTCTCGAAGAGCGAACGCTCTGGCGAGAACCTCAACCATTTCTGTCTTGTCGTAGACGATGCCGATCTCCATGCATTGCACGCGAGCGGAGTGATCGAGACTGAAGGGGAGCCAAGACGGCTATACGGGGCGCGCGGTATCGGCTGGGGCCTCTACGTGCTCGATCCTGATGGCAACCGCGTAGAGCTGCGCCACTACGGCGAGGAGCCGAGCGCCCCTAATAACGCGTCTAAATAGGGCTTAAATAGGGCTTAAATAGGGCTTAAATAGGGGTTAAATAGCGGTTAAAGAAAGCGCCGAAGGATTTTCTTCTTGCGCTCTGTATAGGGCGGGTAGGCAATAGGTGGATCTAGGCGTGTTGTCTTTTTTAGAACGCTCTTGTGATGACTAAAAGTCTCGAAGGTTGACCTGCCGTGGTACGCGCCTTGCCCAGACTCTCCAACTCCACCAAATGGGAGCGTTGGGGGCACTAACTGAAAGAGGGTGCCATTGATGCAGGCTCCGCCAGAGGAGGTGCTGTCGAGCACGCGCTCTGCTATTTGTTTGTCCTCCGCGAAGACATAGAGAGCAAGTGGCTTGTCGCGATTGTTAATGAAAGCTATTGCCTCTTCGACTCCATCAACCGCAAGCACGGGGAGCAGTGGGCCGAAAATCTCGTCCTGCATTACTTTTGATTTTGGGTCGGTTCCTACAAGAACGGTCGGGGCGATGAAGCAGTCGCTTGCATCACGTTCGCCTCCAAAATAGGGGGTCCCAGCGCCATCACCATCTAGCAGTGCAGAGACGCGGACGAAGTGACGCGAATCGACGATGCGTGCGAAATCTGGAGTCTCCTGAGTATTGACTCCGTACATCTGCGTCACAGCCTCCTGAAGTTTCTTCAAGAGTTCTGCCTCTACGCTGCGGTGCACCAATACGTAATCGGGGGCAACGCAGGTCTGCCCAGCGTTCAAGAATTTTCCCCAGGCGATTCGCTTTGCAGCAACTGTGAGATTGGCTGATGCATCTACATAGGTAGGACTCTTACCGCCTAGCTCGAGGGTGACCGGTGTGAGATTCTTGGCCGCTGCGGCCATCACGATTCGACCGGTGCTGCCGTGGCCTGTGTAGAAGATGTGATCCCAGCGTTGAGCCAGGAGAGCGGTTGTCTCCGGGATAGCGCCCTCCACTACGCGCAGGGCGGAGCTATCGAGATACTGAGGAATGATTGCTGCGAGAGTTGCTGAGACGGTGGGGGAGACCTCTGAGGGTTTCAGCACTACACAGTTTCCTGCAGCGATAGCGCCAACGATAGGGGCTAGTAATAACTGCACTGGGTAGTTCCACGGGCCGATTACAAGCACGACGCCTAGCGGGTCGCGATAGATGCGGCCTTTCCCGGGGAGTTGTGTTGCTGGAATACGAACCTTCTCTGGGCGTACCCAGCGGTCAATATTCTTTAGTGCAACATCAATCTCTGTGAGCACAAACGCTATCTCTGTAACGAAAGCCTCAATATTTGGCTTGCCTAGATCGCTCGCTAAGGCGCTCAAAATATCGTCTTCACGCTCAACGAGTAATCTGCGAAGCGCCTTTAGTTGCCCCTTGCGCCACTCAATGCTCTTCGTCATGCCGCTGTTAAAGGTGGTGCGAAGCTCTCCGACGAGAGCCGGAGCATCTAGATCGGGGGTGGAGCGCGGGCTCAAAGGTGAGGCCTCGCTGCGTGCGGTGGTCTGGCCTTTGGTGGCGATGCTCTCGGTAGTGGTCATGCTGCTCCCTTGTCGAGTTGAGACCCACGATAACCCCTCTAGGTTGTGAGTGCGCAGAGTGCTATAGAGCAGATTAAATAAGCCTATTAAATAAGGCTAAGGATGGTGCTTAAGTCTGGAGCAACGGTTACGCCGCGCCCTCGTGGCTCATCGTGAGGGCAGCTGGCGTCTGGCCAATGCCCGTCGCGACGCAGGTACATGGGCGTCATCCCTGCTGCCAGAGGCCCCTCAACATCGGCCCCCCAAGTGTCGCCGACGAAGAGCACATCCTCAGGCTCAAGGCCCGCCTTGGCAAGGGTATGTGAATAGATACGTGGGTTTGGCTTGCGAACCCCTACCCATGCAGAGGAGACAAGAAGATCGACTGCATCGGTAAGGCCAGACTCTTCAATTGCCTCGGCGAGGTCCCAATCCCAGTTGGAGCAGACAACAAGTTTGAGGCCATTAGCTCGGAGTTGGGCTAGTACGCCTGGCACCTCGTCGTAGGCCTCGAGTACACGAGTCGCTGCTCCAATCCGTAACTTCTCGGCAATAGTCGCCTGCTCGTCCGGGTGAACATCTGACTCTGAGAGCATTGAGTAGGTGCGCTCCAACTGCCACTTTACGTAGTGATCTCTGCTCTGCGATGCTGCCTCGTGATCGTCGCCGTCGATGCCGTCGTTGAACCACTTGTCCCGTATTTCGGGGTCGATGACATAACCATGCTCTGCAAGTGCCTGCTCTAAGGAGAACCAATGTGTCGCCCGAGCCAGGGTTCCATAAAAGTCAAGCAGGATTCCTCGATATTTAGCCACGCTCCCCATCTTCACATCCTTAAGCTTCAACTTACGGATGGGGTTGCGGGGGAGTCTGGAACCCCAGAAATTTACCTCCCCGCCTCCACTTCCCTACCTACCAGTAGGTAGGCTGAGCCCCATGCATAAGTACCCAAAGCCAACTCACCTGGTCCGCACCCCCGATGAGAGAGTTAACTGGCCACAGTCAATTCCCTTCATTTTACTGCATTTTCTGCCCATAACCCTCATTTTTACGGGGATCAGTACCACCGCAGTCGTGCTCTTCTTGGTCACCTACTTTGGGCGCATGTTCTTCGTGACGGCTGGGTACCACCGCTATTTCTCTCATAAGTCCTACAAGCTTGCGAGGGTCCCACAGTTCATAATGGCCTTTGGGGCAGAGACCTCAGCCCAGAAAGGTGTGCTGTGGTGGGCAGCTCATCACCGCAACCATCACCAGTTCTCAGATACTGAGCGTGACGTGCACTCGCCCCGCAAAGGCTTCTGGTGGAGTCATGTGGGATGGATTCTGGCCGACAAATTCAAGGCCTATGACGCGGATCGCATTCGCGATTTTGGAAAGTACCCGGAGCTCGTCTTCATCGACAAGCGTGACTGGATTGCGCCATGGGCCCTCGGTATCACCTGCTACTTCATTGGCGGGTGGAGCGGATTGGTACTTGGGTTCTTTGCCTCAACGGTTCTGCTCTGGCACACGACGTTCCTTGTTAACTCCCTCGCGCATGTCTACGGACGTCGTCGCTACGAGACCGACGACACGAGCCGCAACTCATTGCTCGTTGCGCTTCTAACTGGAGGAGAGGGTTGGCACAATAACCACCACCATTACCAGGCAAGCGCTCGTCAAGGGTTCTTCTGGTGGGAGATCGACACCACCTACTACATCCTCAAGTTGCTCAGCCTTGTGGGGATCGTAAAAGACCTCCGACAGCCGCCAGATCGAGTCAAGTACTCAGGGCGAATTGGTGACGAGGTTCTCGAGTCTCACTG
>CALQAT020000078.1:0-7703 GCA_943328625.2 Bordetella parapertussis | reverse complement strand
ATCAATGCAAGGTCGTCTCCGTATCCACGCAGCAGTGTCATTGCTGCATGCGTGTGCCCGTTTACAAGTGGCGCAATTAGCGATAGGCCGCCCGCGTCAATCTGCTCATCACCGGGGAGTGCGAATACGCCATCCCCGAGTTGAGTGATTACTCCGTCGACGCAGCGAACCCCTCCTAATGCTCCATCAATGAGTGCACCGGTGACTGTTAAGGATTGGGTCATCCTTTTGTGGGCGTAAACGCGCAGGGCATACGCTTAATACCGTGAATAAAGCCTGATTTAAGCATCTCTGGGGGTCCGGTGATCTCTAGGTCTGGGAGTACGCGGAAGATCTCCTCAAACATCACGCGGATCTCACGCCTAGCAAGGTTGGCCCCAAGGCAGAAGTGTGGGCCGCCACCGCCATAACCAAAGTGTGGGTTAGGGGAGCGAGTGATGTCGAAATTATATGGGTCCGCAAATTGATCCTCGTCTCGGTTAGCCGAGTTGAAGTACATCACAACCTTCTCGCCCTCCTGGAAGGTATGGCCGGATAGCTCCACGTCGCTCACAACTGTGCGACGGAAGTTCACAACGGGTGTCGCCCAGCGCACGATCTCCTCGACTGCGTTTACAGCGTGTGTATCGAAGTCGGATATCCATAGTGCCTTCTGGTCTGGATTGTTCTGCAGTGCCAACATGCCATGGCTTACAGCAGTGCGCGTTGTCTCATTGCCGGCAACTACAAGGAGAATGAAGAACGACGCAAACTCTCCAATAGTTAGGCGCTCACCATCAACCTCAGCGTGCATAAGAATGCTTGCTACGTCGTCGGTTGGGTTATCGAGACGATGCTGGCCGATATCCATAGCCATTTGGTGGAGGGTAAGAAGCGCACCCATTAGATCGTCGAAAGACTGCACGTACTCGGGGTCGCCAACTCCAAGAATAATGTTGGACTGCTCAAATACGCTCTGCTCAAGAGATGGTGGTACCCCAACCATGTCGCAGACAATCTGTAGTGGTAATTCAGCAGCGATCTTTGAGACGAAGTCACACTCTCCAAGGTGGGCAACACCCTCAGCAACATTGCGAGCGCGAACTTGAACCTGCTCGAGCAGATGATTTAGTGCCTTTGGCGTGAAGCCAGAGGAGATTAGGTTCCGAAGCTTTTTGTGGCGTGGGTCGTCCATGTTGATGATCGAACCAAGGAACTCCGCCATCTCCTGCGGTAGGTCCCCAACGTTCGTTCCGCCGCGGCCACTAACGAAGACATCAGCGTGCCGACTGACATACATCACATCGGAGTACTTCGATAATGCCCAGAACCCAATGCCCTGCCCGTAACCCTCGATAAGGGGCTCCTCATGAAACGAGATTGGGCGCTCCTCACGCAGCATCTTGAAGACGGCCTCGCGCTCGGGGTCAGGGCGCCCCCAAAACTCAATGTCACCAAGAGCGACATCATCTAGGGCAAGCGGTGACTTCGGAAGGAGCATGCTCATTTGGGCCTTTCGCGAGGGTGGGATTTCTTAGGTTGGCACATTACGCTCATTGGGATGCGCTGGTCACTTGCTCTACCCACTGATCGTGCTGACCTGCCTCAAGAGTTCGTTAACGGCGGTGCTGTCGCTGCTGCTGCAATCTGCGCAGAGGAGTGTGGGTTCGACGCGGTCTATGTCACAGATCACCCGGCCCCCGACCAACGCTGGCTTGACGGTGGCGGGCATCATGCCCTCGAGCCTATGGTCGTTCTCAGTTATGCAGCGGCCGTTACCCAGCAGTTAATGCTCCAGACCAATGTCTATATTGCGGCTTATCGGAATCCATTTCTCGCCGCCAAGTCAATCCTCTCCCTCGATCTGCTCTCAGGTGGCCGGGCCATCATTGGCGTAGCAGCGGGCTATCTGCGCCCCGAGTTTGGGGCGCTAGGTGTTGAGTTCGATGAGCGAAATGAATTACTCGGTGAGTGTATTGATGTGATGCGTAGGGTCTGGACCGAGGATGAGGTGGCTGTCGAGGGTGCACATTTTCGCTCGCGCGCTGTAACCATGAGGCCGCGGCCAATCGCTCAGCCGTACCCTCCGATTTGGGTTGGTGGAAATAGCAAGGCAGCAATACGCAGGGCCGTTGAGAGCGGGGAGGGGTGGGTCCCCTTCCCGAACCCGCCTGAGGCGAGCGTCGCAGTTAAGTCTCCAGTCATCTCGAGCATCAGCGATTTAGAGAAACGAATTGAGTTTGCTCGCGCACATTCGGAGATTGTTGGTCGATCTGCTCCACTCGATATCTGCTTCTCGCCGTTCTCACTCAGTTCTGAAACCGATGCCTCAACTTTGATGCGTGGGGATAGCGGAGCGCTGATTGATGAGGTCCATGCGCTCGAGGCCATTGGAGTTACATGGTTGACGGTCTCCTTTGGAGATGCCAAGAATCTCTCGGAGTGGAGAGGCCTCGTGGACAGGTTGGGTGCAGATGTGCTCGGATCAACTAAATGAATGAGAATCCCTCTGAACCAGGCGGCCCGATCGAGACAACCGGAGCCTTTGTGAAATGGGAGGAGACGATCGATGAAGTCCCTGGAATTACAGGTTTTATCGCACGGGCCTCCCGACTTGGCTTAGGTGTTGCTGGCCTTGCCTTGACCACTACCGTCAATGCAATCGACCGTTTAGGGCCAGGGCAGAGCCCGGGTGGATCCACCCTGAGGCGTTTACCAAGCGCTGCACTAGGCATCGGGCTTGCTGCTCAGGAAAAAATTCTTGGCATCTCTGCTCAGGTTGAGTCGAGCGCAGGTTTTGCAGTCTCGGCAGCGCGTTCTCTGCCTCTGGTAGGGAACGTTGTTACTGCAGGCGATCGAACTCTCGAACGCTGGAGCATCCGTGGTGAGGAGGAACAGGCCGGCAACGAAGTATTGCTATCCGCGTTCATTGCTCGCCTTGCTCCCGAGATTGCGATAGCGATGATGGAGAGACTCGATATCAACGCGATTCTTGAGTCACTCCCGATCGACTCAGTTCTCGAACGTGTTGATGTTGATGCGCTAATTGGGCGCGTCAACGTCGAGAATATTCTTGAGCGCGTAGATATCGATGCTCTGATGACGAGGCTAGATATTGGACCGGTAGCGCAGAAGGTGCTCGACACAGTTGACATTGGTGCGATTGTTCGGGAGTCAACGGGGAGTGTTACTGGTGATGTCGTAGACATAGCGCGCGTTCAGACAATGCAACTCGACTCTATTGTGGAGCGCATCATCGATACGCTGCTTCTCCGTAATCGGCGAGGCTCAGCGCGTGGACGCGCCCATCTCGAAGATGAGGTGCCGAGCGATGAGGCTCCTGATGATGTGGATACCCAATGAGCCCACCAGCAATCCGCAATGATCGTGCACGTGCACTCCAAGGGGAGAAGGCCGGGATCGTCTCGCGGTCTCTGGCGGACCTCATTGATCTTGGTGTAGCAGAGGCAGCATTTGTAGGTCTACTGATCTTTGTGGGGATACTGCGCTTTGTCTTAGGCCTAGAGCGAAGCATCGTGTTGTGGCAGCCGTCTGCTTCGGTGGTTCTAGTCCTGCAGCTCGTCCTACTCACCGCCGTATTCACTCTTGGATGGGCAGGGGCTGGTCGCACCCTTGGGAAGGGAATCCTTGGGCTTAGGGTCTTAAGCGCTTCAGGGGAGGCACTTACGTTCCCGCGCGCACTGATTCGAGCGTCTCTTTGTGCTCTTATCCCCGGTATCCTCGTTTTTGTTGCCTTGAGCGGTAAGAATCGCGGCATCCACGACATCCTCCTTCGAACTCAAGTCACTTACGACTGGGGTCGCTAGAGAGTGCATGGAGCTGTAATTACACTCGCAAACAGGGGGAACGAATGACTAGTACTGGAAGTAATGAAGTAGTGGTTGGGGCAGTAGTCCCGCTAGAGGATGTCGCTAAGGCGGCTGCGCAGTACTGGTGGCTTATTCTTATCGGTGGATTGATCTCTCTTGGGCTTGGATTCTTTCTTGTATTTCACCCAGTCAAGGGCGCTCACTCCATTGCAATTGTTATAGGTCTCTACCTCGTACTCGTTGGAGTGGTGGATCTCATCCATTCCCTAAGTGCAGAGCACAAAGCCCCAGCTATGGCTGCCGGTCTAATCGCACTTGTCCTAGGTCTGATCCTGATGTTTAAGTCTGGGCTCACAATTAACTTCATCGCAGTCCTCTGGGGAATCGGCTTCATTATCTCTGGGCTTGTCCGCATTGTCGTTGCAATTGCGGAGCGTGGATACGGATGGGGATGGCGCCTTGTTCTTGGGTTCTTGGGCCTTGGATTGGGTGCAGTTGTGGTCTCAAACCCAACTGCAACAGCAGGCGTAGTTGTCTTCATAGTTGGGCTCTCCTCGATCCTCACTGGAATTACTTGGACCGTCATGTCCTTCTCGCTTCGCAGTGCGCCTAAGCGCATCGCTGCTGCGGGCGGCGGCGATGTCGTCGTTATCTTCTAAGGCATTTCAAAGTTGACCGATAGAAAAACGCGTGGCCCAGAGGGTCGCGCTGCATCGCTTCTCGTTGTCCTAGTTGCCTACCTCGTTGCGGGTGCCGCTGCCTGGTGGGCAACAGGGGCAGTGGGGATTGAGAACCCCTACTGGGCTTTAGGGGCTGGCTACCTCGGAGCTACCGCAGTCATCTACGCGAGCGCATGCCTAACTAACAACGGCTCGATGTTCGATGCTTACTGGAGTGTCATCCCGCCCCTCGGTGCGGTATGGATGGCAGTTAACGCTCCGAATGGAATTGATCGCACTCGCACAATCCTTGTGCTTGTGGTCTTGATGGTCTGGGGAGTGCGTCTAACTCTGAACTGGGTACGTGGCTGGACCGGCCTTGGGCACGAAGACTGGCGCTACTTGGATATGTATGCAAAGAGTTCGTCACCTCCTTGGTTGATCAGCCTTTTTGGGGTTCACCTCTTCCCAACATTGATGCTGTGGCTCGGCAGCCTCGCATTCGTGGTAGCGCTTACTCGTTCTGGTAATGCACTTGGGGCCCTTGACTACCTTGCTGCGGTTGTAGGGATTAGTGCTGCAGTTATAGAGCTAATAGCTGATGAGCAGATGCGATCCTTTGGGCGAAAGAAGGCCCCAGGTGCGATCATGGAGAGCGGGCTCTGGAGATTCTCTCGTCACCCGAATTACTTCGGAGAGATCCTCCTGTGGTTATCGCTCTTTATTTTTGCGATAGCGGTTGGCTTAGGTTTTTGGTGGACATGCATCGGTGTTGTAGCAATGATCGCGATGTTCTTAGGAGCAAGTATTCCAATGCTCGATGGTCGCAGCGAAGAGCGCAGGCCAGCATTCGCTGATTACCGTCGCCGTACATCTGCACTGATTCCACTACCGCCGAAGAAATAGCGGCGCATGGCTGAGTCGACTAAAGCAGCGGCATTAGACGGGGCCTCCTCGAAGTCGCTCTGGAGACGGTGGCTCTGGGTACTAGCGACAACCAACCCGCCCGAGGGGAAGATGGATCCGGTATCGCGTTGGTTATTTCTAACGCGCGCCGGCGTGCTCCCAATGACGCTCGTGGCTGCGGCCGAGGCAGGATTGCTCGCAGTATTTAGAGGCGATGCGGTCGACTGGTCGCTATTCGCGATTGCCTCAGTTGGGCTCATACTTGCCCATATGGCGAATAACTTGATGAACGATCTCTTTGATCTACAGGTTGGTACAGATACAGAGGATTACCCGCGCAACCTCTACTCGCCTCATCCGGTTCTCTCAGGTGTAATTACGCGCAATGGTCTTGCAAGGCTTGCCTTGATTGTTAATGCAATATGCCTAGCGATCATGGTTTGGCTAACAATGGAGCGCGGGTGGGCAATAGTCGGCTTCGCCGTAGGCGGATTTTTACTTTCACTTGCTTACACTGCTCCGCCACTAAGACTCAAGAAGCGCGGGCTTGGAGAGCCAACGGTTGTTGTTGTCTGGGGTCCGCTCATGGTTGGTGGGGTTTACTACGCCGCTACTGGGATGATCCCCGCAGCAATTATTGCGGCGTCCCTTCCCTACGCGATTCTCTGCACAACGGTCTTGATGGGTAAGCACATTGACAAGGCTCCATGGGACGAGCCAGAGGGCACGAGAACTCTTCCGGTGATCCTTGGTGAGCGAAGGGCTCGGAGTCTTACTCGAGCCATGTTCGTGGCCTTCTACCTCCTTACATCGGTTCTCGTCATTACCGGCGGATTCCCAGTAGGCACGCTTCTTGTCTTTCTTTCATTCCAGTTACTTGTTCGAGTCTGGCGCGTCTACGGGCGTGCCAAGCCAAAGGTCTCGCCGGTTCCAAACCCTGTCTGGCCACTCTGGTTTGCCCCGCACTCATTTTTATTGACGCGCAGAGCTGGCGGGTTGCTGGTCCTCGGCTTCATGCTTGGGGCAATTATTAAGTTCTAGCCACGCAGATTCTGTAAGCCCGGCAGATATTTCTCCGGCATTTATATGGCATCAATCAGGTTGCTATCTGTACCTAATGGCTTCGAGCGGCTACGTTTTAAGTCTTGCCGACCCACCTGGTCAGGCGCACGACGGGGGACACGATGCTCAGCACAATGCAGGATTTTCCGCTCACAATCGGAATGATTTTTCGCCATGGTCGCGCGGTCCATCCGGATGGCGAGATTATTACTTTCGAGGGCGAATCAAGTCGCAATGCAACCTTCACCGAGGTTGCCGATAGAGCAGAGTTACTCGCATCGGCACTACAACGCCTAGGGATCGGCGGCGGCGACAGGGTTGCGACCCTCTGCTGGAACCACCAAGAGCATGTTGAGGCTTACTTTGCAATCCCTGCAATGGGCGCAGTGCTGCACACCCTTAACTTGAGGCTCTTTCCAGAGCAGCTGACCTACATCGTGAATCACGCCGAGGACCGAATCATTATCTTGGATGCAAGCCTGCTTCCGTTGATCGCGCCTTTAGCCGACCAACTCTTGACTGTGGAGCACTACATCTTGATCGGCGATGCAGATAGCGACGCTCTTGCTCCGCTCCTCGCTGGTGCGAAGGCTGCTGGTCGAGGTGCCGATGTCCTTCGCTACGAGGATCTCCTTGCGCAAGAGGAGCCTGGGTTTGATTGGCCTGAGGTAGACGAACGCTCTGCTGCAGCGATGTGTTACACCAGCGGCACTACCGGGCACCCCAAGGGCGTTGTCTATTCGCACCGATCAACTGTTCTCCACTCGATGGCAGCGTGCTTTAAGCAGACCAACGCTATCGCTGAAGAGGAGAGAATCCTTCTGATTGTCCCTATGTTCCATGCAAATGCCTGGGGACTTCCCTATGCAGCATGGATGGTCGGTGCAGATTTAGCGATGCCTGCTCGTTTTCTCCAGGCTGAGCCTCTGTCGCGCTTCATTCGCGATGCCCGCCCGACTTACTCTGCGGGCGTCCCAACAATTTGGTCTGACATTCTTAGGTATTCGCGTACTGCTGACGTAGACCTCTCCTCGATACGCACGATCATCTGTGGAGGGTCTGCGGTTCCTCGCTCGCTGATTGAGGCGTTCGATAAAGAGTTTGGTATCACGCTATTTCAGGCATGGGGAATGACCGAGACGAGTCCGCTCGCAGCGATTGCGCGCCCACCGCATGACTTTGAGAACGGTTTCTCGGGCCCAGGCGATGGCGGGTCGTTAGAGGAGACCCAGGATGGAATGTGGTGGCGTGCGCATACTGGGCGCGT
>CALQAT020000077.1:0-7782 GCA_943328625.2 Bordetella parapertussis | reverse complement strand
TCCGAAATCCCGTATGGAGCAAGGAGATCTGCGACAGCATCGAGACCGTCAGGGGTACCAGCGACCATGACGGTAACCGAGGCAACCCCGACGTCGATGACCTGTCCATCGAAGATCGAGACGAGGTCGATCAGGTGTGATCGCTCCTCTGGGCCGGCCTTGACCGTAGCGAGGAGCAACTCGCGCTCAACCGCATCGGAGGCCGCCAACTCGCGAATCTCAATGACTGGAATGAGTTTGTTGAGCTGCTTAGTGACCTGCTCAATTGGAGAGGAGTCACCATCAACCACAACAGTCATACGCGAGTATCGATCATCTTCGGTCGGGCTAACTGCCAAAGAGAAGATGTTGTAACCACGGCGGGTAAACAATCCAGCGACTCGCGATAAGACGCCAGCCTTGTTCTCAACGAGGACACTCAGAATGTGATGATGCTGCTCCATCACTTTGCTCCATTCGGGGTCGGGCCGGGTAGCACATCACTATTAGATGCGCCGGCGGGGACCATCGGGAAGACCTTCTCACGGTAATCAGTGCGGAAGTCAATGACCACGGGACGATCGGTAATTGCATTCGCCTTCTCAATTGTTGGTGCAACATCCTCTGGAGCATCAACACGGAACGCAACACAGCCCATCGCCTCTGCCCACTTGACATAATCGGGGAGGTCGGGAGAGAGGTAGACCTCGCTGTAACGCTCCTCGTAGAACATCTCCTGCCACTGGCGAACCATTCCAAGGTATGCATTATTGAGAATCGCAACCTTGATCGGGATCTGCTCAGCACTAGCGGTGACCAACTCTTGAGCGGTCATCTGGAAACAACCGTCACCATCAATGGACCAAACTGTGCGGTCGGGTCGCCCAACTTTTGCACCGATTGCCGCAGGGACAGAGAAACCCATAGTTCCGAGCCCACCTGAGTTAACCCATGTATACGGATAATCAAATTTCCAATGCTGACTAGCCCACATCTGGTGCTGGCCAACACCGGAGGCCACGATTGTGTCGTCGGGTGAGAGGTCTCTGAGTTTCTCGATAACAAACTGTGGCTTGAGCGGGCCGTCTTCTTCCTGCTCGTAATAGAGCGGAAAGTCTCTCTGCCAGGTGCGGATCTCGCTCCACCATGGAATGAGGTCTGGCCAGTGACGCTTCTCTAGGTCAGAGCGAACCGCCTTGACCAACTCCTCAATAACTCGACGGCAGTCTCCAACAATCGGAACATCGGGACGACGAACCTTCCCGATCTCGGCTGGATCAATATCGACGTGGATGATCTTTGCGTTGGGGGCGAATGCATCGACCTTGCCGGTAACCCTGTCATCGAAACGAGAGCCGAGCGCTATGAGCAGGTCAGCCTCTTGGAGGGCCGTAATAGCGGTATAATTACCGTGCATGCCTGGCATACCAAGGCATAGGTCGTGGCGGTCTGGGAATGCTCCGCGTGCCATCAACGTTGTGACGACAGGGATACCTGTCATCTCTGCGAGTTCACGCAGCGCCTCAGCAGCACGTGCTTTGAGGATTCCTCCACCGGCGTAGATGACGGGCTTCTTAGCGGTCCCCATAAGACGCGCTGCATCTTTGATGAGCTTGGTGCTGATCTTGTTAGTGGGCTTATAGCCGGGGAGGTCAACCGAGTCTGGCCAGTACCAATCCATTGAGTCGATTGCAATGTCTTTTGGAATATCAATGAGAACAGGGCCAGGGCGACCAGTGGTTGCGACATGGAACGCCTCACGAACAATCTCTGGAATATCAGCCGGGTCGGTGATCAACCAGTTGTGCTTCGTGACGGGCATTGTGATGCCGACCGTGTCGCACTCCTGAAATGCATCTGTACCAATAACTGAGTATGGAACCTGACCCGTGATAACAACAAGAGGGATCGAGTCCATATAGGCGTCACATAGCGGGGTAACGATGTTCGTCGCAGCAGGGCCACTCGTAACAATCGCGACACCAGGGCGACCAGTGGCGTGCGCATAGCCCTCCGCCATGTGGCCCGCGCCTTGTTCATGGCGAACGAGTATGTGGCGAATCGATGAGTCAATGAGCGGGTCATAGACAGGCAGAATCGCTCCGCCGGGCAGACCGAATACAACCTCGGTACCCTCTAATTCAAGGCTCTTGATCAGGGCTTGGGCTCCGGTGAGTTTCATCGATACTCCTTCTCTATCTCTATTTTGGGGGCTCTATTTTGAGGCTTCTATTTTGGGGATTTAAATATTTGGGGCGGGAAACACGACGCCCCTCGCATCTGCGAGGGGCGGGAAAGTAGCGCACACGCGCCGGGAGGGCGCGGGCGCTACGGAACTACAAGTACTCGGGTCTGTAAACGCATAAGACCCATACCTTAGCCCACAGCAAGGGCTAATCCGCAAGCCGTAATCAAGCAAAACATTTCTTGCACCAATTAGAGAGTATTTGAGGCTCAGCAGGGCTTGATCTGCTTAATGCTCTGCCTTTCAGCGGCCATCCGAGGCGTCACCCCCACCCGGTGGCTCCTCGCTCGATGCCCCCCGCTCAGGATTGGGGCTGCGCAACTCTCTCCGGAGACTCATCTGAGTCAGCAGCACTCAAACCCTTACTGGCCCCAACGAGCTCCTCATCACTTCGACGATCAAGTGGCACGAACCCCTCGGCGCTGGCAGCCGCAAGGCTCACAGGAGCAAAATCCCCCGCTGCTCGATAGACAAGATACCGAGGGACCCATCTAGGCAGGAACTTTGAATTGAATGAGAGCAGAGAGCCGATCTGGAAATACGGGTCAAGGCGACGTACAAACCATGCAGTCACAGCATCGCGAAGATCGCGATCCGCATCAGGTTCGATCAGCCCTTTGAACGCAGCAAAGTTCAGAGAGACCTCTTCGATGCCCTTGCCTCTTGCCCACTCGACGGCATCCACGATCATTAGTTCATTGACACCATTGGGGCCAACCTGGTCTCTACGCATTGCATCGAGAGATAAACCGCGACCATCGCGGCACGGTACATAGCGTTGAAATGCAAAGGGCTCACCACTTGGATCGCGCGCTACAACAATGACGCAGTCTGCATCCCTACCTGAGAGCAGTCCATCGAGAGCCATTGAGAATCCGCGCTCAGGATTACCGTCTAGATGTTTAGCGGATATGCCTCTTAGCGCTCGGCGCAGCGTTGGGTCTAGGCCGCCCTCGAGATGTATCTCAGTTGTTATGCCGTGCCGACGCGTACGTGAGACTGCTTGACGCACTGGGCGCATCGGTCGGCCATCGAGTTTGAATTCGGCAACGTTAATAACTGCTTCGTCGCCTAAGTACTGAGTACGCATTCCCTCCTCAATCCAATAATCAAGACGGTCACCACGCACCGCTATGGCGGCAGGCCTCCAGCCGTGAGCATCACAGCGGGCAATAAACCTACGGATCGCGTCGCCAGCGCTCGCCTCGTCGCCTACAGGGTCACCCGCGGCTAGGCCTACGCCATTTATATAGCGATAAGCAACTGCAGCGCGGTGATCGCCCGAGAATACATATCGCTTATCGTGGCGCAGAGCAAACGGATCTAGGGTGTCACCGTCGGATCGCTGGACAAGCCCTCTGACCTTCTCACGATCCTCTTCATGGACAACAAAGCGGTCTGCTACCGGAGCAAGGGCCAGAATAACGATGCTCAGGATCGATAGGACTCCAAGAACTGTAAGAGAGGCTTGGAACCAAACCCCGAATGATCCGCTTACCGTCAGAGGACCCGAGAGACCAACTATCCGGGCGGAGACGTCCCTAATCGCGAGCCAAGGCGTAGGGTCGGGCGTAATTGAGGCCCGCCGCAGAAAGAGCCCCATCAACCCGTATACAAAAGTGATCGCAAGGATTCGTGGAGCCCAACGCAGAACGCTCGTGGCCCTAGCGCGCGGGACCTGCTCGTTAAATATGCCGCGGCTACGCACCAGCACTACAGCGACCGCCATCATCACAATCGACTCTTCGATATCAAGCCCCTTAACCAGGTGAGTGACAATCGAGATGACGAGCAGACCCAGAGCGATTAGGAATGATGCTCGTCGCCGTCGCATAAGGCCACGCCCAACTAGGACAAGCGCAATTCCAATGAGAGCTGTTGCGCCAGCCGCTAGTTCACTAAACGACTCGCCAAAAGCAGAGGTGATGAGCGATGAGCGATCGCGGAGAGACGGGGTAAACGCGGAGAGGATGTTTATAACTCCGGCTATTACGACGACTAGCCCAAGGAAACGCGCAAATCTTCGCTTTCTGCGAGCGAGCCTTGCTTCCTGAGAGATCACAGGACTAGATATTTGTAATCGCACCGAGCTCAGCACCCTGAGCAAGTCGCGCGTACTTGGCCAAGAAACCTGATTTGTAGCGAGGCTCAGGGATAACCCACTCGGCGCGCCTGCGCTCAAGCTCCTCCTCATCAACGAGAAGATCAATGCTGTAGTTGGTCGCATCAATAACTATGCGGTCGCCATCTTTCACAAACGCGATTGGGCCACCATCGACTGCCTCTGGAGAGATATGTCCTACGCAGAAACCGTGGGTTCCACCCGAGAATCGGCCGTCAGTAATGAGTGCCGAGTCGCCTCCGCGCCCCGCACCCTTCATGGCGCCGGTCACAGCGAGCATCTCGCGCATCCCGGGTCCACCCTTTGGACCCTCGTAACGGATCACAACGACGTCACCGGCCTTGATCGAGCCGGCGAGAATCGCCTCCATGGCGAGTGCCTCCCCGTCGAACACGCGCGCAGTTCCATCGAAGTGCGGGTGATCTAGCCCTGCAACCTTTACCACTCCACCTTGGGGAGCAAGCGATCCGCGAAGTATGGCTATACCGCCATGCACATTGATCGGGTCGTTGAGCCCGTGTACAACCTCACCGTCGGGCTTTGGAGGGTCGAGCGCCTCAAGGTTCTCAGCCATCGTCTTTCCCGTAACGGTCATGCAGTCGCCATGAAGCAACCCAGCATTAAGCAGTTCGCGCATAACCACAGGGACTCCACCGATACGGTCAATGTCCGTCATGTGGTACTTGCCGTGAGGCTTCGTATCGGCGATGTGGGGAACCCTCGCTGCGATGCGGTTGAAGTCCTCAAGATCAAGCTCAACACGCGCCTCATGGGCGATTGCGAGCAAGTGAAGAACTGCGTTGGTTGAACCACCCAATGCCATTACAACCGAGATTGCATTCTCAAATGCCTTCTTGGTCATGATCTGGCGAGGGCGGATATCGTTGGCAATGAGGTTCATAACAGCGCGGCCACTCTCGAACGCGAAATCATCTCTGCGAGAGTCAACCGCAGCCGGTGACGCGCTCCCCGGGAGCGACATTCCGATCGCCTCCCCGACTGATGCCATGGTGTTGGCAGTAAACATTCCGGCGCAGGATCCCTCGCTCGGGCAGGCGCGGCGCTCGATCTCGCCAAGTTCATTCTCAGTCATTGTGCCAGCGGCGCATGCCCCTACTGCCTCGAAGACACTCACGATGTCGAGGGTCTGATCCCCAAGGTGACCAGGGAGAATCGATCCTCCATAGACGAAGACCGATGGGAGGTCCATACGTGCAGCTGCCATCAACATTCCTGGGAGACTCTTGTCGCAACCGGCAAAACTCACAAGAGCATCGAAGCGCTCAGAGTGCATCACGCACTCAACAGAGTCGGCGATAATCTCGCGACTAACTAGCGAGCCGCGCATGCCTTCGTGCCCCATAGAGATTCCATCCGAGACTGCAATCGTCACAAACTCGAGCGGGAATCCGCCTGCGTCTCGCACGCCCTGCTTAGCGCGCTTGGCGAGCCGGTCGAGAGGCATGTTGCAAGGCGTCACCTCGTTCCAAGATGAAGCCACCCCTACCTGAGACTTGCCCCAGTCGTCGTCGGTCATACCAACAGCGCGCAGCATCGCCCGGGCCGGGGCGCGCGACATACCGTCGGTAACTTCGCCGCTGCGGGGCTTCATGTTGGGGGTCTTGATGTTGGGGGTATTCAGGTTGGGGGTCTGGTCTTCAGTCGTCATGGCTCCAAGCGTACAGGGCGACTCCACCTTGCCCTATGCCCGGGCCGTAGGCTCCGCCCCATGAAGGTAGACGCTCCCCTCGTTGCCCTTGGGCTCAACTCCGTACCCGAGATGGCCCGCAAGATTGAGTCCCTTGGTTATGACGGCGCATTTACCTTCGAGGGGCCACATGATCCGTTCTTCCCTCTTGCCCTAGCTGCCGAGCACACAGAGCACATTGAGTTGATGACTGCAGTGGCGATCGCCTTTGCCCGCAACCCAATGACGATCGCGAACATATCTAGAGACCTAAATGACCTCTCAGGCGGGCGCATGATTACCGGCCTTGGATCTCAGGTGAAGCCGCACATCGAGCGCCGCTTCTCTATGCCTTGGTCGCAACCCGCTGCGCGCATGCGCGAGTTTGTTCTGGCGCTCCAAGCGATCTGGAGCGCATGGCAAGACCGCACACCTCTGCATTTTGAGGGCGAGCATTATCGACACACGCTGATGACTCCCTTCTTCGATCCTGGGCCAAGCGAGTTTGGCAAACCGCGGGTGCACCTCGCTGGCGTTGGGCCTGCGATGACAGAGGTTGCAGGTGAGGTAGCCGATGGGTTTCTGATTCATCCGTTTAGTACACCCGAGTTCGTAAGAGATGTAACCCTCCCCGCTCTCACACGCGGAGCCGAGCGTGCTGGTCGCTCAGTAGAAGATCTTGAACTGACCTGGCCGGTAATGGTTATTAGTGGAGAGACTGATGAAGCCTTCGCTACTGCCGAGCTGATAGTGCGAACTCAGATCGCTTTCTATGCATCTACCCCGGCATACCGCGTAGTGCTTGAGCATCACGGCCTAGGAGAGATTCAAGGTGTGCTGCACCGCATGACACGCGAGGGCAACTGGGCAGATATGCCTGGAATCATCAACGATGAAGTGCTTGATCTATTTGCAGTGCGTGGCGAACTCAAGAAGGTCGCACCCGGATTACTAGAGCGCACACTTGGGGTAGTGAATCGAGTATCGATCAATGCGCCGTATGAGAGCGATCCTGGAGCATGGTCACAGGTTGTTGCCGAGATAAAAGCCGCTCTCTAGAAGCTTGTGGAGAGCCTTTTTAAAGGGTATTCCCGGTTATTAAGCTCGAGAGGTTTCTAGTTTTCTAGAGAACGCCGCGGCTATGCAGTATCGACACACAGGAATATCTCGGCGCGTCTCTCGTCATCAAGACCAGCAAGCCCAGCGTTTGCCCGAGCCCACTCTCTAACAAGTGTCTCGATCATCTTTGGGTCAGCATGCTGACTCTCGTGGCACATCAAGGCAGCGATCTTGCGGTCGATCGCGCTCGTAATATCCACTGCTGTATTCGAGTTTGGGTGCGCCATTACATAGACCTCGCGTGCAGCCCACGGCTCAAATCCCTCCTCTAGTAACTCTGGGTGCGCAAATGGGTTACGAGCGTCTGGGTAGACCGCAGCCATCGCTGCTTCGCCGGCAGCAAGATGATCTGGGTGGCTTGCGTAGATGCGATCCCAGTTTCGCTCGGGCGACTGGATAAGCACTCTGTTTGGCTTGACCATCCGAATAACGCGAGAGAGGTCGCGGCGCAGTTCGATCGAGGCCATGACGCGTCCATCTGAGTGAGCAAGAAAGTGCAGATCGGTTACCCCAACCTTCGCGGCGGCATCTGTCTGCTCGCGCCTGCGGATCTGGCCCATCTCGGCGCGCGTAATCGTGTTATCAGATCCCCCTGCATCGCCATCAGTGACCAAGCAGTAGGAGACCTCG
>CALQAT020000076.1:0-8148 GCA_943328625.2 Bordetella parapertussis | reverse complement strand
TTGAACTCGGACTACATAAGAACAGCTCGCGCTAAAGGGGTGCCTAGGCGTCAGGTAATTATGAGGCACGCTCTTCGTAACGCACTCATTCCAGTCGTCACCGTGATGGCACTTGATATCGGATTGTTGTTCGGAGGATTGGTGATTACCGAACAGATATTCTCGATACCAGGGATGGGTCGAATTTTTGTACAGGCAATTACTAATGGAGATGCTGCGGTCCTCACCTCCTGGACCGTGGTTGCCGCTTTCTTCGTGCTTCTATTTAACCTGATAGCTGATCTCGCGTACGGCTGGCTTGACCCTAGAGTGCGTGTCGCATGAGTACAGATTCACGCGAAGGAGCGCAGCCTCTAGAGGGCCTGGGGCTCGTGGGTGGAAGCCCCTCGATGCCAATCGGGGCCGAGCTTGGAATCGGGGCGTTAGACGGCCCGAGGCCACGCTCGCAGTGGCAGCTTTTTCGGTCGCGATTCCTGAAGCACAGGCTCGCACTATTCTCGCTGGTTTTATTGATTCTCTTGATTTTTGCTTGTTTTGCAGCAAATCTGGTCGCACCATTTCCGGCGAACCAACAGGATCTAGCAGTCGGAGCCGTGGGGCCTAGCGCGCACCACTGGCTTGGCACCGATGAGCTTGGTCGAGACATGCTTAGCGAGATCCTCTATGCGGGGCGCACCTCGCTCCGGATTGGTCTAACGGTTGCATTCTTAAGCACCCTTCTTGGAACGGTTGTAGGGGCGATCTCTGGCTATTTCGGTAAGTGGGCCGACCAAGGTTTGATGCGCCTCACTGACTTGTTCTTAGTGATTCCGCAATTAGTTGTTTTGGCGATCGCTATTCAAGGTTTTGGATCAACACAGGTTGTTATTGCACTCTCGCTTGCAGCGCTTTTTTGGATGGGGGAGGCGCGTGTCGTTCGCGGTCAAGTTCTCGCGTTAAGAGAGCGGGAGTTCGTTGAGGCCGCACGATCGATTGGGGCCAGCCCGATGCGGGTTGTATTCCGCCACATCATCCCTAACTGCTTAGGTCCGATATTGGTTGGGGCCACTCTTGGAGTTGCAGGTGCAATTCTCACTGAGTCCGCGCTGTCTTATCTTGGTTTCGGGGTGCAGTTACCGGCTACTTCTTGGGGGAACCTTCTCAGTAGTGCTCGTGGGTATGTAGGAACTCCTCAGGCTTACCTCATATATTTCCCAGGGTTGATGATTCTCATAACTGTTCTCGCAGTTAATTTTCTAGGCGATGGCCTCCGTGATGCATTAGATCCTTACGGGAGCAACGGATGACATCGAAGCCGGTTCTCGAGGTAATCGATCTCCACGTTTCGTTCCCTTCGTCTGATGGTCTCGTGCGAGCCGTTGATGGTGTTACCTACGACCTTTTTGAGGGCGAGACTCTCGGGATTGTTGGTGAGAGCGGTTCGGGCAAGAGCGTCTCTGCAATGGCGATAATGGGGTTGCTTCCGAAGTATGCAGTGGTTGAGGGGAGCATTAAATTTCGAGGTGAGGAGCTCCTAGGCAAATCTGAGAAATCGATGCGAAGTATTCGCGGAGCCGAAATCTCAGTAATTTTTCAAGATGCCTTGGCTGCTCTGAACCCTGTAATTACTGTTGGGGCTCAGATACTCGAGGCTCTCAAGGTGCATCAGAACGGGGCATCGGAGTCTGAGCGTAAGGGCCGAGTGATTGAACTTCTCGAGGTTGTGGGGATTCCTGACCCTGGCGAGCGCGCTGGGCAATACCCTCATGAATACTCCGGCGGAATGCGCCAACGCGCCATGATCGCCATGGCTCTTGCTAACGATCCAGCTGTGCTCATCGCCGACGAGCCAACTACAGCTCTTGACGTAACAATTCAGGCTCAGGTTCTTGATGTTTTTCGACGCATACAGGATCGAACAAGTACTTCCGTGATGCTCATCACGCATGACCTCGGTGTCGTTGCTGGTACTGCAGATCGGGTGATGGTGATGTACGCAGGCCGACAGGCAGAGATCGGTACCGTCGATGAAATTTTCTACGAGCCCAAACACCCGTATACCGCTGGCTTACTTGAGTCTCTTCCAAGGCTTGACCGACGCGCTGACTCCAGCTCTCGGCTCTACCGCATTCATGGGCAGCCGCCTAGTTTGGTATTTGTTCCGTCTGGGTGTGCTTTTCATCCACGGTGCCCAGTGGCCGATCAGGAGCGCTGCTTCAACGAGAAGCCGAGTTTCGATGATTTCGGCTCAGCACACATGGCTGCCTGTCACTTCCCCGACGAAGCTGTCAAACTTCTAAGTGTCAAGACATGAACGACCCCTCTCTCCGAACTCCGATACTCGAGGTCAAGAACCTAGTTAAAGAGTTCCCCATTCGTAGCGGGTTCCTCCGTCGTCGAACAGGAGCGGTTCAGGCCGTCTCAGGGGTCTCGTTCTCAGTGAGTCCAGGCGAGACCCTCGGAATAGTCGGGGAGTCAGGGTGTGGAAAATCGACTACTGGAAGGATGCTCACTCGGCTCATCGATGCAACCTCCGGTTCGATTGAGTTTGAAGGCGTTGACGTCACGAAGGCTGACGGACGCAGACTTAGAGCACTGCGGGCGCGAATGCAGATGGTCTTCCAAGATCCCTATGCGTCACTAAATCCGCGAATGACTGTTCACTCGACAATTGCCGAACCGCTTCGCATATATGGGAGATACAGCGACGGCGGGGACGCAAGAGTCAGGTCTTTGATGGAGCTAGTTGGCCTAAATCCTGAGCACGCGACTCGTTTTCCCCACGAGTTTTCTGGAGGGCAGCGACAGAGAATCGGGATAGCACGAGCACTTGCGCTCGAACCATCGCTATTGATCCTCGACGAGCCCGTCTCAGCGCTTGATGTAAGTATCCAAGCTGGGGTTGTGAATCTCCTTGAGGATATTCAAGAGCGGTTGGGGTTGGCGTATGTCTTTATTGCACATGACCTATCTGTAGTGCGACACATCTGCGACACAGTCGCCGTAATGTATCTAGGGCAGATCGTCGAAATGGGTCCAGCAAATGATGTCTACGAAAATCCACAGCACCCTTATACGCAGGCATTACTTAGCGCAGTGCCGATCCCTGATCCGCGTAAAGAACGCCTGCGTAAGCGACGCATACTTGAAGGCGATGTTCCAAGCCCCTCCAACCCTCCAAGCGGGTGCCGGTTCCGCACGCGTTGCTGGAAGGCCGAGGACTTATGCTCCGAGATTGCCCCGGATTTGGCCCCGCATGGCTTGAGCGAGGTACAGGTATCAGCGTGCCATTTCTCAACTACAGAGGTAGTGCTCTGAGCCCGCTATGGAGAAGGCGTGCGTTTAGCGCTATCTGCGTAACTGCAGCGCTCTTCTCCTCCCTTAGTTGCAGCACAGGGAAGTCAAAGCAGACCCCAAAACGTTTAGGCCTTCTGAGGTTCGCTGTCTCTGCTACCACGACACTTGATCCTGCCGTCGCTTCAAATCCTGAGTCAATATCGCTCGCCGAGTTGATAAGCCTCCCTCTCGTGCAACTCGACCCGAACACTTCTGAAGTGATTCCAGGCATTGCTCGATCGTGGCGCGGAAACAAGGAGCAGACATCCTTCACATTCAATATTGATCAACGTGCACGGTTCTCAGCAGGTGCGCTTGTCGGCGCCGCTGATGTAAAAGCTTCGCTAGAGCGGGTGGTGGCGCCTGGGACGCGATCGCCAATCGCCGGACTCCTATCCGAAGTAGTTGGTTACGAAGCGGCGCACGCAGCAGGTGGTCCAGTAGCTGGAATAGTGGCGAAGAATGCAACGACCATTGTTTTTAACATCTCAAGGCCCGATGCAACCTTCCCAATTTCGCTCGGCCACCCCGGGCTAGGGATAGTCGCCCCAGATGCGGACGAACCGGGAGGGCTTTTCGGCACCGGTCCCTATCGCGTCTCAGGCACTACAGAGGGCGATTGGGAGATGACTCGGCTTCGAGGTCCCGGAGCTCGAAAGATTCGCATTACCAAATTCGAGTCTGCCGATGAGGCGAGGCGCGCTGTTGAGGCGGGTAAGGCAGATATTGCAGCGATCACTCGCGAGGCAGGAACAACATTCAAAGGTGGGCTTCGGCCGGTATCTGCTCCCTATGTAGCGGTCTCTAACTACGCGCTGAACCTTGAGAATCCTAAATTCGCAAATGTCGATTTCCGGGAGGCCATTCTTCGTGCTCTTAATTCGGTCTCCTTGGTCCGTAAAACCTTTGGGCCAACGGTGGGGGTGGCTAATGGTGTTCTGCCTGAGACTGTGGCAGGGCATGGAGAGAACCCTTGCAGAAACATCTGCGACTTCAACCTCGCTGCAGCGAAGGCAGCATTAGCTAGAGCGTTCCCAGCCGGCGGAGTGCCGCCTTTCTCCATTGATTACGACGATACGCCAGCGCAGGCAAATCTCGCACTAGAAGCGCAGGCCCAACTGCGAGCAGCAGGGATCGAAACCACCCCGCGAGCGCACCCGATATCCGATTACGACGACTTCTTGTCGAACGGAGAGCCCGACCTATTTCGCCTCGGGTGGGTGGCACTTGACCCGAGTGCCGAGGCATTTCTATTCCCCGTATTCGCATCTGATGCACCCGAGAACGTGGCCCACATCAAGTCGCTGGCCTCGGACCTATTGGTCATCTCAGCCTCAACCACCGGCGACCCTAAGAAGCGTGCCGGCCTATACGCCAAGGCAGAGCGGGCCATTCTTCAACAGGTGGCCGTCAAGCCCGTGGTTCAGTATCGATCACGCTTTATCGCCCGCAGCACCGTGAAGGCTCTCAGCGTCGATGCTCTCGGTGGCATCTTCTCCGGTTACGCCGGGCTAGGGAATCGGTGATGGGTTCGCGCTAAAGTGTCGGCTCCACGTCGGAGTGGCGGAATCGGCAGACGCGCTAGCTTAAGGAGCTAGTGCCCGTAAGGGCGTGGGGGTTCAAGTCCCCCCTTCGACACCAAATTATGGAGAAGCGATCCAAATTTCGCAGAGCGGATTTCTCAAAACAATGAGACCGAGGATCTCGGTTTAGATTCAAATGCGCCATCTGGCACACTGGAAATTGTCAGTAATTCCTGTTCAGAGTGTTACTTTCAAGCCATGAAGCCTGAAGTAATACTCAAAGGAACGCTCCTATTCGCTGCCTTCGCAAGTTTCTTGCTCAGCGTAACTATCTATTTCAATGCTGGCGATAATACGAACGGCAGGTTGAACGGGATTTTCATCGGCATCTGGGTTCCTTCGATTCTTGCCCTCGGTACGTTTCTTCTCTCGCACCGCAAGACGCCTTAATGGACCAGACCGGAATCTTTATCGCAGGGACCATTGTTACCGCGATCGTGTTCACTGGCGGATTTCTCTATGCCATGTTCACTTTTGGACGCTGGGCTGATCGAAATGAGATAGAAGGCTCCTAAGTTTTAAAGCCCAGTGATACAGAAGTCCTCAACAACTTAAAGGCAAGCGTTCCCGTTAGTTTGGAAGACCGGTTGGAGCTTTAACCTCGGCCCACGTGCTCTGCTCCCACTGAGAGGCCACTGGATCTAGAAATTTGGGAGGCGCTAAGTACTTCAGGCGCTGGTCGTATACGTAATCCTTCGCATACCCAGAGGCCACAGAACCATTCGAGTTTGTACCTACTGGCCCACGGTATCTCTGGGCCAAGATTCCACGTATATGCAGAGTACCTAGGGAGGATCCTCGATCCCATAGTTGCACTCTCACTGAGTGGTTCACTGAGAGATTGGCAGCGTAGATATTCGGCTCTGTGAGCTTTGCGTTCCGTGCTGTTTCGTTTGGAAAATTCGCATTCAAACTGCATGAACTGGTGTTCCCACTGGTGCAACTTGCAGGATGGTAAATCTCCACGAAATTGTTTGCGACCAAGCCGAGCAGGTCGGATCCGCCGGTTCCTCCTTGGTATAGGAGGTGCCAAGTAATGACGATGTTGTTCTCAGCTGCAATGGTTAACTGCCCTTTTAGGGTCCCTTCAACGAATAGGTCACCGTTGCGGCAGCCGTATGTGTTGAGATCTGTTGCAATGGGCATGCCTAGCGGGTGAACTCGAGAATTGACCGTGTATGGGCAACCACTCGTGTAGTTGGCGTCGGTAGTAGTTGACGGAACATTCTGAACGTAGATGACTCCGCCTACCGGCAGGGCACCGGTTGCTCCAGCTTTGGGGCAAGCGGTGTTGTTCGTCTGTTTTGTAAATGGACTCGTCACCGTCATAGTGCCGTTGGAGTTGAGCTTTATTCGCGTAGGTCCCGTGTAGAGACAGCCCTCTGCTCCGCTCGCGACCGATGTCTTGAGTGTCGAGTTAGTCGGAGGCATGGTGAGGCTTGCCGTGTGCTTCGGATCGTTCACATTGGCGAATACAGGGCGGCTAGTTGGGCAACCGTCCCTATACATCTTGCCGCCAGACCCGGTCCACGATGTGGTCACATCTCCGCGGAACTGAGGGTTTCCGCATAGAAGGATCGCGTCATTGGAGTGCACAGGACCATTGAGGGTGTCTGCGGTGATGAACTGAATATCGCTGCAGTAGGCTCCGTTCGAGTCGCTATCACCAGAGAAATCAGTGCGGCCCGAGACATCTCGCTGGCTCCCGACACCACCGTAGTAATACTTTGCACAGTAGGTCTGTGCCTGAGCCGCGGTAAAAGGAGTCCCTGTATAAAGCGCAGGATCCACCGTTTCATAATCGGTGAAGTAGAGGTAATCAAGAAAGCTCCGGTGCCGTAGAGATACCGAGATGCTTCTTGTTATTCCATTGACTCGGCCTGTGGAGGTGAGCCGTAGCCGCCCGTCCGTGCCGATGGTGCTCGTGTTTGGAATGTAGTGAAACTCTGCCGGATTGGTCGCGCCAGGGACCGATGCCCAGCTTGCGAATGCTTGGTTGCCATCGGTCGGGAGATTTGCCGAGTTGTAATGCCAGTACAGATCATTCTCGTTGAGCCTAAAGATGTAATCATCAACACCGGCCTCAGCCGCCGAGAGCGCAGCATTCCAATCTTGATCGTGGCGCGACGTATTTTGACTACCGGTTCCATAGGCAATCATCGCAGTCGCTAAGAGCGTCAAAGCCAAGGTGCTAACAAGCACCGTGATCAGAGCAAAACCGTGCTCTTCGTTACCGTTGGCTTTGGAGCGCAAGCGTTTCATTACCCTGCCACCGCGTCGTAATCGAGATTAGGTAGACGTACTTGGTTGGTCATTGTTACTGGATTAAGCGTTCCAGTTGTAGCTTTCTTGACCGAGAGAGTCACTTTAACGGATCTGATGGAGAGCAAGTTGCTTGCATTCAGTGGGGTAGTCCCCAAGGCGACGCCCGCAGAGTCATAGAAAGTAAATATCGGTTCAGCGACAGTATTAGCAACATAGCGCCCCACGAAGCGGATTTTGGGCGAACCGGTGAATGTGTAGTTAGGAGCTGATGAGCCGACATCCGCCGACCAAACCTTCTCAATTAGCTCCGAGGTGCTATCAACATAAATCAGAACTTTCTTAGGAGCACTCGTTGTGTCGAGGTTGGCATAGAAATTCACAGTTCTTGCGTCCGCAACGAGAAACGGCGATGTACCGGACTGGAGTCGGACTGCAGTTCTTACATCTTTTGTCGTTGCAGCTATCAAGACCCGAGCTTCATCGAGGTTACGGAGCCGACTCCCTGTGTTCTCCAAAGCATGTTGAGTAGAGGAGAATGAGCCATAGATGGTCGTTAATACAACCATCATGAGAGCAGTTGTGATGCTCGCTTCAATCAGGGTCACGCCGCTCTCGTCTTTACCAACACATCGCTTCTTGAAGAGTTGTAGGCGTTTCATGACAACACCAATGTGATCGAGTTGCCAGTACTGCTCGGTGATAGATAGGTCGAGGCCGGCCCGCCAACCACGCTTCGGCCGAGTATGCCGAGGCTCCAAGTGCCAAATGGTATGGCGATCTCGATCGTGCCGTCAGAGCGTGTTGAGCCGATCGTGTAGGACTCGCCGGTAGAGCATCTTGCATCTGGCGCGTGCGAAGTGACAATTGAGGCGCCTGAGACAGGGGTTCCGTTGGAGTTCTGAACTTGTATCGAGAGAAGAGCTAGATCCACGTTCCCTGAACCAGACGAACCTGGCGCTACAGCCACAGCCGGGCTTCTCACTCC
>CALQAT020000075.1:0-8270 GCA_943328625.2 Bordetella parapertussis | reverse complement strand
GGAGTACTACCAGCAGCTCGATGGCAAAGAGATTCGCGAGCGCCAAGAGTTTGCATTTGAGGCTGCCATTCGCATGCGCGACCGCCTGATGATGCATGCCGTCTGGGAGAAGATGGGTATCAGCAAACGTGCTTATACCGAGATGCTCTTCAAGGTACGCGCACAGGGAACGAACCCATTCCAGGCAGCCCTCTTCTCCAAGATTGTTCCGAACTGCAAGAAGCTCGGCCTGCTCGACGCTGGAGATGGTTGGCTTCGAGAGAAGTTCACCGAGATTGGCGTGATCCAGTTTGAGGACTTCACAGACACGGGCGAAGAGTATGAACTCCTCGATGAGCTTGCCAGAGACCGGGCAAGCGCTTCGTAGGGTTGCTACTCCCAGTAGACAACTGGAGCGTTGATAGCGCTCTCGAGTCTGCGTAAGTAATCGTCTCTATCGATCTCGACTACACCCATGGACTCCAGATGGGGAGTACTCCATTGAACATCGAAGAGGGTCCCTCCCCCTGCGCGCAGGCGCTCCTCGGTCGCGACCATTGCAGCCTTTGAGGCGTCTGTGACGCGATGGAACATTGACTCCCCTGCGAATAGACCGCCGATTGAGACTCCGTAGAGACCGCCAACAAGGTCGCTCCCCTGCCAGACCTCAATAGAGTGAGCCCATCCCAGCTCGAAGAGGCGTTCGTAAGCGGATACAAAATCGTCATCGATCCAGTTGCCGTCGTCTCTATTCTCCGCACATGCTCGCATTACCCCGGTGAAATCAGTATCTATCCTTATCTCAAAATCACGAAGAGATCGCTTCAAAGTGCGGCTTACATGCAGTCCGCCGAGCGGGATGACTGAGCGAGGATCCGGAGAGAACCATGCGAGAACTTTGTCGGGGCCCACACGCATCGGGAATAACCCTGAGCGATACGCATCAAGCAGAGTCCCAGCATCAAGATCAGCGCCGTAACCAACAATCTCGTCGAGGGCGGGCGAGCGCGGATCAGGCATCGTCCACCTTGATGGTTCAGGCTCGATAGGAACCCACTGCGACATTCTGCGTTAGATGCTCAGCGGGGCAGGCAGGTCGCTCTCGCCCACCAACCAAGTATCTACAGATGCTGCACAAGAACGCCCCTCAGCGATAGCCCAGACAATAAGACTCTGCCCTCTCCCCATGTCTCCGCAGACAAAGACTCCATCGACATTTGTGGCCCAGTCGCTATTCCGAGCAACGTTGCCGCGTGGGTCGAGCGAGACGCCAAACTGCTCAAGCATCCCAGTACCCTGCGGGCCGGTAAAACCCAGAGCTAAGAGTGCAAGATCGCAGGGCAAATCAAAGTCGCTGCCATCAACCTTCTCGAAAGACATCCGGCCATCGGTAAACTTCTGCTCAACCTCATGCGCGCGCAGTGCTTTTACGTTGCCGTTGTCATCGCCGATAAAGCACTCAGTGTTGACAGAGAAGACGCGCTCCCCACCCTCTTCATGGGCAGAGGAGGTACGCATCATTAGTGGCCATTGAGGCCATGGAGTGCTCTCAGCGCGCTCCTCTGGCGGTCTCGGCATAATCTCGAACTGATGCACGGATGCAGCGCCGTGTCGATGTGCAGTGCCGAGGCAGTCTGCACCGGTATCGCCACCACCGATGATGACCACATGCTTGCCCTTGGCAGAGGTTGGGTGCTCTGAGATGTCGCCAGCCTGAACACTATTCGCCGGAGGCAAGAACTCCATTGCCTGCATTACTCCGCTTAACTCGCGCCCTGGAACTGGGAGGTCACGTGCGATAGTTGATCCACCCGCAAGCACTATGGCGTCAAAATCAGATTTAAGTGACTCAATCGAGATGTTCTCACCGACATTTGAATTGACCCGAAACTCTGTACCCTCGGCCTCCATCTGCTCCAAGCGACGGTCTAGGAAGCGCTTCTCCATCTTGAACTCAGGTATGCCATAGCGCATAAGGCCACCGATGCGATCCGCACGCTCGAATACCACGACGCTGTGCCCTGCGCGCGTGAGTTGCTGAGCCACGGCGAGTCCGGCCGGACCCGAACCAACTACACAGACCTTCTTGCCTGTCTTAGTAGTTGCGACAACTGGCTCTATCCAGCCTTCGCTCCAGGCGCGCTCAATAATTGTCACCTCAACCTGTTTGATGCTCACCGCATCTTCGTTGATTCCGAGCACGCAAGCAGATTCACAAGGTGCTGGGCAGAGGCGCCCCGTGAACTCAGGGAAATTATTTGTGGCATGGAGGCGTTCGATTGCCTCACGCCAGTCATCGCGATATACAAGATCATTCCACTCGGGGATGAGATTGCCTAGCGGGCAGCCGTTATGGCAGAACGGAATACCGCAGTCCATGCATCGTGCTGCCTGTTCCTTTAGGTCTGAGACGGCAAAAGGCTCATAGACCTCGCGCCAGTCCTTTAGACGCAGTTCGACAGGGCGCCGCTTAGGGCCCTCTCGGTCGTACTTCATAAAACCTGTTGCTTCACCCATATCAGTTCCGTCCGCTCATACGCGCGAGGCAGCCATAATGGCTTCCTCGACCGTGAGTCCACGCTCTTCTGCGGTTCTAGCCGCATCGAGCACTCGTTTGTAATCCTGAGGCATTACCTTCACAAAGCACTCAACCTCAGAGTGCCAATCAGCAAGAATCCGCTCCCCGACCGCAGATCCAGTCTCCTCTAGGTGCATTGCAATTGCGTCGCGTAGCCACTCTCGATCATCTTCATCGAGGGCGTCAAGGTCAACCATCTCTCGGTTCAGCCGCCTGTAGAAGTTGCCTTCAGGGTCATATACAAAAGCGACTCCGCCGGACATTCCAGCTCCGAAGTTACGGCCAGTCTTACCGAGCACCACGACCCTTCCGCCGGTCATGTACTCACATGCATGATCGCCGACACCCTCAACCACAGCAGTAGCACCTGAGTTGCGCACACAGAAGCGCTCACCTACTACACCGCGCAGGTAAGCCTCTCCGCCTGTTGCTCCATAGAGGATTACGTTGCCGGCGATGATGTTCTCCTCTGCGAGGAACACACTCTCCGAAGAAGGCCTCACAACGATTCTCCCGCCAGAGAGTCCCTTGCCGACGTAGTCATTCGCGTCGCCCTCTAAGCGAAGCGTTATTCCTCTAGGCACGAATGCACCGAAGGATTGGCCGGCAGAGCCCGTGAAGTCGATGCTGATCGTTCCATCTGGAAGACCCGCTCCACCGTGACGACGAGTTAACTCTGATCCGAGCATTGTGCCAACCGTACGGTTGATGTTGCGAACTTCTGAGGAGAAACGTATTGGCTGACCCGTATCTAATGCACTAGATGCTTGCTGAATAAGCGAGACATCTAGCGCCCTATCAAGTCCGTGGTCCTGCGATTTAGTACAGAGTCGATCCTGCTTTGATTCATCAAACTCTGGAACGTAGAGGATTGGCGATAGGTCTAGGCCCGCAGCCTTCCAATGATCTATAGCCTTTCCGGTGTCGAGCATCTCAGCATGGCCTACGGCCTCCGCAATACTGGCGAATCCAAGCTCTGCTAGAAGCGAGCGAACCTCCTCCGCTATGAACTCAAAGAAATTGACAACAAACTCTGGTTTGCCCGTGTACTTCTTTCGCAGTTCAGGGTTCTGCGTAGCAACACCAACAGGGCAGGTGTCGAGATGGCAGACGCGCATCATGACGCAACCGCTAACCACTAGTGGTGCTGTTGCAAATCCGAACTCCTCAGCACCTAGAAGGGCAGCAACAATCACGTCGCGACCCGTCTTTAGCTGCCCGTCTGTCTGTACAACAATTCGATCTCGTAGACCATTAAGCAGGAGCGTCTGCTGTGTCTCTGCAAGTCCAAGCTCCCACGGGCCGCCTGCGTGTTTCACTGAGGTAAGCGGTGAAGCACCAGTCCCACCGTCGTGACCCGAGATCAGAACAACATCGGCATGAGCTTTTGCTACACCAGCAGCGACCGTACCCACGCCAACCTCAGCAACAAGTTTTACATGAACACGCGCTACTGGGTTCGCGTTCTTTAAGTCGTGAATTAACTGCGCTAGATCCTCAATTGAATAGATGTCGTGGTGCGGGGGTGGGGAGATTAGGCCCACACCGGCAGTTGAGTGACGGGTCTTGGCGATCCATGGGTAGACCTTGTGGCCTGGGAGCTGACCGCCCTCCCCTGGTTTTGCACCTTGAGCCATCTTGATCTGAATGTCATCAGCGTTAACTAAGTACTCACTCGTGACACCGAATCGACCCGACGCAACCTGCTTAATAGCGGAGCGGCGCAGATCACCATTCGCATCGGGCGTATAGCGCTCAGCGTCTTCACCACCTTCACCGGTATTGGACTTCGCTCCAAGTCGATTCATAGCAATCGCCATCGTCTCGTGGGCCTCAGCTGAGATTGATCCGTAAGACATTGCACCGGTGGAGAAACGCTTCACTATCTCCGAGACAGGCTCTACATCATCAATCGAGATTGGGGGGCGGACTCCACCCTTAAAACTAAAGAGCCCCCGCAGTGTCGCCAAACGCGCAGATTGGTCATCAACAAGGCGTGTGTACTCCTTAAATACATCGAAACGCCCTGTTCGAGTCGCGTGCTGAAGTTTGAAGACCGTCTCTGGGTTGAATAGGTGGTACTCGCCCTCACGGCGCCACTGGTAGTCGCCGCCAACCTCAAGTGTTCGGTGTGCACGCTCTTGGGGGCGGGCTGGGTATGCCGAGGCATGGCGCTGAGCCACCTCCGCAGCGATTACATCAAGATCGATTCCACCTAAGCGACTAGTTGTGCCAGTGAAGTATTCATCAATCACCGAGTCGCTAATGCCGATCGCCTCAAAGACCTGAGCCCCTGTATATGACGCGACAGTGGAGATACCCATCTTGGACATGATCTTAAGAATTCCCTTCCCCGCCGCCTTTAGATACTGCTTAGAGGCCTTTCGGGGAGTGAGGTCTAGATGTCCATCTGTGATGAGGTCGCGTAGTGCATCGAAGACGAGGTATGGGTTTACCGCTGCAGCACCAAACCCAATTAGGAGCGCAAGGTGATGCACTTCACGCGCGTCGCCCGTCTCAACGATTAGGCCCACTCGCGTTCGCGTCTTCTCTCGAATGAGATGGTGATGGACCGCAGAGGTTGCAAGGAGAGCGGGAATCGGAGCCTGGTCCTTATCTGCGTATCGGTCTGAAAGTATTACGAGGTTCGCTCCACCTGCAATAGCGTCACTCGCCATTCGGCGAACATTCTCAATTGCTTCGCCGAGAGCAGCGCCTCCCCCGGCAACCGGATAAAGGATCTCGATAGTGACGGGCTTGAACCCCTCGACTCCCCCCTCCTCGTCGATGTAGCGCAGTTTCGCTAGATCGTCGTTGTCGATGATCGGGTGTGGAAGCACAATCTGTCGGCACGACTCAGGGCCGGGAGAAAGCAGGTTCGACTCCGGGCCGACTGTTGAACCGATAGAGGTAACCAACTCCTCGCGTATTGCATCGAGCGGCGGATTCGTTACCTGTGCGAATAGTTGCTGGAAGTAGTCGTATAGGGGCCGAGCACGATTGGAGAGAACTGCTATCGGCGTGTCGGTGCCCATTGAGCCAAGTGCCTCGGCACCGGTGCGCGCCATTGGGGCAACGAGAACTCGCATCTCTTCTTGCGTATAGCCAAACAGTCTCTGCTGCTGTATCGCAGTCGAATGCACGGGGCTGAGCGCCGCTCGTGAAGGAACGTCATCTAGGTGAACAAGGCCTGCATCGAGCCAGTCCGCGTAGGGCTGATCACTCGCGAGTCCAGCCTTGATTTCTTCATCCTCAATGATGCGACCCTGAGCGGTGTCGACGAGGAACATGCGCCCGGGCTCAAGGCGTCGCTTCATCACAATACGCGCTGGGTCTATATCAAGCACCCCTACCTCGGAGGCCATTATGACTAGCCCATCATCCGTTACCCAGATACGAGACGGTCGCAGGCCATTGCGATCAAGCACAGCACCAATCACAGTTCCGTCGGTAAATGCAATATCAGCCGGTCCGTCCCATGGCTCCATTACCGAGGAGTGGAAACGATAGAAGGCTCGCTTCTCTGCGCTCATCGACTCGTGGTTCTCCCATGCCTCTGGGATCATCATCAACACTGCATGTGGAAGCGACCTGCCGCCGAGATGTAGCAGTTCTAGAACTTCATCGAACGATGCAGAGTCTGAGCCATTGGGATCACAGATTGGGAAGATGCGATCTAGGTCGCCTGGAAGGAGGTCCGAGGCGAGAAGCGCCTCGCGTGCACGCATCCAGTTTCTATTGCCTTTAAGTGTGTTGATCTCTCCGTTATGTGCAACGAATCGATATGGGTGCGCAAGGGGCCAAGATGGAAATGTGTTCGTTGAGAAACGCGAGTGCACCAGAGCGAGTGAGCTCTCTATTCGCTCGTCGCTGAGTTCCGGGAAGAACTCTCTGAGTTGCGGAGTGGTGAGCATTCCCTTGTAGACAATTGTTCGCGCCGAGAGGCTCGAGAAGTAGACCTTCTCGCCAGTGGCTGACAGCACCTCACGCTCAACACGCTTACGAGCGATAAATACTCTGCGATCTAGGTCAATACCGCTCAGGCCACTTGTCTCGCTAAGCGCAGAGCCGGTGATAAATACCTGGCGAAATGATGGCATCGCTGCGCGGGCAGACGCTCCGATCATCGACGAATTAGTTAGTACTTCTCTCCAGCCAATTACGGCAAGGCCTTCATCTGCGACGATCGCGTTAATTGCTTTCTCCGCAAGGTCAGCCTCGGCGGAGGATGAAGGTAGGAAGCCGATACCGGTCGCGTATGCACCGGGCTCCGGGAGTTCAAACTCAACAACGGCGCGGTAGTAAGAATCGGGTACCTGAATCAATATCCCGGCACCATCACCGGTATTTGTCTCGCTCCCTGAGGCTCCGCGGTGCTCTAGGTTGCAGAGAGCATTGATGCCCTTCTCGACGAGGCCGTGAGTTCGGCGACCATGCATATCGACTACAAATGCAACACCGCATGCGTCGTGCTCAAATGCGGGGTCATAGAGACCTTGACGTTCTGGGTATGAAGGAGCCATGGAGCTTGTTTCGCTTTCGTCGTTCGTCGGGTCTGAGACTCCGCCAGACTCTCTCGAGCCCTGAATAACAGTTACCTCAGGTATTGGATTCACCGACGGGACGACATTGGCCCGTTTGGTCCCCACAAGATACACGATGGGTCTCTCTAAACTCCAACAATTAGAGCCTCAGGCCCCTCCTAATAGAGAGGGCCTAATAGAGAGGGCCTAACTCAGCAGAGAGCGTGCGATCTGGGAGATTTGGATCTCGTCGGTACCGGCATAGATCTGCAGCACCTTGGCGTCACGTGCCAACTGCTCTACCTCGTACTCGGCCATGTAACCATTTCCTCCGTGCAGCTGCACTGCCTCGAGGGCTACCTCCATGGCTGCGCGAGCCGAGTAGAGCTTCATCACTGATGCTTCAGCGAGCTCAAGAGCTACGCCGGCAGCGGACTTCTCGATGCTGCGGAAAACAAGATTCTCAAGGTTGAATCTCGCCATCTCCATGCGGGCCAACTTGTCCTGAATGAGCTGGTGCTCACCGATCGGCTTACCAAAACGAACGCACTCCTTTGCATAGGCGATGCTCAGCTCGAGGCAGCGGTCAACGATTCCAAGTGCCATTGCTGCAACACCAACACGCTCAATCGAGAACGCTTGCTTTGCACCCTCGCGGTAAGGAACATCCTCGGTCTCACCAAGAAGGCGGTCCTTGCCTACGCGAACATCCGAGAGGAAGAGCATTCCAGTCGGCGATGAGTGCATCCCCATCTTGCGCATTGGCTTGGTCTGCTCAAAACCCTCCATGCCTTTATCGAGTACAAAGGAGAGGATCTTGCGCTCCGAGGGTGGGTTACCTTCGTCGAGTTTGCAGATTAAAACAGTGGTATCAGCGTATGGGCCGTTTGTAATAAACGTCTTTGAACCATTTAGGAGATACTCGTCGCCGTCACGACGCGCTGTTGACTGCATACGGCCGAAGGCATCTGAACCAGAGTCGGCCTCCGTGATCGCCCATGCGCCAACCTTCTCAAACGTGAGCAGATCGAGCGCCCAACGCTCTTTCTGTCGAACAGTTCCGCGGCTCATGATCGTCGCTGCTGCTAGGCCGGTGCTTACGCCCATTGCAGTAACAAGCCCTGGCGAGCATCGGCAGAGTTCAATAATGGGGATGAGCGTCATACCTGCGTTGTTGCCAGCAGGCTCTC
>CALQAT020000074.1:0-8331 GCA_943328625.2 Bordetella parapertussis | reverse complement strand
GCAGGCGCGCGAGCAGGGCTAGTTGCACCAGATGAAGTGACCTTTGAGTATCTCAAGGGTCGTCCATATGCACCGAAGGGAGCTGACTGGGATAAAGCAGTCGCAGACTGGCGCGAGCTTGCGACAGATGACGACGCAGTATTCGATCGCGAACTCGTCATCGATGCCGCCACTATCCGCCCATCGATCTCATGGGGCACAAACCCTGGGCAGACCATCACCATCGAGGACTCAGTACCGGACCCCGATTCGTACACAGACCCCGATGCTCGCGATGCGGCGTATCGAGCGCTTCAGTACATGGGCCTCACGCCAGGTACACCAATGCGTGAGATCGAGGTCGATACTGTATTCATAGGGTCCTGCACTAACTCTCGTATCGAGGACCTTCGTGCAGCCGCAGATGTTCTGCGCGGTCGCAGCATCAAATCTGGCATGCGCGCAATGGTGGTGCCCGGTTCGTTTGCGGTGAAGGATCAAGCAGAGGCAGAGGGTCTGCATGATGTATTCATCGCTGCCGGGCTCGAGTGGCGTGAGCCAGGGTGCTCAATGTGTCTCGCTATGAACCCAGACAAATTGTCACCCGGCGAGCGCAGTGCGAGTACATCGAACCGCAACTTCGAAGGGCGCCAGGGACGTGGAGGACGCACGCACCTCGTCTCCCCCGCTGTCGCGGCTGCCACAGCCATTGCAGGCCACTTCGCAATCCCATCCGACCTCGATAACTAAAAACCTAGATAGGAGAATGTCATGGAGCCAGTAAAACTCATCACAGAGCGCGCAGTGCCGCTCGACCGATCGGATGTAGATACCGATCAGATCATTCCAAGTGATTGGCTAAAGCGCATTGAGCGCACAGGGTTCGGAGCCGGGCTCTTCTCAGAGTGGCGCGAAGACCCCGAGTTTGTTCTCAACCAACCTCAATACCAGGGGGCTGGGATTCTTGTAGCAGGCCCAAACTTTGGAACCGGATCGTCTCGCGAGCACGCACCATGGGCGCTCGAGGACTACGGCTTCAAGGCGATCATCTCTTCTCGCTTCGCCGATATATTCCGGAACAATTGCTTAAAGATCGGGCTCGTACCGGTGACACTCGGGCCCGAGGAGGTCGATCGCATCATGCGTGCGGTTGAGGCGGACCCAACCATCGAGATAATCATCGACGTACCGGATTTAATCCTTCGCGTGCCGTCACTCGATATGGAGGAGCCGTTCCATCTTGACGACCACCACATTCATCGCCTGGTTCATGGCCTAGATGACATCGGTATAACTGAGAAGTTTGCCGATGAGATCACAGCCTTTGAGGCAACGCGCCCAACTCACTTACCGCGAGTTGGGGCGTAGCCCTAAGAAAGGGCTATACCGCTAGGGATACTTGACGCTTGTCGTTCGACTCTGGGTGCGGAGCCTCTGCAACTGCCTGGGCAATTCCAACGGCAAGGTCACGTGATGTCTCGTGGTCGTAAAGGTAAGCAAGGAACTCGTGGTAACTCATTTGATTCTCCATTTGGCTCGTGTCTTTCGCTATTTGCTGCCGGAATCTTCAAGGGATTGAGTACAGTTCTTCTGGCCTGATTTAGGCCCCTGTACCCACCCCGGAAGGGTTTGGCGTTGCTTGTGCGAGAGATATCGGCCCGGGCCCAGAGAAACTTGAGCCCTAATACCTATTTTTATTTTTTCCCTGATTTAGGCCCCGAGAATCCCGACCCGTCAACGGGTTCATGATGCCTGTTAGCGGCATTTGTCCTGCGTCTCTATTATTTATCTAGCACTCAATTAAACCCGAGATTCCGAGCCTCAAGGACCGATGTCGTGCTCGCGCTCCTGGCCTCGGCTCTGGATCCTCACAATTCGGTTAACAGCATTCAGATAGGCGCGTGCTGAGGCCTCGACCACATCGGTAGCTACACCTCGCCCTGAGGCTTTGGTTCCGCCTACCTCGAGTTGGATCACGACATCACCGAGTGCGTCACCACCAGAGGTAACTGAGGAAACATTGAAGTCGAGCACCTTCCCGACGTAGCCAGTAGCAGTTGCAATCGCATCTACTGCAGCGTCAATCATTCCGTTACCGATACCGGTCGCCTCAACGTTTGTGTCTCCATCGCGCAGCACCACATCTGCGGTTGGGGTCGAGATCGTGCCGCCGCGTACATCAAGGCTCACCATCGTAAATCGGTGCACCTCACTGGTACCGAGCTCCTCTGCGACGATTGCCTCAAGGTCCGCATCGGTAATCTGCACCTTACGGTCTGCAAGTTCTTTGAATCGCGTAAAGGCTTGATTAAGCGCATCGCCTTGGATCCGCAGACCCATAGTCGAGAGTGTCTCAGCGAAAGCGTGGCGACCAGAGTGCTTACCGAGCACAATTTGTGCGGCCTCCTGGCCAACTTCTCGTGCATCAATAATCTCGTATGTATTGCGGTCCTCGAGAACTCCGTGCTGATGAATGCCGCTCTCATGCGCGAACGCATTGCGCCCCACAACTGCCTTGTTGTACTGCACTGGATAGCCCGTAAGGCGAGATACAAGGCGCGATGTGCGAGCCAACTCAGCTGTTTGGATACCCGTCGTGAGCCCACCAAAGTGGTCATCGCGAGTTCGCATCGCCATCACTACCTCTTCTAGTGCTGCGTTGCCGGCACGCTCACCAAGCCCGTTAATTGCACACTCAACCTGTCGCGCTCCATTGAGCACCCCAGAGAGGGAGTTGGCAACAGCGAGGCCGAGGTCGTCGTGGCAATGAGTTGAGACGACGTAGTCGCCCTTCACATTCTCGATTACATAGGCAATTAATGCTCCGTAATCACCCGGCATTGCATAACCAACAGTGTCTGGGATGTTCAGGGTCGTCGCTCCGTTATCTACAGCGATTTGACATACCTCGACCATGAACTCTGGATCAGACCTGAATCCATCCTCGGGGGAGAACTCGACATCAGGCGTATAGCTCGCGGCACGTGCAATACCCGCTGCCGCCTCAACCTTTACTTGGTCACGTGTCATACGCAGTTTCTTGGCCATGTGAATCTCAGAGGTTGCGATGAATACATGGATTCGATTGCTCTTGGCGTGGCGTACTGCTTCCCATGCACGGTCGATATCTTTAAAACCAGTACGAGAGAGAGCGGCAATCGTGGGGCCCTGTACTTGTTTAGCGATGGCCTCAACCGACTCAAAGTCGCCATCGCTAGCGATTGGAAAGCCTGCCTCAATGATGTCGACACCAAGGCGCGCCAGTTGCTCAGCGATCTCAAGCTTCTCACCAGTATCGAGTGAGATACCCGGGCTCTGCTCGCCGTCTCTAAGGGTCGTATCGAAAATCTTCACCCTGTCCATGGGGTTCATCCTTTTACTCGGGTCTTGGGTTTTGGTTATATCGGTCTTGGTTATAACGGTCTTGGTTATGACGGTTTTCGTTATGCGGGCCTCAGTAGGCCAACAAAAAACCCCCCCGGCCCTAAGGGCACGAGGAGGCATCGGTGAGCACCTAGGAGGCGCCCACCGCTACGTAAGTAGGAGGCTGGTGTTGGTGGAGATTGAACCTTTGGATTTCATGATGTTTTAGACCCTACCAGAGAGTTCGCTAAGCACGGAACCCTTAAAACGCGCGAAGATCCATCCCCATGCGGAGACTTCTTGGATTCATAGGACGGCTAATCGGAGTAGCGACTGCGGTCGCAGCAGGAGCGGGGGTATGGAGACTCCTGAATCCAGCCAGTGAGCCAGCCGAAATTCCCCCTGCAGTTCCGCTATTCCCTCGCAAGCAGGCTCCAGATCAGGAGCGTTCCTCCACGACTAATGAATCCAAATCTGCCGCCTGGGTCCCAGCAGTTGATGGTGCCTGCCCGGTCAATTATCCAATCAAAGCAAAGCACTCAAGTGAGATTTTTCACTCCCCCGAAGGGGCATCGTATGAGCGCACCTCCGCTGATCGTTGCTATCGAGATGCAGAGGCAGCCGAGGCAGACGGACTCCGCCCAGCCAAGCGTTAATACGCGAGGCGTTTAGGGCGCGAGTTCGTAAGTATCCATTAGCCCTGAGACCTCTTCCCAGACCGCATTGAATCTCTCTGCATCGGCATTTGGACGCTTAACCATCGCAAGCGCAAACTCAGCCTGGCGCTCAGTCGCTCCAGAAATTCCGTGGAGACGCGTTGCATACGCTGAGAAGTCGCGAACGAATACATCGAACATCTGCTCTGTTACTTCCTCGCTAATCCCCATCAACTCGACATTCTCAAGTATCAGTTGAGCGTAAACAACTAGTGAGAAGAGTTCTCCAAGCGCAAGCAAGAAATCGATATCACGCGCCTGGGAGCCCTCTGGGCCTGCCTCCTCAAGCATTGAGCGGAGAATCAAAACCTGACTGCGGAAGATAGAGATATTTAGCGAGTCGAACTTGTTAAAGGTCTTCTCCCAGTCATGGAAACAAACCTTCCCAAGCCCTCGCGTTGGCGCCTGCTCGAAGAGATAGGAGTCGTTCGTTGCGTCTCTTCGCATAGGGATATCTGGATACTCCTGAGGTGCGAAGAAATAGTTAGCCATGAATTTGACGATTAGCGCGATGTTGACATGCACAGTTCCTTCGAGCTTTGGCAGTGCACGAATGTGGCGTGCAGCCATCTGGAAGTATGTGTCTGCCTCGAAGCCCTTAGCGGCGATTACATCCCAGAGAGCATCGACAACATGCTCGCCCTCAGTTGTTACTTTCATCTTCACAAGTGGGTTATATAGAAGGTAGCGACGGTCTTCATCTGAGGCGCTGCGCATATAGTCATTTGCACGCATCGCAAAGAGTTTCATCGCAGTGAGGCGTGCATAGGCGTCTACGAATAGTTGACGCACATGACCAAAATCAGTGACTAAGCCTCCATAGAGGCTGCGGTGGCCAGCATGATTTATCGCTTCATATAAAGCGTGGGTGCATATTCCAATGGATGCCCATCCGAGGTTGTATTTACATACATTGATCGTGTTGAGCGCAACATTCCAAGCCTCGGCTCCGCGCACCAATACATCCGCGTCCGTGATCGGATATTCGTGAAGAGTAAAGGCCGATACATACATCGGAGAATGAATAGTGTTCTTCTCTAACTCATAGGCGCTGTGCTTAGAGTTGACAACAAAGAACACGTACTCAACACCGGCCTCGGGGTCGTCATTCGCGATCTTTCCGAAGACTGAGACCAGCGCGGCCTCGTTGCCGTTGCCTATGTAGTACTTACTTCCGCTAGCGCTATAGGTTCCATCGCCGTTGGGTGTGAGCGTCATCTCGCTTGAGTAGATATCGGCCCCATGAGTCTGCTCGGAGAGGCCAAATGCAAAGATGCCCCCGTCGCGCAGTAACTCAGCCGTGCGCATTTTCGCTACTTCGTTCTCCCCCATCCAGATAGGGCCCAGACCGAGCATCGATACCTGCCACGCATACCAATAGCCGAGGCTATAGAACGCCGAAATTTCATTGAAGTGACAGTTCCGCCACGTATCCCAGCGAGAGTCCTCCGCTCCGTATCCAGCCGGTGTCATAAGCGTGGCGAAGGCCCCGGACTCGGCGAGGAAGTTACAGAAATCTGCATACCAAACCCCGGCGTTGTCCTCTGAAGTAATGCGCTTCTTACCGAGCGACTCGAAGTACGTGATGGTCGACTCCATTAGGGAGCGTGAAGCCACATCAAGTTCGCTGGCCTCATAGGCATGCGGGTTAAACAAGATTCCTGGGTGAGCATTCCCTACCATTGCAATCCTTAAAGTTTTGATTAAACAGACCTAGGATAAACCAAACACAGATTAAGCGTACTTGAACGCGTCGGGGCCGATTTCGGTACCTAACCGCAAGAGTACAACCAACAAACAACCAATAGATGAGGTAGGGGAACCCAACATGAAGAACATCTGGTCAGACTTTAAGAAGTTCGTAATGCAGGGCGATTTGGTGACGGTTGCTGTTGCATTCGTAATCGGCCTCGCATTTAAATCCCTAGTTGAGAGCATCGTGAACGACATTGTGATGCCCTTAGTAGGGGCCATCTTTGGAAAGCCATCATTCGATGACCTAACTCTTACGCTTGGGAGCGGGGTCGTTAATTACGGTCTCTTTATCAATGCCGTGCTGAACTTCTTGATTATCGCAGCGACCCTGTTTGTGGTTGTACAGGCCTACGAAAAACTTCGCAACTTCCGCTCTCCGGAGGAGCAAGCAGCCGATCCCACCGAACTCGAGGTACTAACCGAGATTAGAGATCTACTTCGCCAGAATGGTGCGGAGCAGGCCTAGTCAGCACTAAAGCATAAATAGGCTTTTTTATAGGCTTATTTAGCTGGTGCTCTCAGGAGAATTCGATTGCCCGGGCATCGACAACCCCGGGCTCAGCGCGTAGTGCGTCAACGACTGAATCCGGAACAATCTCGGCAAGTGAAAGAACCATTAGGGCCGCCGCTCCACTCGGGCCGGTGCCTACATCCATATCTGCGATGTTGAGCCCTGCCTCCCCGACGATGGTTCCAACACGCCCAATCATCCCTGGAGTATCCGAGTTACGAACTACGAGCATGTGCGTTGACGGGGGAAGGTCCACAATGTGCTCGTCAATACCAACGATACGCGGAGACGACTGCTTGCCGTAGAGGGTACCGGCAACATGAGTCTCACGACCCGCGACGGTTCCACGTATCTCTAACAGGTTTACATAGTCGCGAGCCGAGGAGCGCTTGGTCTCACGAAGTACAAGACCTCTTCTCTCCGCAATCTGTGGGGCATTCACGAATGACACCGGCTCATCTACAACTGGACCCAGGATTCCTTTCAGAACCCCCAGATTCAAGACTCTGCAGTCATAATCGGCGATTGCCCCCTCGTAGAAAACCTCAAGGAGATCAGGAGTGCCACCCGCCATTGCTGTGAACAGGCGACCTAGTCGTTCTGCAAGCGGCAGAAACGGCTGCACTGTGGAGTTGGCCTCTGTAGCAGCAAGGTTCACAGCAAATGGAACAAACTCTCCACGGAGTGCAAGCACAACCATGTCTGCGATCGTCACGCCTGCCTTATCCTGGGCCTCGACTGTAGATGCACCAAGGTGAGGAGTAACAACGACCTCAGGGAGCGAGAAGAGTGGCGACTCTGTCGTCGGCTCTGCAGCGAATACATCGAGGCCGGCGCCAGCAACATGCCCGGAGATGATGGCATCAGCAAGATCTTGCTCGTTGATAATCCCACCGCGTGCGGTATTGATGATTCGAATTCCGGGCTTCGCCTTTGCAAGCAGTTCGGCATTAATCAGTCCGGTTGTCTCGGGGGTCTTCGGAAGATGAATGCTCACAAAGTCAGAGACGCCGAAGAGTTCTTCAATCGTCGGTATTAGTTCAACACCAAGCTGGCGAGCACGATCGTTACTAACAAATGGGTCGTAAGCAACAAGACGCATTCCGAATGCGAGTGCACGCTGGGCTACTAATACGCCAACACGTCCAAGACCCACAACGCCGAGCGTCTTTCCGTGGAGCTCTACGCCAGTCCATCGCGAGCGATTCCACTCTCCCTTTACGAGATCAGCGTGAGCCTGCGGAGTATTTCTCGCCTGCGCTAGAAGAAGCGCCATGGCTTGCTCTGCTGCAGAGATCACATTCGATTGAGGCGCATTTACAACCATTACACCTTGAGCAGTCGCTGCGGCGACGTCAACGTTGTCGAGTCCAATGCCTGCACGCCCTACAACAACTAGATCAGTCCCCGCGGCGATGACCTCAGCTGTGACCTGAGTTGCACTTCGGATAACGAGGGCTGCGGCACCGGGGATTGTGGCGAGGAGGCCAGCGGGATCAAGATTGAGCTGGACATCTACATCGAAACCTGCTGCCCTCATTGCCTCAAGGCCACTCTCGGCAAGTTCTTCAGTTATCAGCACGCGAGGAGGCATGGGGGTGACGCTACCCGCGCCGGTATCGCTACTCACGCAAGGAACCGAGCGATTCGAGAAACGCCTTCCTCGAGTTCGTCGTCTGAGAGCGCAAATGAGAGTCGGGCGTAACCAGGGGCCCCGAAGGCCTCCCCCGGCACTATCGCTACCTTTGCCTCGTCAAGGAGGACCTCCGCTAGGTCGAGTGTCGTGAGAATTTCGCGACCGGCGAGGGTTCGCCCTAATACGCCCTCAAATGATGGGAAGCAATAGAAGGCGCCCTCAGGCTCAATGCACCGAACTCCGGGAATCTCGGAGAGCATGCTCTGCATTCTGCGACCGCGACGCTCAAAGGCAACCCTCATCTCATGCACTGCCTCCAACGAGCCGCTAACAGCAGCGAGTGCTGCACGCTGAGCAACGTTTGAGATGTT
>CALQAT020000073.1:0-8385 GCA_943328625.2 Bordetella parapertussis | reverse complement strand
CTTCAATGCCTCGACTGCCCGTTCCTGTCCGATGATTTGATCCCACATGAATACGGAGCCTACGACGGGGTGGGACGCCCAAGGCGGGCCTCTACGAGTGCGATGACGCGCTCGGCAACCTCGGCCTGCTCGCCGCTCGCATCAACAAGCTCCCAGCCACGATCGACTGCTAATTCTCGGTAGGCATTACGTACCGAGGCATGGAACTCATCGCCCTCGAGCTCTAGACGGTCGCTCGCTCCACCACGCCCCTCCCGCCTCGCATCTACCTCTGAATCAGGGAGATCGAGCACGACAACTAGATCAGGCTCCGCACCCGCTGTAGCCCATTTATTAACGGAGGCAACCTCGTCAACCCCGAGGCCGCGCGCCACACCTTGGTATACGAGTGATGAAGGAACATGGCGATCCGAGATCACCCAGTCGCCTCGCTCAAGAGCTGGTCTTACGAGTTCGGCGAGATGATGAGCGCGATCTGCTGCCATTAGAAGCGCCTCGGATCGCGCATCGAGTGGCTCTACCTGATCAAGGAGGATTGCGCGTATACGGACTCCGTACGGAGTGCCTCCGGGCTCTCTTGTCTCAATCGCCTCAACATTGTTGGAGCGAATCCAATCGGCTATCAAGCGCGATTGTGTACTTTTCCCGACGCCGTCTGCACCCTCTAGGACAATAAATCGGCCCCTCATGCAGTAGATCCTTTATCTTCGCTCGCGGATTCATGTTCAGGTGCTTCGACTACGCCCTCGCTTGTAGAACCTAAACCATTAGCACCGGAGCCGCTAGAACTATCTGCGTTAGGACTCGAGACATCTGGGGGTGGAGACCATAACGAGCGGGAGGTTGGGCGCGTCGGGTGTATCTGCGATGCCTCCTCGCGCCCAAGTCTTGTTAGCTCGAGTCGTGCGTATAGGCCGCCAACAATCACCAGCACCCCGCCGATCCAGAGAGCAAACCTGACACCTGGGAATACATAGTTAAGCGCTCCAACTGAGATTTCCTGATTTGGTATTAAAAGTCGAGCCAACCAATCTGCAACATCTGCGAGAAGTGGAGAGACGGTCAACGCAAGTAGCAAACAGAGTCGAACGACAGCTGCGAGGGTTGCGAAGGTTCGGCCGCGCAGTTCGTCGCTGACATGCTCTTGAAGAATCGTGAAACCGGTTACATAAGCAGCACCTGCGCATGCACCTAGCCCTGCGACCATAAGCGCAACCAATCCGCCCGATGAGAATGTCGCCGCCGCAAGCAAGAAAACGCCGACACCGATCACACCCATCTCGAAGACGGGTTCGCGCCTAACTCTGCGCTGAACCATGAGAAGCGTTACAACCCCTATTGCGGCTCCAGTCCCGAGAGCGGTCATGAGCACACCGAATTGAGCAGGGCCTCCTAGTACCACATCGGCATACACAGGCCCTAGCGGCACCATCGCACCTGCCCCGATAATTCCTAGACCCAACCCGACGATTACAGCGCGCGCGCGACGGTCGCTGCGCACAAACTCCATACCCTCGCGGATCTCTCTAATGCTTTGGTTCCACTCAAACTTGAGTCCGCTGTGAGTAGGCGCAGGGATTGGAAGCTTGAAGATAAGAAAGGCCGAAGCTATAAAAGTGCAGGCATCTACCCAGAGGGCGATCGTCTCTTTTCCAACTGCCAGAGACTTAAGTACCTCAAACCCGCCTAGCCAGGTTGCAATAACTGCAAGCGCAGAGAAGATGACTCCACCGAATGGGAAGGTGCCGTAAGAGGCGACGAGACCAAGCGAGTTTGCATTGGCCAACTGTTCTTTCGGGACAACGCTCGGGAGCGCAGCATCCTTGGCGGGCCCCCATAGGAGAGTGAAAATCTCGAGCGAAAAAGATACGGCGACGAGTACCCAGAGACTGTTAGCAAACGGGAGCACACAGAGCAGCGCTGCGCGCCCAAAGTCAGCGAACATCATCACCTTGCGGCGATCAAAACGATCGACGATGACACCGCCGAGTGTGGCGAGGAAGAACGAAGGCAGCATTCGAGCAACCATCACGAGGCTTACCGCAGTTGCAGAGTTGTTCGAGACTCGAGCGGTGATTGCAAGAATTGCGAAGAGCCCTACCCAATCACCGAGGCTCGAGAGAACCTGCGCGGTCCAGAGCCGGACGAATGCGGGGTTCTGGAATACGCCGCGCAGCGCCATCGGATCAGGCGGCTGATCCTCAGAGGACTGGGGTATGAAAGGGGTATCGGTACTCACTCGAGCGAGAGCCTAGAAGCGCAAGAGATAGATCAGTGGGTTGATCTTCCTCAATCCTCAGAGGAACCTTGAGCCAACCTTGGGGCTGCCTTCTTTAGCGCCTTCTTCACAGCCTTCTTCTTTACGGCTTTCTTGACGGCCTTCTTCTTGACCGCTTTCTTCTTGATAGTGCGCTTGGGGTTGGAATCAACTCGCGCCGCACGCTCGGCCAGTAACTGAACGGCGGTCTCGAGGGTTACCTCAGCGGGATCGATCCCACGCGGCACGGTGGCATTCGTAGCGCCATCTGTTATGTAAGGCCCAAATCTTCCGTCCTTCACAACAATCGGCGCACCCGTCTCAGGATGAGCACCGAGTGCAGCAAGCGGCGGCTTAGAGATGCGCCCACGGGCCTGCTTGGGCTGGGAATAAATCGCAGCAGCCTCCTCAATCGTGATCGTTAGAAGCTGCGCCTCGGATCCAATCGTTCGACTATCTGTCCCCTTTTTAAGGTATGGCCCATATCTTCCGCTCTGGGCTGTGACCTCCTCACCGTCAATCTCGCCGACAGTTCGCGGCAGGCTTAGAAGTTCAAGCGCCTCCTCGAAGGTAATCGTCTCAGGGTCCATGCCGTCAAATAGCGATGCCCGCTTGGGCTTCTCCTTCGACTTGGTACCGGGCTCGAGTATCCCCACCTGTACGAAGGGTCCGAATCGACCAGTTAGAACGATGATCGTTAGCCCGGTCTCAGGATCAATTCCTAACTCACGCGGCCCGATGGTGCCCTTGGCAAGAATCTCTATAGCGCGATCAACGGTGAGATCGTCTGGGAGTACCCCCTCAGGCATCGCGCACTTCTCTTCTTCTCCGCGATGCAGCGACGCTCCGTTTTTCCAGACGCGAATCGTTATCGGAATACCCTCTGAGTCGTTGCCGATGAAGACTGAGTTGACGACCTCCATCTTGATGGTGTCGAGGTTCTCCTGCGAGACAAGTTGCTTGAGCCCTGGCGTATCTCGACCGAAGTAGAACTCATCGAGCCACTTCTCGGCCTCCGCCTCCCCAGCCGCAACTTTGTCGAGCACCTCCTCCATCGTTGCCGTGAAGCGGTAATCAACGAGGTTCGCAAAATGGGACTCTAGGCACTGTGTCTTTGCAAACGCAGTCCAAGAAGGCACCAATGCATTGCCTTGCTTGTATACGTATCCGCGAGTTGAGGAGATCTTGTCGATAATCGAGGCATAAGTAGACGGACGACCGATACCTCTCGACTCAAGCTCTTTAACGAGGCTCGCCTCAGTAAATCGCGCTGGCGGCTTTGTTGAGTGGGGCGATACCTCAAGCACCGAGCAGTTGACTCGGTCGCCAACCGCAAGCACAGGCAAGACAGCCTCCGCTTCTTCGGCACTTGGATCATCCTCAGAGACGTCAATGTAGGCAGCTCTAAAACCTAGGAAAGAATAGGTCTTACCCGAAGCCCTGAAAACGACTGCTTCATCCCCAGCCTGCGCTCCGATGCGCAGCGTCGCTGTATTACCGCGGGCGTTCTCCATCTGACTTGCAAGGGTCCGCATCCAGATGAGTTCGTATAGGCGCATCTCGTCGTTACTTAATTCCGAGCGCACCGATGCTGGTACGCGAAAACGCTCACCGGATGGGCGAATAGCTTCGTGGGCCTCTTGCGCATTGCGCCCAGATTTATAACGGCGCGGCTCTGCCGGAACGAACTGCTTCCCGTAGAGCTCCGCTACCTGAATTCTCGCTGCAGTAATTGCCTGCTCTGAGAGGTTGGCGGAGTCGGTACGCATATAAGTAATGAAGCCGCGCTCGTATAGGCCTTGAGCAATAGACATTGTGCGCCCTGCGCTAAACCCAAGTTTGTTACCGGCCTCCTGCTGCAGTGTTGAGGTGCGGAATGGCTCCTTGGGCTTCTCCGTAAATGGACGAGTATCGGCTGAAGTAACGGTGTAGACCGCTCCATCAAGAGCACCTACAAGCGCATCCGCCTCAGCATCGTTCAATTGGCGAGCCTTGGAGGTCTCTAGCAGAAGGCCGGTATCAGCATCGAAGTCTTTCCCGGTCGCTATTGGCTGGCCTGCTATCTCAACTAAGCGCGCTGCGAAGGATCGAGAGTCGTCACCGGTAGCGGCATTCATGATTGCCGAGAGGTCGCAGTACTGAGCGGCTACGAACTTCATTCGCGCACGCTCTCGCTCAACGACCAGTCTTACTGCCGGGCTCTGAACTCGCCCAGCACTTCGAGCGCTCGGGACTCGACGCCATAGAACCGGGGATACGAGATAACCAACTAGGCGGTCCATGATGCGTCGCCCATCGGCTGCCTCTACTAAGCGCATATCGATCTGGCGCGTATTCGCAAGTGCTTCTTCAATTGCATCCTCAGTGATCTCATGGAAGACCATCCGATGTACCTCAACTCCCTTTGGCTGGAGTAACTCAAGAAGGTGCCACGCAATCGACTCTCCCTCGCGGTCCTCATCAGTTGCGAGATAGAGAGTGTCAGCACCCTTCATTGCACGCTTGATATCGGCGACGACCTTCTTGGCGCGATCCTGTGGGAGTGCCCACTCAACGGCGAAGTGATTATCGACGTCGATGCCTAAGCCTTTCTCGGGCAGATCCCGAACATGACCGTACGAGGCCATGACGGTGTAGTCAGAGCCGAGGTATTTACCGATGGTCTCGGCTTTAGCCTTCGACTCCACGATCACGAGGTGATTTGGCAACGCTTCTCCTAAATCTTGTTTATTGAGGCCTGACGGTAGGCCGAAACGGCCGTGAAACTGTGGTCATAGAAAAATCCGATACGGACCTTTCCTTTTTCAGTGGTCCCACGCTTTAGTGCCTCTTGTCAAGCCGGGCGGGTCTGGGGCATCTAGTCTGCCGCCCTATGACCAACCTCTTAGAGCCCCTTATCTCATCCCTAGCCAACCACCTTGGAGCCGCCTCCACTCTAGGTTTGATGCCTACTCCTGAGGGTCTCCTGAACTCTCTTGGGTCCTTCGCCACAATCGGATTAATAGCGATCATCTTTGCGGAGTCTGGACTCCTACTTGGCTTCTTTCTACCGGGCGACTCTCTCCTTTTCACCGCCGGCCTCTTCGCCGCGAAGGGAGATTTGAACCTTGCGTGGATTCTGCTCGGGTGTTTTCTTGCTGCAGTTGCCGGAGATCAAGTCGGGTACCTATTCGGCAAGAGAGTCGGCCCTTCTCTCTTCGGCAGACCAGACTCCAAGGTCTTCAAGCAAAAATATGTTGCCCAGGCAGACGCGTTTTTCCAGAGGCATGGAGCAAAGACGATTGTGCTGGCTCGATTCGTCCCAATTATAAGGACATTTGCCCCCATTCTTGCCGGCGTGGGGAGAATGCGTTACCGCCAGTTTGTGATCTACAACGTCGTCGGTGGATTCGTGTGGTCCTTCGGGGTGATCCTTCTTGGCTATTGGTTGGGCAACGTTCCTTGGGTAAAGGACAACATCGAGATCGTCCTAATCGGGATTGTGCTCATCTCTGTCATCCCTGCATTGATTGAGATTCTGCGCCACCGAAATGAAGAAGCAGCTCCACCTCCCTCGACGCCGTCTGCGTCTTAGATCAAGAGACCTATCAGAGGCGCCTGCTAATTCCATTCAGCGGCACGAACGCGAAGGAGGGGCCCGAAGGCCCCTCCTTACTTAGTTCTTATTAGGTGCCTCGTATGAACGAGGCTTCTAAGCGCTATTAACCAACTGGGGTTGCGGCAGGTGCGTCTAGCGCCTCTATCCCACCGGTCTCACGCTTCGAGAAGGCGATAGCCCCCAAGAGAACGATTGTGGAGAGGCCTGCAATTAAGAAGCGAGTGTCGCGACCCTCAAGCGAGATGATCGCAGGGAGAATGAGCAAGCTCACAAGGTTCATAACCTTGATTAGCGGGTTAAGCGCAGGGCCCGCGGTGTCCTTGAAGGGGTCTCCAACGGTGTCACCGATGATCGCGGCCTTGTGGGCCTCTGAGCCCTTGCCGCCCTCATTTCCATCCTCGATGTACTTCTTGGCGTTGTCCCATGCGCCACCAGCATTGTTGAAGTAGTTAGCCATCAACTGTCCGGTGAGGATTACTCCAGCAAGGAATGCACCGAGCGCGTACTTGTTGATTCCAAATCCAATGATTACTGGAGCAAGAACTGCAAGGAGCGCAGGTGTGGTGAGCTCACGAAGTGATGCCTTTGTGCAGATGTCGATTACGGGGCCGTAATCGGGGCGCTTCTCGCCCGACATGATCTTGCCATCAGCAAACTGGTTGCGGACTTCCTGCACAACTACTTGAGCGGTACGCCCAACTGCTCGAATCGCTAGAGACGAGAAGATGAATGCAATAGATCCACCGATTAGTAGACCAATGAATACCTTGGGGTCCGCGACGTTGATCGGAACCCTCAGATAAACGCTCTGACCTGTTGCGAGAAGCCTGTCGATCTTGGCCTGGCCAAACTGCTCCACGGCGATGATGTCGATGTAGGAGGCGAAGAGTGCAACCGCTGCGATTACCGCAGATCCAATCGCAAATCCCTTTGTAACAGCCTTTGTGGTGTTACCAACAGCGTCAAGGCTCACCATGATCTTCTCGGCCTCACCACTAAACTCACCAGACATCTCAGCGATTCCAGCAGCGTTATCTGCGACCGGACCGAAGGAGTCCTCAGAGACGATTACTCCGGTGGTTGCAAGCATGCCCATGCCGGAGAGTGCGATTAGGTAGAGAACGAACTGCACGTTTCCGCCACCAAGTCCGATTGCAACACCGATTCCGATTGCGATTGCAACGATTGACCAGACGCTGGACTCAAGACCACTGCTGGTACCAGAGAGAACAACTGTTGCGGGGCCGGTACGGGTTGACTCAGCAATCTCAATAACCGGCTTGTGCTCGGTAGATGTGAAGTACTCGGTCAACTTGCTTAGAACCTGAGCAAGAATCAATCCAACTACCACGGCTGCGAACATGCGCCACCCTGGGTTGGTAACCGTTGTTACAACTTTTCCTGCCGCAGTTTTGTATGACCCAGCCGTGTTCCCTACGTATAGGAGCGCAAGAGCAAGTGTTCCAACTACAGAGAGGATTCCAGCAGTTAAGAAACCACGGTTAATAGGTGCAAGCGCAGACTTGTCCTTCTCAGATGCACGCACCATGAGAACTCCAACGATCGATGCGAGCACGCCAATTGCTCGAGCAGCGAGTGGGAAGATAATTCCAATTACCCATTTCGAGGGGTCCTGCGGATATAGCGCACGGAATGCGGCAACACCGAGGATAATTGAGGCAACAAGGGTTACCTCGTAGGACTCGAAGAGGTCTGCGGCCATTCCGGCACAGTCGCCAACGTTGTCACCAACATTGTCAGCGATTGTTGCTGGGTTGCGAGGGTCGTCCTCTGGAATCCCCTGCTCAACCTTGCCCACTAGGTCGGCGCCTACATCGGCTGCCTTCGTGAAGATTCCTCCACCGACACGCATGAAGAGCGCGATTAGAGATCCACCGAATCCGAATCCGATAAGGATCGCAGAAGAGGTGTTCTGGAAGAGCATGATGATGATGGTTGCGCCCAGCAGGCCAAGGCCCACAGTAAACATCCCTGCAACTCCACCAGTGCGGAATGCCACCCGCAGCGCATCAGCCATTGAGCCGTTACGTGCAGCAGCTGCAGTACGAACGTTTCCGCGCACTGCGAGGCTCATTCCGATGAAACCAGTTAGCCCTGACATGAACGCTCCAGCAATGAACGCAAGGGTTCTGAAGGTTCCAGCAGTCGCCATCGATGAGAGGCCAGCGCTACCTGTTAGGCCTTTCATATCCAGAGGCTGCACGGCCTTGGTCGAGGTTAAGAACACAACTACCGCAACCGGGATCAGGATCACAGCAATAGTTCGGAACTGCCTCTTGAGGTACGCCATTGCACCCTCTTGAATCGCAGTTGCGATCTCGATCATTGACTGAGTTCCCTGGTCTGCAGCAAGCACTCCGCGCATCAGCCAGAAGCCAACGAGGATTGCGAGAACTGCGGTCGCCGCAGAGGCCCAAAGCAAGGCCCATTCGGTTGAACCTAGGTGAAAGAGTTGGTAGCCACCCTCGGCTGCGAGATTCATTCGGACTCTTGCTCCTTGTAAAGATTG
>CALQAT020000072.1:0-8396 GCA_943328625.2 Bordetella parapertussis | reverse complement strand
TGAAGATTAAAATTAGGAATGTAAGCGGGCAGTCCTAGTAGTTCTCTCTTATGTAGTTGTATGCGTTATCGAAGATCTCTCCCTCGATTGGGAGACCGTTCTTCTTTAAAATCTTCCGTAATTCTTTACGAACAGCTTTATCCCCCGGATATGACCTCTGCCAACCAGTAAGAGTTCAATCGGGGATCAACAACACCATGCGCTGTTTCTGACGCTCTCGTTCTCCGTTGGTGTATCTAACAGAAGACTCGTTTATTTCATTCGAAGAGTCTTTGAACTGGCTTCGTGACGCGAAAGACGCGTCTCGGTCAACTCGGCATTCGTTGCCACCGGATGAACTACTGGAATGCTTGGCTAGGTCGCAGAGCCATCAAGCAGCTCGACTACTGCCTCGTCGAGGCGTTTCAGTAAGACCTCTGCATCGAGTGCAAGCCTTATCTTCTTTCGGGCTGCCTTGAAATCAAGGCCCGCTGGGATTGGTACTGCTGCGGCGATCTCTTCAGCCTCGACCGCCATTTGAACTAACTGATTATGCAGCGGGCTTGAAGAGTCATAGAGCGGGAACCTTAAACGCCACACATACTTATGGAAATGCCGTGGCCCAAAGTTGCCCTTTGACTGGAATGGAGCAACGCGCTCGGTCGTGACAGGGGCGTTGAGCAAGGCCTCTAAATAGCGACCCTCGTCTTCAGAGACCGATGACCAATATAGGCTGCTATCAATAATCGTTCGATCGTCTTTCACGATAGATGCAGCGAGTATGGTCCCGCTCGTCGTATAGACAATCCGAGTACTCGGGATTGGGAATTGTGAGTTCAACCCTGACTGGTAGTCGATCCTCTCCATCAGAGATAGTTTCGTTGATTTGCTCTTGTGCGTATCCCACAGGCCCGATGCCTTCTCCCAGCGTTTGTACATGAACGGTTCGCGGTCTTCATCAAGAGAGCGGGGGCCATCGTCGTCACACGGCAGCACACACTCCCACGGCGCTAATGCCCTGAAGGGAGCGATTGTGGATCCCAAATGTAGTGGGCTGAGAAATTGCTCCTCTACCGTCCCTTCTAGCGATTCGAGACTCTTCCATGGTTCTTTTTCAATAGAGGAGCGAGCCGAACGCACCCTCACCGTTCCCGCTGACATACCCAAGAGGTCTCCGCCTGTGACTCGTTCCACTACGTGGAGCATCCGTGGAACGATCGTTGCCCCTTGGTGGAACAACGGTGCATACTCAGAATGGGATTCGTCATCGATCGCTGTTGTCACTCTGTCAACGCCGATTTGCTTGAGGTTCTCTGCTGCTTCCGCTGAGCGAGTCGAGCCAGTTGATAGCAGTTTCCCTGACCATTGGTTAACTCTGGAGGGAATTTTCCCCGAGGTGGCATAACGAGTACCAAACACAACCGATGAAGGCACGGGGAAAAACTGCGGGGTTATTTGTTCAAGATCCCAAGCAGTCTCAAACTTTATTGCAAAGGTTCCATATGCTCCAGAGCGGAATCCCTCATAGGAGGAACGCGAGAGCGCAGCTAACGGCATTACAAAGCCGACCTTTCCACCCTCATGGAGGTACAACTCTGCGCAACGGGCAACGAAGTAGCCAGAGAGGTCTTGATGTGTCGCGACCTTGCCGCCTGCCCAGAGGTTGCGTTCTTCGCAACGTTTCTTGAAGGTCTCTTGCATATCTTTGGTCATGTAACGATACGACAACCATGGAGGGTTTCCTACGAGGCGATCGGCCCGTCCCTCGGGCTGGGTGAGCCAATATGGGCGTGCGAGATTCCTGACGTAGTAACCCCAAACATGGTTCCGCTGATTGTCGTGGAGATCGCAGAGAAGACTGAACGTGCTCTCTAAAGTCTTAGCGTCCTTACCTTTGAGTCCATATTTCTTCAGGATGCTCTCGATCTTCGGTTTTGCAGAGCCCCGTACGCGTGTTGTTGCCTTATCAACGAGTGCGGTTAGAAGACTCTCGAAGCGTTCAACACTCTGAATCGCAGCGGGCGGAAATATGAGTCTCTCTGCAAAGAGCGCTTTATCGTCGTTAGTTTTTATTGAAATACCGTCGGGGCTTAGGAGGTCGTGATACAGCTCCCATTGGAGACTGTCACCTAGGTAGACCGGCACCGTAAACGGGACACGATTCTGCAGTCGCTTTACTCCTATAGCAAGAAGGTAGGTGGTTCTTGCTAGCGCTACCGCTACAGGGTGAAGGTCGATCCCCGAGACATGCTCTACTAGTCCACTAATTGCCTCGCGGTTAGCGATACCTGCTTCCTCTGCGGCCGTTAGATAACGCCTGACTGCATGAAAAACAAAGGTGCCTGACCCGCATGACGGGTCGAGTACTCGTTGACGTAGAGGGTCATCGACTACTTCGTTGACGATCGTCTCTGCGAGCCAGTCCGGCGTGTAGTACTCCCCTAGGCGTTTACGTGTCTTGTCGTCGATGACGCTCTGATAGAGATGTTTGAGTACATCGTGCTCGACGACTTGCCAGTCGAAACGCGATACGCGATGTGCGAGCGTGCGAACGAAACCCGCTCCTCCGTCGGGCTCTACGACCCAGTCGAAGAAATCGGCTTCAACTACTCCCTTTACTCCTTTCTCGGAGAACCGTTTCCCTGATACGAGGTCCGCTGGTTCGATTCCACTTGAAGCGAGCCCTACAACCTCGTGGGCTATCACTTCAGCAATCAGGACAAGGTAGGTATGGCGAAGAAATAGATCGTCGTCGTCTTCGAAGGCCGTGCCTAGTGCGGTTGTTAGGAGCTTCGCCCAGAGATGCCTTTTGAGTTGCACCTCAGGGTTGCCTTTAGCGCTCTCCCATAAATCGCCCAGCGTGCCGAGGTCGAACTCCTGTGTCGGGCTTCCTGCGCCGAGACGAGAATCAACCTGCTCAGGGGAAGGAATGATTTTCTGTTGTGTAGAAAGAACTGAGCCAAGCCAAGCTAATAAACGTTCGGCGTCAGGTTTAGTCTGGTTCAGTTCGTGGACGCCGACCTCAACGAGTTTGCCCTTTGCCGATCTCCGGTAGAGGCGCCACTCAACCCCGTCGGTGAGAATTCCTGCCCATGTCTGCTCCGTTTGGGTTTCTCGCTTGCCGAGATAGACCGCTAGTTGTTCCTGAGCCTCGACCAATACTGCAGCCCTGCGAAGGTTTTTCTTTACCTCAATGACTGTAAATCCGGCCTGCACATCTATGCGGAGGCCGTCTCCTGCTTGTGCTTCGAGCTTGACCTCTACGTCGACGTCGTCGAGTTCAAGTTCAGCGCTCAGTAGTAGGGCCCGAATGTCTGACTGAATATCAGCCTCGGTGCGGTCCTTGGCCTGTGCTCCAAGACGAAGCACGATCCGATGGGGCTCTAGTTCCCCTACCCCGTTAGCCATTTAGCCATTATGGCCCATTCCCTGCCCTACATGAAGGCTTAGGCCAGTAACGGCGCTCCGAGGGGCGGTACTACCTCATAGAGAGAGGTCCGTATTAGGGTCTGCGCCTGTAGGGTCTTTGCCCTGCAAGATACCGGTTATTAGGTTTGCTAACGCAGGGGGCAGTTGTGCGTCTCAAGAAAAGTTTTGTTATCGCAACCGCAGCGGGTCTCGCACTATCGGTTGTAGCAGGGTGTTCTGGCGCGTCTGAGAAGGCTGTGCCAACGACCACAACCAGCACCACTCTCGCCATTGCTTTACCTGCCGATCAAGTATCAATGCAAGGACGGGGCACATTAACCCTCGACGAGCTAGGAGTGGGCTGGACGAAAGTCTACGATCAAGATAGCGGGGCCAAATTTGGGACTTGCAATGGGCCTTCTCCGGACGAGTTGACTTCCGAAGGACGAGTTGGGGCGTATGTTGCATCGTATTTGCATGACCCTCCAGAAGCCAAACAATTCACTATCAACATGGCGGTTTTCTCTGACGAACTGAAGGCAGAGGAAGCATTCGCGAGAACAACGGAATCTTATAAATGCGTTAGTTGGAGAGTCGAACTTGACCCATATGTTGGAAATGGCATCAGCGTTTTGCCAAGCCCGAAGCTCGTCGGTGATGTGCTCGCAAGGAGAATCACCGTGGAGGCACTCTCGGATACGCTTTTTGATTGCGCTAGAAACCAAATATTCAGGATCCAAGATGTGATCGAGGTGCGGGTCAAGGCTGTCATCTTCCGGTACAGACTCGAGGTGCCACTATTCTCCCCATGGTTCGCCTGCGACGGGGATACCTCCCAAGCGAGCCCGCCCAAGACGGAACAGCTCTTCATGTTGGCCAAGCGAAATAGCGATAAGTACATGGCAGAGTTGAAGAAATACACGAAAGAGGTCTACGCCGCACTCGCTACAACGACCTCGACCACAAAATCCAAAAAGGGTTCTTCAGAGTAAACAAGCCTGCAGGGCGCACCCACGATGCGAGCTGACCGTCCGTAAACCCGACTGGATTGCAGCCCTACCTCTCATACCGGTTCCATTGTCATTTTCGGCGCTTCTTCGACGAGATACGGCGCTTATTTTCTCGAACTGTAATTATCTCCCCTGTAGTTGTGTCTGTTAGGCGGACACCTCTGCCGTACCCGCTGGACACCGTATAGGCGTGCATAACTTTTAGTGCTAGTTCTCTGATCTCGTCATGGCTCCAACTGCCGCCGGTTATCCCCATGTACAGAAACGAGAGAACCCTTTCAAAGAAGTCATCCGCATCCGTGCCCGGATAAAAGATTCGTTCGCCATGTGGCCGTTTGAAGTTCGCCGTCTCGGTTGCTCGGATATCAGCCGAAAAAGAGAGATTGCACGGCCCGCACAATGTGTGAAGAAACGCTGGATCGTCGAATGCTCCCCAATGGAGCGGCGGAAAATGCTCGACGTGCATCTCACCTTCGATGTAGATGCCGCACATATCGCATGGTTCGGACCTCAGCCGTTCCTTGAGTTCCTCTATCTCTAGGTCTCGCAAGCGAGCATTCCGCTCCTCTGTGTTCTGCTCCTTCAATGTGCTGGCCCGTCTGGGGAGGCCACATTCCTCTTCGTACTGGTCGAGGAGTACTGCTTGATACGTTGCAGAGCGCCACTTTTCACCGTCTTTAACGATTAAGCCATTACCGGCGAGCCTCCTAGTCTTGTTATCCACTGTTGCTCGCTTCATTAGGCCAGCGAGCGCAGCGATTAGATCCGAACGACTAATGGGTTCGAACAAAGCAATAATGCCTAGGACCAAGCAGCCTCCGGTCCCTAGGTAGCCTTGAGCGATACAGGGTCGTTCTACAAATGTGCGCAATACCCCCATAGGGCCAAGAAGTTGCTCTCCGAGGTGGGCCCACTCGTTTAATGCCGGTTTGGCAGCCGGTCCAAGGGTGTAATGGTTCGCTCTGGTGCCTTTAGCCCGTCGGCTTAGCTCGATCCATGGCTTCTGCGTAGTCCCACCCGCAGGGGTGGACGGGTTACGAAGGCGGTTAAGTGTCCGTCCCGAACTAAAGGACGAAGAGCGGAAATATGACTCTGAATGCCACCTGATGCTCATCTCAACGCCTTCACGCCTTTTACTAACTGACATTTGATGGAGCGCGCGTGCGATGTCGGCTACGAAAACGATGTCTTCCACTCGGGCGGGAGAAGGCGTTGGAACATTGAAATATGCGTCCACGGCTTGGAGCATGCCCTACTAGAGGTCGGTAAAACAACTGAACCCCCTATTTGGCTCTGACAGGGTTGCAGTTCGATCTAGGTCTCGCCTAGCAGTATTTAGAGATCCTGATCTTCGACCGCTTGCAAAGTGGCAGAAGTACGGACGTGGAAGTAATACGAGATTGCCTCTCGGATTACCTGCGCCTTCTATCTAGTTACTGTTACCAGAGACTCAAGGTGGGTTACCTACGTTGGTGCTGTTGGGTTTTCGCCAATTACCAATAACCACTTAGCTTTGTACCGACGATTATGGCCACAATACCCAGAGCGAAGACAGTGCGTCTTTGCTGTTGCAGGGTAAATTGGTTTTGTTGGGCGGCGGTCATTTTCTTTAATTCTGATAACTGTTGTTTGAGTAGATCTATTTCCGAAGTTTCGCTTTCCGAGTCTTGCGGCTCAGATTTTCCTACTTCAGTTTTTGGGGGCGTGTACCCATCAGGCCAGATTGTGCTCACATCCCAAAGTGCGCCAACCAGATTGGCATCAGATAGATCGGCGCCGCGCAGGTTGGCGCCCCGCATTAGTGCATCGCTCAAGTCTGCCCCGCGCATGTTGGCACCGGTCAAGCTCGCACGGGTCAAGTAGGAGCCCGTCAGCCTTGCCCCGCTCAGGTTGGCACCCTCAAGGTTGGCGCCCGTCAGCCTTGCCCCGCTCAGGTTGGCACCCTCGAGGTTGGCACCCCTCAGGTTTGCAGCAGGCCTGATCTCATACCCATTGACTTTTCCCATACCCCCGCCCGTTCTATCTAGTTACTGTTAATCAGAGACTCTAGGGGGTTATGTATGTTGGTGCTCACAAGACGAGACGGGGAGACGATCCTCCTACGGCTACCCAATGGCGACGAAATCGAGATAACGCTGATTAGTGGCGGCCCGTGCAGAATCGGGATTACTGCGGCTCCAGAGGTAGAGATAGTGCGCACCGAGCTAGATGAATAGGTGCATACTGTGGCTATGACTCTAGGGAGGGCAGGAAATGTCTAATACACGCCGAATAGTGCTTCTAGTAACAATCTTGCTGATGCTTGCGTTTCCCGTTAGAACAATCATGGATTACAAATACGATGGATGTTTTACAGCGTTCACTCACCATTGCTGGGATTACGACGATGCCGAAGAGAATCGAGATGATGCAATTAAGCAGGCGTTACTAATTATCGTTGGTGGTATCGCTGCGTGGGTGTTGATCCCGGGTAAAAAGCCCGACCCCGAATAGTCTCGTGGTGTCTAGGTGGGCAATTGTGTAAGTACTAATTCTTGGTTGCTTGTGTATCGCCGTGTGCGCGTGTTGGCGGCTGGTAAACAGCACCGGCCTGCCGCGCCAAGGAGGCTGACTGTGGGAAATAGCACTAGTGAGGGTAGATAAAGGCCCGCCACTAACCCCACCCGTGAATAATCCTCGAGGGCTTCCCATGCCCCGATGGAGCCCTCCGCCGGTGAGCCCCGCTGCTGGAAAACACTCCACCCCATTTTTCTACTACGGGCCCACCTCGGCTTTCCAACAACTAGCCGAAAGGGCTCGGGACTGTGCGAGGTGACAACAACTCTCCCATCGGAGAGTCGCCAGCGATATCGCTCTACTGTTGCTAGCGTATCGCTCCATTGTTGATACTCACTGATCAAAGTATTTGAAGTGGGATAATTGACCTTGCGTATTGTGATCGCTCCGTTTGGAAGGTAGTCAACATGCGACACCGAACAGATGCCACTCGCGATCCTTCGTGTAAGGCCCATGGCGTGGCGACGAGGGGCCTTCAGGCGGCAGGCGAGGGAACGCTGAAGGAACATCGCTACTAGCCGCTTGTCTCCACTACCGATTGTCTGTAAGCAGATATCCCATAAATACAGGCACTTGTGTGCGTCAGTGGTCGCCACTGAACTGCCTTTTCGGTTTCCTAAACCGTGCGCGCAGGTTCGAATCCTGCCGGGGGCGCCAATCGACAGCTTGCCGGCCCGGGTACGCTCTCATCTGTCATGGATAACGGAGATAACTGATGCCCGACCTCCACTCCCCACTCGCTTGGCTGCGCTGGATCGCACAGAGCGTTAAGCGCCTTGTGGTTCTCGTCGTCGGCATAGCGTTCCTAGGCGCAGGGTTCGCGATGATTCCGCTGCCAGGCCCTGGGTTCCTCGTCATATTCATTGGCTTCGTCGTACTAGCAACGGAGTTCGTCTGGGCCGAGCGTGCTCTCGATCGCGTGCGCGGTCGCGCTGCTGCTGCGGCTGGCGCACTAAACGAGCAGCGCATCGCCCGCGCTATCGCAGCGTTGACCGGAATCGCCCTCATCGTCGGGGGTGGATTCACAGTCGTGATATTCGACTCGCATCGCCTCCTCGGAGGCAGCGTTGTATTCGCCGGCATATGTGGATTAGTTGTTCTCCTACCCTGGACTGTTCGCATGCTTGGCTCCGGGCGGAATGCCGATGATGATCGCCTCCCCAAATAGCAAGCCAAATATCCAACATCGCCCTGCAGCAGCACTAGGGCCTCACTCGGTATCCTCAGATCTCTAAGTCATCGCTGAAATCGCCGCTACAAACACCAGCAGAAAGATAGGAGATTTCTTGGGACACTCAAGATGGCCTAAAGAAAAAGCTCTCCTCTGGCACTCCACTATCGGTTGGAGAGTCGGGTGCAACTTCACTCCCTCGACAGCAGGGAATCAGTTAGAGATGTGGCAGCCAGAGACGTTCGATGCTGCAACTATTAATCGAGAGTTAG
>CALQAT020000071.1:0-8489 GCA_943328625.2 Bordetella parapertussis | reverse complement strand
TGCGACTGAGAGTTCTACAGGCTCGTGCGCCATTAGGTCGTCCCACAACAGCACTCCATCGGGGAGCGTCTCAGGCGTATCTATAACCGCAACCTTTTTGAGCGTCGGTATCTGATCGCGCACTGATAGAAGCCTCTCGAGAAACTTTGTGTTCTCGACTATGGCGTACGTTGCGCTCGAGTGAGATGCCAAATATGCAATCTGCTCTGGCGACGAAGAGTTGTAAATAGAGATCGGGGTCGCCCCAACCAGCAACGCCGCAACATCAGCGATATGAAACTCAGGGCGATTGGTAATTAGAAACACGACACGATCTCCGCGTGTGACCCCCGCGTCAGCCAATGCTGCAGCGACTCGGCAGGCGCGTAACGCGTACTCCGCCCAAGTGATATCCGTTGGGGTATCTCCGTTCCACGATCGAAGCGCCACCCGATCTGGATACTTCGCAACTGTGTCGCGAAAACGGGTAGCCACCGTGGCAGCAACGATGCGTGCGTCTATCTCGGCCGCTGTGATTTCAGTCCCAGGATTCATAACTACATTCGCCCCCATATAGATCCGCTTCTTAAAGTTCGGTGTTTCGAGTTTGGCCTATCTCAAACAGCGAAAGAAATCCTGCCTCTCTCGCTGCCCAAAGGCCCAAACCTATTCGTACATCAACCACACTAGAAACATCAACCCCAAGGGTCTCTAAATCCACAGGGGTTCAAGAATCTATCCACAGGTGGTCCTAGATATCCACGGGGTATCTAGAGTTCTCCACAGGTTCCCCACAGGTCCCTGCGGGGTTATCCACATATGCCTGTGGAGAAAAATCAAGCCTCTTGAGGAGACCCTTCTCTATTGCGAATGGCGACTTGGCCATCCGGGAGTCTCCGCCAGCGCTCCCTTTACGGCCTCGGTATCAACACCGAGGGCTGCACCAGCACCGCGCACCTCACCAGGAGTGCGGTCAAGGCGTGCAACTGGCCCCGTCATCAAGACTCCATCAACCTCGATCAAAACACCGCGCTCGCGCACATGCGGGTCAGCTACAACATCGCCGATCGAATAGACGCGCGCCGCCGCTGCATGTGCTGCATCGAACTCTGCAAGGGCGTCATCACAATTACGCTGCGAAACCCAAGCGCTCATCAACGCATCTAGCTCAACTCTGTGCTCAGAGCGACCGGCAAAACTAGTGAAGCGCGGGTCATCTGAGACTCCAAGCAACTCAAGAACACGCGCCGCCACACTCTCAGCGGATGCAGAGATCGCTATCCACTCGCCGTCTGCGCACTGATAAGTCCCGCGAGGAACACTGTATGGAATCCCAGAGCCCATGCGCGGCTGCTCGTAACCAAGCCCCGCGTAAGCGGCAGGTAGCGGACCCATCATCTGCAGAATTGACTCCAAGAGATTTACATCTACAACTTGACCCTCACCGGTGGCGTCACGATGGCGCAGCGCAACCATGATTGAGAACGCTCCGACGATTCCGGTGACCTCATCGGTAAGGGCAATCGGTGGCAAGAGTGGCGCACCATCTGGCTCACCGCTTAAAGATGCAAAACCACTCATCGCCTCTGCAATTGAAGCAAAACCGGGTCGCGATCTATAAGGCCCTGTTTGACCAAAGCCACTCACTCGAAGAATCACCAAACGAGGATTGCGCTTGAGTAAATCAGAAGGGTCAAGCCCTAAACGCTCCATCGTCCCCGGGCGGAAATTCTCAATGAGCACATCTGCGTGATCAACGAGCCTCAGCAGCAGCGCCAGACCATCCTCTGTCTTGAGGTCTGCAACTACCGAGCGCTTACCGCGCCCAACGATCTGCCACATGTATGCGTCACCGCCATCTGGGGGCATCCACCCCATACGGCGCGTACCGTCGCCTTCGGGGGCCTCAATCTTTATGACATCTGCACCGAAATCAGCGAGGTATTTTCCTGCGGCCGGGCCGGCGAGGACCGTAGCCATGTCTACGACGCGTAAACCTTCAAGTGCCTGCAAGATCGGAGTCCTTCGGTAAACGTACCCTCAATAAATCTGAGTAAAAGAGCGATGCTCTAGGAGACCAAGCGAGTAGTCACGGTAGAGGCCAGCGTAAATAAAGCGTGTCCGCTCAGCCCAATCCATTGCATCTCGCGCACCAAAGCGATGGGATACCTGCGTATACCCGCCTTCATAAATCTGGTACTCGCCCCAGACTCCTGGGTAATCCTTCGTTGATCCAACCTCTACAAAGGGAATACTGCGCGCCTTGGTCGAGCGGCGCACACGATGTCTGTGGGTATGGCCTGCAAAGTAGCCAACGATATTTTCACGCTGCGCAACTACCGCTCCGAATGCCTCACTGTCATCTGGATTGATACCGAAGTAGTTAGTACTCCGCTCCTCAGAATCTAGGTCCCATAGGTTGTGATGCCCAAAGACGAATACTGCGCCGCTGGTATTAGCAGCGCAGTCATCAATCCATGCAATCTGGTCACGCGTGATCTGCCCAACCTCGGTCCGAGGGCGAACTGTGTCAATAACTGCAAAGGTGACGCCGTTAACAACCACTGCAAACGGTGCCCCGTTGAGCGCCATCGTGGAGTCAAGCATTGCGTCGTGGTTCCCACGCGTGTGATACATCCGGTCACCGAGTTGCCCATATGCATCGAGGAACTGCTGGTACTCCTCCCATGTTCCCGCATTGGTGAGGTCGCCCTTCACGATCACTGCATCACCATCAAATGCAGTTATCTCAGATATGGCTGCGCGATTCATCTTCTCGGGATAGGGCTCCTCGCCTTCACGCCCGGTTACCGCACCCATCTCTTCATCTGAGGCGGTGTGGATTCGACCGCAGACTGTCTCACCGAAATGCACGTCATTAACAGTTGCTATCGATGCAAGCAGCTCTCCAGCAGGTCGTTCGAGAGTGCGCACCGATGATGGGAACTGGGGATCATCCGATGGACGCGCGCCCTCGACCTCGATCTCAACATAAGTACCGGGTTCAAGCCCTATCAAACAAGCAATGTGCTGGGGGCCGGTAGTTACAACCTCGGCGTTCCCTACTCGAGTAGCAACACGCTCGTCGCCCTCAGTGTTGAAGGTGACAACCACGCTATCGGTACTTACACTCATTACCTCAGGAAAAATAATCTCAGTCATTAGGCGTGCGACCTTCGTGGGAGGCGCCCAGAGAGTCTGTAGGCGCCGCGCTGCATTGCAGATCTGCGGCCAGAGAGTCGCGACATAACGACCCACTGCGAGAGTGCTGGTGCAGCCTCTTCCTCAACCCCCGCGGCTAACTGCTGATCGATCACAGCAATAGTGGCGAGCACTGCAGCGACCTCCTCTGGCGAGGCAGCATCGTCGATCCCGAGAATTGCACGTGGGCTCAAAGCGGCACATTCCCGTGCTTGCGCTGTGGAAGTTGCTCCTTCTTTGTGCGCAGCATCTCTAATCCGCGTACAAGAACTCTGCGAGTCTCGCGAGGCTCAATTACGTCATCTACGTAGCCGCGCTCTGCTGCGTTATATGGGTTGGCAAAGCGCTCTGTGTACTCCTCAATGAGTTCAGTAGTGCGCTCGGCACCCTTCTCGCCTGCCTCAGCGATCTCCTTACGGAAGATGATGTTGACGGCTCCTTGAGCGCCCATCACAGCAATCTCAGCAGATGGCCACGCATACGCAAGGTCGGCACCGATCGATTTGGAGTTCATTACGACATAAGCGCCGCCGTAACCCTTGCGCGTGATGATCTGGATACGCGGCACCGTGGCTTCACAGTATGCATAAAGGAGTTTGGCGCCGTGACGAATAATGCCTCCGTACTCCTGCTCCGTGCCTGGCAAGAAACCTGGGACGTCAACAAAAGTTACGAGTGGAATGTTGAATGCATCACACGTGCGGACAAAGCGAGCAGCCTTCTCAGATGCATCAATGTCTAGACATCCAGCAAGCACTTGAGGCTGGTTACCGACTATCCCCACGACCATCCCGCCGATGCGTGCATAACCACAGACAATGTTCATCGCCCAAAGGGCATTGATCTCGAAGAACTCGCCGTCGTCAACAATGTCGGCGATCACTTTCTTCATGTCATATGGCTTGTTCGGTGCGTCTGGGATTAATCCGAGAAGTGCATCACAGTCACGCATTGGATCGTCATCAGGCTCAAAATATGGAGCATCTTCAAGGTTGTTAGCAGGCAGAAACGACATTAGATAACGAACCTGCGCGAGGCATGCAACCTCGTCTTCGCAGACAATATTCGCGACCCCAGATTTAGTGGCGTGAGTAAGTGCACCACCGAGTTCCTCCTGTGTCACCTCTTCACCTGTCACCGATTTAACGACATCGGGCCCAGTGATGAACATGTTCGAGGTTCCCTTCACCATAAAGATGAAGTCAGTCATTGCCGGCGAGTACACAGCACCACCAGCACATGGCCCCATAATCACACTGATCTGTGGAATCACACCCGAGGCCTTTACATTGCGGTGGAAGATTCCACCGTATGAAGCAAGCGAGACAACGCCCTCTTGAATTCGCGCACCTGCACCATCGTTGATTCCGATCATCGGCGCGCCTACGGACTCGGCTAGGTCCATAACCTTGTGAATCTTCTCGGCGAATACCTCGCCGAGGGCTCCACCAAAGACTGTGAAGTCTTGAGAAAAGACAAACACTTTACGACCGTCGATTGTGCCCCATCCGGTTACAACACCATCGGTAAGTGGTCGCGTGTTCTCAATTCCAAAACCGTGTGCGCGGTGGCGCGCAAGCATGTCGAGTTCAACGAATGATTCTGGGTCAAGCAACAGGTCAAGGCGCTCACGCGCAGTTAGCTTGCCTCGTGCATGTTGGCGCTCAACGGAGGCTGGGCTACCAGCATGCATGGCTGCTTCGCGCAGTGCTGCTAGTTGCTCAATTCGAGCCTCTATTGGATGAGCCGGAGTCGCCGGGCTCGGGGAACTCACAGGTGCGGCAGAGACCGCCGCCTCGGTTGATTTAGTTTTCTTTGCAGCCATAGACGCCGAGGTTACCGGTCAGCGCGCATGCTTAGCCCCAACGACGCGAGGGAATACTTAAACGATTATTCCTGTACTAGCTCGATAAGGGTTCCAAATGCCGTCTTAGGGTGGAGAAACGCCACGGTCGTACCCCTGCTCCCGGGCCGCGGGGCCGAATCGATCACCATGTGGCCCTGCGCCTTTACCTGCTCAAGAGCCGCGGCCACGTCGTCTACGCGATACCCGACGTGATGGATACCCTCTCCGCGCTTCTCAAGGGCCTTGGCCAGAGGGGAGTCGGGGCGGGTCGGGGTAAGGAGCTGGATGTATGAGTCTGCGACTTTAAGTAACGCCTCCTCAACCCCATCCGACTCAACAAACTCCCGGTGCTCTACCTCAGCACCGAACGTGTCGCGGTAATAAGCAATAGCGGCCTCAAGATCGCGTACCGCTATGGCTACATGGTCAATCTCAGTAAATGGCATGTCTCTCTCCTCAGGCGTTGAAGCGGCGATACAGGGTGATCTGGGGCAAGAGACGCTCACGCATCTCCGGGTTGGTTACGCCGAGACCTTCAGCAGGAGCTAGAGCAAGCACCCCGACCTTGCCCTCAACCTCATTGCGGTGAACCATAAGCGCTGCCTCTGCGGTCTGCTCAAGAGTAAGCACACGCGAGAGAGTTGGGTGAATCTTGCCTTCACAGACAAGACGGTTGGCCTCGTAAGCCTCGCGGTAGTTTGCGAAGTGACAACCCTTGAGAGTCTTTAGATTCATCCAAAGATAACGGTTGTCATACTCAATCATGAAACCTGATGTTGCAGCACAAGTGATAATTGTTCCACCGCGCTTCGCAACGAATACAGATGCCCCCATCGTCTGGCGCCCTGGGTGCTCAAAAACAATATCGACATCGCGCCCAACTAGTGATCGAATTTTTTTGCCGAGTCGCAACCATTCTTTCTGATCTTGAGTGTTGTCATCCTTCCAAAACTTGTAGTCCTCTGCGCGACGGTCAATTACAGCCTCGCAGCCCATCTCGTTTAACAACGCTGCACGCTCTGGAGAGGAGACGACTCCTACAGGAATACCTCCGCCGTTGAGCACATACTGAGTTGCATATGCTCCAATCCCACCGGTTGCGCCCCAGATCAAAACAGACTGGCCCTGGGTCATCCCTGCACCGTTTTTACTAACAATCATGCGATAAGAGGTTGAGTTACAGAGAGCGTTGACCGCAGACTCCTCCCATGTGAGGTGCTCGGGCTTCGGCATCAACTGATTTGCCTTAACAATAGATAGATCCGCTAGCCCACCAAAGTTTGTCTCGAATCCCCAGATGCGCTGATTGCTTGAGAGCATTGAGTCTTCGTGGCTAGTTGGGTCTTGGTCGTCGACATGGTTGCAGTGCACAGTTACACGATCGCCTGGCTTCCAGTTACGAACAGCGGAGCCAACTCGCAGCACTACCCCGGAAGCATCCGACCCCATTACGTGGAATGGTTGATCGTGGCGCGCTCCCAGTGCACTCTCTTTTCCTAGGCGCTTTAGAAAACCAAAAGTTGAGACAGGCTCGAAGATTGAGGTCCACACGGTATTGAAGTTGATTGAGGTTGCCATCACAGCAATCACTGCCTCATCAGGTGCGATCTCGGGTAGAGCGACATCTTGGATATGGACCGACTGGCGCGGGTCTTTCTCCTCTGATGCCATGCCTGCGAACATCTCCTGCTCCTCCGCAAGAATCACAGCGGCGCGAGTCGACTCAGGTATTGGGAGATTCGCAATGTCCTCAGCGGGTGCACCCTCGAGGATTGCGGTACGGATGGCATCAATTTGGCTTGTCATGGGCCTTTACCGTACCGGCTCAAAAGGGTTCGGCTCCACCCAAGCCAGCCGAGTGAGCTAAAAGTCTCACACACGGGGACTTCGGTCTCGGGCTTGCCATAGGCGCGACCGCAGGTCTCAGGGATACGATTCGCTCTTCTTCAACATCCACAAACCACTCGGAGAATCCAATGACCGGTTCTGTAATTGTCTCGACCGCCCGTACCCCTATCGGCAAGTTCTCTGGAGCGCTCGCTGGATTTAGTGGCGCCGAGCTCGGCGCTCTAGCGATTCGTGCAGCACTTGAGCGTGGTGGAGTGAGTGCAGACAATGTCGATTACGTGCTCATGGGTCAAGTGCTTCAGGCCGGAGCAGGTCAGATGACCGCACGCCAAGCAGCAAGTGGAGCGGGAATTCCTTTGAGCGTTCCCTCAATGACTGTCAACAAGGTCTGCCTCTCTGGGATAAATGCTCTCTACCTTGCAGACCAGATGATTCAGTCAGGCGATGCAGAGATTGTTGTTGCAGGTGGAATGGAGTCCATGACCAACGCTCCCTACTTGCTCCCCAAGGCGCGCGCTGGTTACCGCATGGGGAATGGCGAGCTTGTTGACTCTCTAATTCATGACGCGCTCTGGTGCGCGTTTGATGCGGTCCACATGGGTGAAGGAACCGACATGTACTGCGGGCAGTTCGGTGGAATTACACGCGAGGCTCAGGACCAGATGGCTGCGAACAGTCACGAGCGTGCTGCCGCTGCACAGAAGGACGGCAAATTTACTGACGAGATTGTCCCCGTTGCGATCCCGCAGCGCAAGGGAGACCCCGTGATGGTCGAGACCGATGAGGGTGTGCGCCCCGGTACCACCATTGAGACGCTCGCAGGCATGCGCCCGGCGTTTACAAAGGACGGAACCATCACCGCTGCAAATGCTTCGCAGATCTCCGATGGTGGTGCAGCCATTGTTGTGATGAGTCGCGCTAAGGCCGATGAGCTTGGGCTTAACCCGATCGCAGAGTTGATCGGATACGGAATGGTTGCAGGGCCAGACCCATCGCTACTCACCCAGCCATCACGTGCCATCAAGCGTGCCCTTGACGCAGCAAACCTCCCGCTCTCTGCGATTGACCTCTTTGAGCTAAATGAGGCATTCGCAGCTGTTGGCCTTGCAAGCATGAAGGACCTTGGAATCACGGATGAGGTTGTAAACGTCAATGGTGGCGCAATTGCACTCGGACATCCAGTGGGTATGTCCGGTGCGCGTGTCGTGATGACTCTCATCAACGAACTCAAGCGCCGTGGTGGCGGAGTCGGCGCCGCAGCCCTCTGTGGTGGTGGCGGTCAGGGCGACGCCGCCATAATTCGCACCCTCTAAACAAACACGCGGCGACGACCTGCCATATTGACGTCAGGGCGACGCCGCCATAATCCGCACTCTCTAGAAACAACGCGGCGGCGACCTGCCATAGAGACGTCAGGGCGACGCCGCCATAATCCGCACCCTCTAGAAACAACGAGGCGAGGTTGCTAGTCCGCGCGCTGTGGCGGCGTAGTCCCTAGGCTCTCCATCGACCGGCACCCGCTGGGCTTCAGGAGATAACCATGTCGCAGATTCCACCGCCCCCACCGCCTCCAGGCTTCGACCCTCCTCCACCGCCTCCACCGCCCGGAGCAATG
>CALQAT020000070.1:0-8545 GCA_943328625.2 Bordetella parapertussis | reverse complement strand
TGGCCTCTAACCACATCTCGTACCTCGATCCGCTTGTCCTCGCAGTGGTTGCCGACAAACAGAAGCGTCGTGTTCGTTACCTTGCCAAAGAAGAGTTATTTGCCAAACCAGTGCTCGGCACGTTCCTGCGCGCTGCTGGCCAGATTCCGGTAGCACGCGGATCGGTCGATGCCGCCGACGCGTTGGATGGTGCGGTTAAGGCCGTCAGGTCGGGGGAGTGCGTTGTTGTATTTCCAGAGGGGACAATCTCTCTTGACCTAGAGCCCATGCAGGGTCGCACAGGCACTGCGCGGCTAGCAGCAGCATCTGGTGTTGCTGTGGTTCCGGTAGGAGTATGGGGTGCCCATCGGATTCTCTTCAAGGGTCGACCCGCTCATTGGCGAACTGGAATTGCGGTAAGCGTTGTTATTGGGGAGCCGGTTCTGATCTCGCCTGAAGAGGATGTTCACGCGGCAACTGACCGCGTGATGAGCGCAATATGCGGATGCGTTTCGCGAGCGCGCGCCATCTACCCGCAGCGCGCTGGCGAGGGTGACGATTGGTGGGAGCGTTCGCCAGACTCGGCGATAATGCGCCCAAGCGGAGGGGAAGCATGAAAGTTGCTGTGATTGGTGCCGGCTCATGGGGAACAGCAGTAGCGGCGCTCGCTGCTAAGAATGTCGAGACGACTCTCTGGGCGCGCAGCGAAGAGCTCAGCGCAGTGATGCAGAGAGACTCCCAGAACAATGCCTACTTGCCGGGGATTGATCTCCCAGAGATGACTTATACCTCTGATCTTGAAGCGGCGTGCAGGGGCGCAGATATTGTTGCAATTGGTGTTCCTTCGCATGGCTTTAGGGCGGTGCTTGCTTCTGCAGCTAGCTCGATCGATAGCGGGGCGACAGTTATCAGTCTCGTGAAGGGCGTGGAGCAGGGCACTCTGCTGCGGATGACCCAGGTTGCACATGAAGTGCTCTCTTCTGGCGACCACAGGCACGACCACAGTCATGACCTGAATGCAATTGGAGTCTTGACCGGCCCGAACTTGGCGCGCGAGGTAGCGGAGGGGCAGCCGGCAGCCTCGGTTGTAGCGATCCCTGACGGCGGGCGAGCGGAGCAGGTGCAGGCTGCGTTTATGAGCGCAACATTTAGGGTCTATACGAATCCAGATGTCGTGGGGTGTGAGATTGCTGGTGCCCTCAAGAATGTGATGGCTATTGCCGCTGGAGTTGCGCATGGGCTGGGTTATGGAGACAACACAATTGCCGCGCTGATCACACGAGGCCTCGCAGAGTTGGCGCGCCTAGGGATTGCTTTAGGTGGGAGTCCGCTTACCTTCTCAGGGCTTGCAGGCATGGGCGATCTTGTGGCTACCTGCATAAGTGACAAGAGCCGTAATCGCACGGTGGGGGTTGAGCTGGGTCGCGGCCGTAGCCTTGAGGATGTGGTCAACGAGATGCATATGGTTGCTGAGGGAGTGAAGACAACGCGCGCAGTTCTTGATCTCGCAGCGCTTCATTCACTTGAGATGCCCATCGCCGAGCAGGTTGGTGCTGTCCTTTATGACGGTAGGCGCCCAGACGAGATCGTCCCGGCCCTGATGATGCGCGGAGCCACCTCAGAGATGCATGGTCTTGGGTGAGCGGGTCTTGGGTGAGCGGGTCTTGGGTGAGCGGGTCTTGGGTGAGCGGGTCTTGATGGGTAAGAAGAGTAATAAGGCCGAGAGAAATGACGAGTCTCGCCGAACTCTTGTGGGGACTATTGGCTCTGCAGCGCGGGCTGAGGTAGATGAACGCGGAGCGGTCTCTCCTATCGATAATGCGTGGAGCCTTGATTGGTGGATCGGGGGAGACGACCGATGGCACGTGCCGGCCCGAGAATCCTCTGTGCGCCAGAGCGCTGTTGAGTCTGCACCGGTGCTTGAGACATTGGTGCATGTCCCCAATGGCAACATCATTCAGCGCGTCTATGGAGTCTCCGGCGCTGCTGGATTGATCGTGGTTGATATTCAGAACCGTTCGCCAGGTGCCGTGGTAATTGCTTTCACCATAAAGGGGAGCGTCTCAAAGCCGGTGCGCAGCGTCTCGCTCGACGGAACCACTTTGGTCATCGATGGCACCCCAGCCTTGGTTTTGCCGTTCGCTCCATCTCGCTGGTTTGTATCGAGTGCAGGGGAGCTGCCAGCGATAGATGCCGTTGTAGAGGGGCTTGCTAAGACCGGTCCATTTCCTTCTAGCGAAGACTCCAATGGACTAGAGGTCGTAATCATGTACCCGCTCGCGCACGCCGCGCGCATGCGTATCGCTCTTTCACTTGGTGAAGAATGGCCCGATGCGGTTGCGCTCGCTGAGTTACCCAGCGCAGACGACGCCGCTCGAGGTTGGCTTGCATTGCTCGACCGCGCAACACGTGTGGTGCTCCCAGACCAACGCCTCATGGATCGGGTCATGCTGTCGCGTTCTCAAGTTCTATTGAATGCAGACGGCGGCCCTGTTGAGGTAGCGGCACTTGAGGACTGGGGTTTCGATTCTGAGGCCGAGTACGCATGGCACGGACTGCGCCTTATGGATAGGCGCAAGGCTCGCCGGCGACCTATAGCTACAGAGGTTGCCGCAAGCATCGAGACTCCGGAAGGCGCGTTCTTGGTTGTGCCGTCATGGCCGAGTGCGCCTTCAGAGTTCTTGGTTGCGCTACGCCAAGGTCTCGTATGCGATACCGAGGATGGAGTAGCGCTATTAAGTGTCTTCCCTTCGGAGTGGTACGGCCAGCCCGTAGAGGTACACGCAGCGCCAACGCGACATGGTCTGGTCTCATTTGCACTGCGCTGGCACGGTTCGCGCCCTGCTCTTCTTTGGGAGGTAACCGGTGCGGCTGAGGGATTGGTTGTAACCGCACCTGGTCTTGACTCGCAGTGGTCAAGCAGGGAATTGAGTGGAGACGCACTGCTCTCGGAGCCGGTTAATCCGCCAATCTCACAGTAACAATCTCGTTCGGCCGTAGTGCGAGCGCGCCGGTGAATGGAGCGAGCGCCTCCCCGATTAGGTCTACGACCTCGCCCTGGATTGGTCTCTCGCTTACGGATACCTCTAGCAGCGCCGGTGTTTTAAGTGGGTTGAAGGCTCTAAGGATCAACGCACCGCCCTCTCTTCTAAGGGTCGATACGACTGCACCTGTAACTTGCAGAGCGCTCCCTGTTGCCTCGCGGTCTGCTGATGCCGAACCAGTTGCACTTGCGGTCTCGAGAGGAATTAGGAATCTGTCCGCAATGCTGTTCATATCTGCACTCACCCAATCTCCGGAGTGCGCAACGACGCAGTACTGCATTTGAAGGCGCTTCTGTAGTTGCGCCCCCTCGACCGGTAACAGCGGCCCTGCTGGATTGGGTCTCAGTTTCATCTCTGAACGAGATAGGTAACCAACCGATCGAAGAAGCGTGAGAGCCAACTCGGTTCCATCGTTTACAACCTCGTACTCAAGGAGCCCATCATGCACAAGCCCGAGGCCTTGTGCACCGTCTGAGCAGTCGACAAATCTACGAGAGACCCATGTTGGAAGCGCATACTCATGTGGGCCGCCCTCGGTCTCAAGGCCGCGCTCAACTACTGCAAATGCACAGTCCGCGCTTGATCCACTGACTCGTTTAGGCAATGGGAAGTGGGCCCTCACTCTGTGGTCCCTCGCACGATTGTCGATGTCGTGAGTTACTCGGACGAATTGCTCGCCGACGCGTAGCTCGAGAGTTGTCACCACCGTGTGCTGAGCAAGAGAGGTAGAGCGCTCACCGCAAGAGCGCTCATCGCCGATTGCATTCGTGGGCCATAGGTAATCGGCCTCAATGATGCAGCGTGCGAAGACTGGGCCAGTCTCCTCTACTCGCACTCGAACAGAGATGGGGGAGTCAACTATTTGGTCAGAGGCAGGTGGTGAGTAGTTATAAGTATCCCCGCCATCTCCGCCCTCGACTATGCGCCCAAGCCCAGCAATAACAATGCTTTCTTCGCCGGCTGCGCCAACCGTGGTGATTGTGTAAGTCGCATCGCCTGGATCTACAGAGAGTGTGAGAAATTCATTACATATAGATGGGTAGGTAGCAGTCTCTCCGCCGCCGAGCAGCGTTGTTGGCCCAGCACCCTCGACTGCCTCAAAGGTCCGCCACCCAAACCCTGGAATAGCGCCAGCGTTGAATGCGACTACTTGGGCTGGAGCGCGCAGCACGCGTAGGTGAAAGGTCTTGTGGGTTCTTGATAGAGCAAATACCTGATCACGCAGATCCTCTAGATCAACTCCCTTGCCCATCGCTGCAGCAGCAAATGCACGTACATCCACGCTCTCATCATCAAGCACCTCAATCTCAAAACGCTCGATCAAAGTGCCGGCAAACTCCGGTCCGCGGACCATCTCAAGCGAGTTAGGAATCTGCTCAGATGTAACAGTTGTGGCGAATACCTCGCCACCAAGAACGCGCAACTGCTGTGTTGGGAAACTCTGCTCACTGTCGAGACTTCTTAAGTGCATCGGCGTATCGCCTGAGACCAGGCAGATAACCACACCGTCGCGCTGAGTTGCAGTGGCATTTGCAACAATTACCGAGCCGCTGGGGGCTGATACTCGATTAGCGAGTGAGTCGAGCGCCTCTCTGGTTAGGCCCTCGCCAATGTGGAGTGCCTCTCGGTAGCGGACCATCACAGCATCCACGACATCATCAGCGCTGCAAGCACAAGAAGAGTCGTGAGCGCTATTGAGAATTAGCTGGCGCCAGGCAATATCCATCTCGGCGCTTGCATAATCTGCATTCGATAGGTGGAGAGCCTGAAGCGGCTCGCAACGGCGTTCGATAATCCGCTCTGCAGCCGAGCAGGCCTGATGGATATCGACGCGATTTGATGCAACCCCCATGAGCACATTCGCACGTGCTCCGGAGCGCATCTCGCCCCGCCATGTCGGGAGGTTCTCGCTTGTCTGCTCTGCGAGATACGCGGCTAGGGAATTGACCTCGAACCTGTACTCACTCTGCTCAGCGTTTGCTGCTGCCACTACAGCACCTAGCCATGGCTGAGGTATCTGGTGGTCTGTTCCATTCATAAAGAGAATGCCGCCGCCGGGGTAGCGAGCATCGCCGAGTTCGTTTGCGTAGTTATGTGCTCGTTGAACAAGTGTCGCGGGATTGGATGGCAGGTCGCGCCCGTTGGAGTAGGAGCCAACTAAGAACTCAGCGCGAACGCGCGATCCGTCTAGCGCCTCCCACCAGAACGCAGTCTTCTGAATAGCGCTAGGCACACCTCTCCAGACAACTGCCTGATCCAAACCAGCGAGTCGAAGAATCTGTGGCATCTGCGCGACATGGCCGAACATGTCTGGCAAGTAGCCAACCTTCATCGCACTACCAAAATCCTCAGCGCGTGCGATGCCCATCTGCAGGTTGCGAATGATTGTCTCGCCCGAGACCATGTACTCATCCATCAGAATCGCCCAAGGCCCGATCCCTAAACGTCCGCTCTTGCCGAGTCGGGCGAGAATCTCGGATGCCTCTGGGCGAACCTCTAGGTAGTCGTCAATTACAGCGGTCTGCCCGTCTAGCAAGAAGTGCTCATAACTGGGGTCTGCCTCTAGGCGTGGCAGGAACTCATCTAGTAGCCGAACAAGGCGATGGCGAAAATCCTGAAATGGTGCATACCACTCGCGGTCCCAGTGGGTGTGGGGGAGGATCGTGACCTTGATCGGGGAGTCGCTCGCGCTTCGACTAGGTGAGGTATCTGTCATGCCGGTGAGATTAGAGGAAAGGCTGGGCCATTCCTGCTAACTGCTTCATAACAGGCCCATGCTCAACTAATACTTGCCAGTTACCCCGTGCGTTTTAGATCGGGTGGTGCTCGCCAATCCCACCTGGCCTCGCGTGCACCTTCGCTCTCGGCGGACTCCGCTTCAATTCTCTTGAGCCTGTAACCATCATGTGTTTTTTGGAGATGATGTCGCTTGCAGAGCCTTACGAGGTTCTCCAAGCTGGCAGCCCCACCCTCAGCGAAGGGTTTGATGTGATCTATCTCTAGACCAACGCTCATGTCGCACGTGGGTACTTGACATACCCGGTCGCGCTCCTCGATAGCGGTGCGTAATGGTGCAGGAATTGCCCTGCCCATATGCGCAACCGTCTTGACGTCTACTCCATCGACTACAAGGAGTTTGAGGAACGCCTCGCCCAAGTATTCAGTAGCAGTAGCGACCGGTATCGGGCCAATGCCAGCGATCTCACAGACCTCGCCATGCTCAGTATGCCCGCGCTTGAGTGCATCTATGTCGACGCGAATATTGATCACAGCGTTAGGACGACTCGACCTCTTCTCCGTGGCCTTCGCACCAGCGTTTGACCCCGAGGCTCTGTTATTAACCTTGCTGCAGAGTGCCATTAGCGCATCTGCGGCATAGGCCTCGGGTCTTTCATGCTCACCGCTCTTGCGAGCCGCCTTAAATATCTCGTCCTGTATTGGTTTGAGCGCTGCCATTACAAGCGCACCGTTAGCTACCGTCATGCGACCTTTTAGATTGAACGATCCATCAATATCTGTCCACGATTTTAAGAAACGCGACTTATGAACTTGCCTGTGTCGCTCTGCCTCATCTGTGGCGGCTGCAACTACCCGTGAAGATGCATCTCGCAGATCGCGCACCGTCGCGTGTTTCGCGAGGTTCAAGAGCTGAGTCTCAGTATTAGGTGCAACAATCGCACCGCGTGCTACCTCGACAGCCTGAGCGTTAGAGAGCGTGCCGTTTCGCAGGGCTTCCTGGGTTACCGGCAAGTGCTGGAGTTGAGTAGCTAGCGCCACCACAGTCTGGGCCTCATAGTGCGGGCAGTCGGTCTCAATAGAGAGCCACTCGGAGATGCTCTTCGCGCCCTCACCCTTCCAGCCATTCGTGCGCTCCACCTGGCCCACAGCCACAGTGCGCAGAGAATCAACCGCCCTGCGAGCATCTTCAGCGATGCGCACCAACTCGGCCGCGCCCTTCCCGTCAGTCACATCTACATCAATACGTGAGGTGACCTCTCGGAGGAGGGTGACTACGCTTTTAAGTTCATCGAACATATGTTCGACTATAAAACAGGGGTGTGACACTGAAGAATCAAACCGCTAATGCTCTTAGAAAATAAGTGTGATTAGGTCCGGTCGTGTGCTCGGCCGAGTCTTTTCACTCTCTATCGGCTTCGATTCTCATTACCTCGTAGCATCTTTGGGTGCTCCTTAATCCTTCACACCTATCGGTATTCCTCGACTTCGATGGGACAATTACAACTGCTGATACCGGTCTCTACGTATTAGAGCGACATGGCTTAGATGGGTGGCGTGAGGTTGACGCTGCATATGTGCGCGGCGAGATACCTTCTCGAGAGTGTCTGATCGACGAGTGGGATCTACTGCCTCACGATGAAGCGCTGCTCGTAAATACTGCGAGAGAGGTTCCCCTGGATACTGGTTTCATGCCGCTTGTCGAAGCCCTGCGGGGAAGCGGTGCTGAGGTAACTGTCGTCTCAGATGGATTCGGCCTCACCGTGCACGAGGTCTGCGAAGCTATCGGCCTGCGAGTGATATCGAACCGCGTCGATTGGGATACCGGTCGCCTCGAGTTCCCCTACGAAGATCGTTGCTGCGCATGCTCCTCCTGTGGAACCTGCAAACAGGCCCCGGTTAAGGCCGCTTCGCAGGCAGGAAAGAAGACGGTGCTTGTTGGGGATGGAGCGAGTGACCGTAAGGCAGCTCTGCTGGCAGATGTGGTCTTTGCCAAGGACGGGCTTGCCAAATGGTGCAGCCTAAACAATGTCGGGTTTCTCCCATTTGAGAGTCTCCGAGATGTGCAGCAAGCATTGCTCGGTACGCAGGGCTAGGGTCTCCACATGCCTTATTACTGCATGCTTACAACACTCGGTCCTGACGGCTGGGCAACAGTTCGTGAACACCCAGAGCGCATTGGGCAAGTCCGCCAGGAGGTAGAGGCGATGGGGCTCAAGGTCATAGTGCAGTACGCACTCATGGGGCAGTGGGACTTCTTGAACATCATCGAGGCCCCAGATGAGAAGGCCATGGCAGCCGCTGCAGTCTCACTCGCTGCACGAGGCACGATGCGCACAACCACTATGCAGGCGATTCCTGTAGAGGATCTCATTGAGGTTCTCTCGCGCGGCAAGGATTAATTCCCCTCCTAGCGTTTAATCCCATTGCATTAACGCAATCCATTTGCGATTGCTTCTGCAACTCAGTGAGTAGGGATTAGGGTACTACGGCACTATCTAGATCTGCCCTCTGCGTTTTACGCTCTCCTTCGTAGGTGCGTTCAGCGCGAGGAGATTGCGAATGTCTGAATTGTGGCGTTCTAGGTGGGCAGCGATCGGCGCAGTTCTAGCGATCACTCTCGGGGCAGGTGGAATCGGTTTCATCGGCGCCTCTAATGGTGCTCAACCGGTATCAGTATCAATCTCGCCTTGTCGCCTTTTTGATACAAGGGCAGCAACGCAAGTCGGTATACGCGGTACCGCTCTCGGGGCAGGCGAGACGATGGCGGTTGCTGCGGCGGGAGC
>CALQAT020000069.1:0-8748 GCA_943328625.2 Bordetella parapertussis | reverse complement strand
GCATCGTCAAAAATAATTACAGGGGCCTTGCCGCCTAGTTCTAGATGAACGCGCTTGAGAGTCTCAGCTGCAGTGCGCGCAATTACTTTGCCGGTCTCAACGCTTCCTGTGAGCGAGACCATAGCGACCTTAGGGTGGCGAACAAGAGCATCGCCCGCCGTGCGGCCTTGACCAGTGACGACGTTCAAGACTCCAGGGGGGAGAATGTCAGCCGTAATCTCAGCGAGGCGTAGCGCGCTGAACGGAGTGAGCTCAGATGGCTTTAGGACAACGGTGTTACCAGCCGCAAGTGCCGGGCCGAGTTTCCAAGTAGCCATGTTGAGCGGGTAGTTCCACGGGGCAATGCCGCCGATAACACCGAGTGGATCGCGACGCAGGTACGAGGTGTGCTCCTCGAGATACTCGCCACCTGCTCGCCCCTCCAAGAAACGCGCGCCGCCCGCAAAGAATCTCCAGTTATCGAGAGTTAGATCCATCTCAAACTCAATCATTGACGCCGGCTTACCGCAGTTCTCCATCTCTATGCGCTTGAGATTCTCGAGGTCAGCCTCAATAGCGTCCGCCACTTTGTGGAGGATCTCGCTGCGCGCCCGTGGCGTCATACGCCCCCAAGACTCAAAAGCCTTTGCTGCGGCGGTGACCGCGGCATCCACATCGGCGACACCGCTCGAGGGGACTGACCCGATCGCTTCTCCGGTTGCCGGGTTAATTACGGAGTCGGTGGCACCGTCAATGGAGTCTCTCCACTCGCCATTTATGAAGTTCGTATTCGGCACCTAAATCTCCTGCTCTACTCGGTATGTTCTCTGGGTCTGCTCTGCGGGGTCAGCTTTAAGGTATCTGGTACTACACCTCTAACCGTAGTGGCGCAGTGAGGGGATTGGGCAGGGGCAAATGGCATGTATTTCATTTCCTTGAGGAGATTTGCTGCGGGCTCACTCTCCTCGCCCTAATCTGCTTGACTTGAGCAAATAGGTGAGGCAAACGAATAGGTGAGGCGAACAAAGTAAAGCCACACTTTTAACAGGAGGCGTGAGACTGAGCATCGAGGCGTTGAACGAGGCCGAGGCCCTTTCGGGTTCAGAGAATACTGTCATTGAGATCTCCCACGTCTCAAAGCAATTTGGCGACTTCAAAGCCGTAGATGATGCCAACTTTGGAATACGCCAAGGAGAGTTCTTCTCAATGCTGGGCCCCTCTGGCTGCGGCAAGACCACAACCCTCCGGATGATCGCCGGGTTTGAGCAACCAACTAGTGGTGAGGTTCGTCTCGACGGCAAAGATGTCTCAAAGGTGCCGCCCTATAAGCGCAATGTGAATACGGTTTTCCAGAATTATGCGCTATTCCCGCATATGACCGTTTTTGACAACATCGCATTTGGTCCGAGATCCACCAAGGCCCCAAAGGACGAGATTGCTGGTCGGGTCAAAGAGATGCTCGAGATTGTCCATCTCGCTGATTTTGCGGAGCGCCGGCCAACTCAACTCTCCGGCGGCCAGCAGCAGCGTGTTGCGCTGGCCCGAGCTTTGGTCAATTACCCGAGCGCCCTTCTGCTCGACGAACCTCTTGGAGCGCTTGACCTGAAGCTAAGGCAGACGATGCAGCTCGAGCTCAAGCGCATTCAGCGCGAGGTCGGGATCACCTTTGTTTTCGTGACGCACGATCAAGAAGAGGCCCTCACGATGAGCGATCGGATCGCAGTCATGAATGCTGGACGCGTTGAGCAGATAGGTACCCCCGAGGAGATATACCACCAGCCTGCAACGGTCTTTGTTGCTGGGTTTATAGGCGTAGCCAATCTCATTCCAGCGGCTGTACTTGCGGTATCAGGCGATCTAGCTACGGTAGATGCAGCAGGTCATCGCTTTGGAGTCCCTGTTACGGACGAGAGCATCAGGCCCTCTGACTCGGCAATGGTAATGGTGCGCCCAGAGCGGCTACATATCTCTATTGACCGGCCGACCGGAGATACAGCAGCGGTCGAGGCAACTGTTGAAGCGCTTGTATTTCAGGGTCCAGTGCTACGCGCCAGCCTTCGCACCGATGCAGGGACCGAATTAGTTGCACATATCGGGCCCGAGGATGCGCTTCCAATGCTGCGGCCTGGTGACCGACTCTGGGCTTCGTGGGACCTCGACGCTGCTTGTTTGCTTCGGAGCGGCGATACCGCTGCAGAGACAGCGCCTGTCTCCTAGAGTTCATTCCGTAGGCAAGTCTTTTACTGATACCTGAAATTTTTTTAAACATCAACTAAGGAGCGCCACCATGGCTCGTCAAAACCTCAGCCGTCGACAGTTTCTTACGCGCACCGGTTTAGCAGTCGGTGGCGTTGCGATTGCTCCCTCGCTCCTCGCAGCGTGTGGGGGCGGTAGTAGTGACGGGAATAAGAACGCTGTCTCCATCTCCAACTGGACCGGATATATGGGCAAGACCGATATTGCGGCCTTCAAGAAAGCCACAGGGATTGGCGTCACGTATACCGAGGACATAAACGACAACAACGAGTACTTCGCCAAAATTCAGCCGAACCTTCAGAAGGGCAAGAGCATCGGTCGAGATGGTTTCGTGCTCACCGACTGGATGGCTAACCGAATTATCAATGAAGTGAAGTGGGCACAACCGTTCGTTGCATCAAAGATTCCAAATAGCGTGAATCTCTTGCCCGCACTTGCCTCCCCTGCATTTGATCCACAGCGCAAGTTCAGCCTGCCTTGGACATCTGGAATGACTGGTATTGCGTACAACATTGCGCAGACTGGCAAAGAGATCAAAACAATGGACGACTTCATCGCAGTTAGCGGGCCCACTTCAGTCTTGAGCGAGATGCGCGACACCATTGGTTTGTTCATGCTCGCAGACGGCAAGGACCTATCGAAGCCGACGTACGAAAGTGCAGGGGCGTCGTTCGACCGCCTAGAGAAGGCAATCTCCGACGGGGCAATAACAAGTTTCAATGGCAACGACTACGTCTCCGATCTTGGTACCGGAAACCTCTCAGCCGCGATCGCCTGGTCGGGTGATGTTGCACAGATCACTCGAGATAATCCCGATGTGAGGTTTGCAATTCCAGAGAGCGGCGGCACAATTTGGTCCGATAACTTCATGATCCCGGTCTCGAGCGAGAAGCCAGATCTAGCTTCAGAGTGGATCAACTTCTTCTACGACCCAGTAAACGCGGCTCTCCTTACTTCATTCATCCAGTACGTCTCGCCGGTGCAGGGCACCGCTGACGAGTTGATAAAACTCGGTGGAGATGCGGCGAAACTCGTTGATGACCCACTGGTTAACCCAACTGAAGCGGTGTTGGCCACGCTCTCGATATTCGGGACGCTTAATGAAGCAGAGGAGATCCGCTTCGACAAGCGCTTTGCAGAGATTCAGGGCGCGGGTTGATCAAGGGGCCCAAGGGCAATGGTCTGCAGAAGGCGCTAGTTAGTCGCCGCGGGTTTCTAGCTGGGGCAGGAGCTATAGCCGGAGGAGCACTCGCTGGCTCTGCTTTGCTCACAGCATGCTCGGATGCAAATGAACAAGCCGCTGGCGACCTGCAGATCTCAAACTGGACTGGCTACATAGACCCGAGAAGCGTCGCGGTATTTGAGAAGCAGACCGGCATCGGGGTTGAGTACTCGGAAGATATAAACGACAACAACGAATGGTTTGCTAAGAACCAGCTTGTGCTCGCCAAGGGCGACTCAATCGGCAGAGACGCAGTAGTGCTCGATGATTGGATAGCGAATCGCTTGATCAATCGCCTTAAGTGGGCTGAACCGTTCGCACCCGGGGTGCTTAAAAATAGGGCAAATCTCCTACCGGAGTTATCCAATCCGGCCCATGATCCAGGACGCAGATTTAGCCTTCCATGGGCGGTTGGCCTAACTGGGATCGCGTACAACCGCTCCGTTACAAAACGAGATATCAGAAGCATCGATGATTTTCTCGCGCTCGATTCTCTAACTGCCGTTCTAAGCGAGATGCGTGACACAGTTGGCCTCATGATGCGCGCTGAAGGGGCTGATGTGACTCAACCGACAGCAGCAAGCGCCGAGTCTGCATTTGCTCTACTTGAGAAGTCAGTCGCCGATGGAGCAATCGACGCGTTTACAGGTAACGACTACGTGAGCGACTTAGCTACAGGCAATCTTGGCGCTGCCTTCGCTTGGTCAGGTGACGTTGCCCAGATCACTCGCGATAATCCAGACGTGCGCTTCGTGATACCTGATAGCGGCGGGCTCATCTGGTCCGACAACTTTGTGATTCCTAAAGGCGCAGAGCATCGAGTCAATGCCACCAAGTGGATTGACTTTTTCTATGACCCCGTGAATGCTGCACGCCTTACGGCATATGTTCAGTACATCTCGCCTGTAGTGGGAGTAGCTGATGAACTTGCAAAAATGGGTGGCAAGGCTGCGTTGCTAATCAACGATCCGCTAGTGGTGCCCACCTCAGGAATGCTTGACTCCGTGGCCAATTTTGGAATCCTGAACTCGTCCGATGCTGATGCGATGGATGAAAGATTCGCTCTGCTTCGGGGTGCCGCATGAGCGCAAAGATTGAGCGCGATGCGGAGGGGCGCAAGCAGGCGCGTTATGCGCCGTGGCTGCTCCTCGTACCGGGGCTGCTTTGGTTGCTTTGGTTCTTCTACCTTCCGCTCTATTCGCTCTTTCGAATGTCTCTCTCTACTAAGCCGAGCCGCTTCGCTGTCCCTGAATTCGGTTGGGCCTGGAGTAATTACAGTCAGGCCTTCTCTCAGTACGGCGCGCAGTTTCAACGCTCATTTACTTATGCACTTGCGGCAACGATTGCTGCCCTTCTCATTGCCTACCCAATCGCGTATGTAATCGCATTTCGCGGAGGACGATATAGAAACGTGCTCCTGGGATTGGTGGTTGTTCCATTCTTTACGAACTTCCTGATTCGCACTTTGGCATGGAAGACGATCCTCGGGAATCAAGGGCCTCTCATAAGTTTGTTGCACACGATCGGGGTGCTAGGCCCTAATGAGACCCTTCTCAGGACGCCTATAGCTGTAATAGGTGGCCTTACTTACAACTTCTTGCCGTTCATGGTGTTGCCCATCTATGTATCTCTTGAGAAAATTGATCCACGCTTGTTAGATGCAGCCCGAGATCTCTACTCGAACACATGGCGAGGATTTCGCAAGATCATCATTCCGCTCTCACTCCCTGGCGTATTCGCGGGGAGTCTTCTGGTATTCATTCCGGCTGCCGGTGACTTCGTTAACTCCTATTACCTAGGCAACGCCAAGACAACAATGATCGGGAGCGTCGTCCAGGATCAATTCTTGGTGCAGAACAACTACCCGATTGCCGCAGCGCTCTCCTTTGTCTTCATCGCAATAGTTATGGTCGTAGTAGCGATTTACTCTCGACTCCTCGGGACAGAGGAGATTGCGTGAGCGCAGTTGTAGGCGGAGCTAAGAAGCAGCGTGAGCAGTATGGGACAGTTACGTCACCAGCAGGGAAACTTGGCCGATTCATCATCAACCTCTTCGCCGCTGGTGGGCTCCTATATCTGTTCCTCCCAATCTTCGTAATCGTTGCGTTCTCGTTCAACCAGCCAGTTGGGCGCTTCAATGCTGTCTGGAACAAATTTACGTTCGACAACTGGCTGCACCCATTCGCCGATCAGGCCCTTGTCGATGCTCTACTCCTGAGCCTTAAAGTTGCTCTGCTCTCAACGGCAGTCGCGACTGTTATCGGAACCTTTATGGCGATCGGGCTAGTGCGCTATCGATTCAAGGGCGGAGGTTTAGTCAACTTCCTCTTGGTGCTCCCGCTAACCGCTCCAGAGATCGTCCTCGGTGCATCGCTACTAACACTCTTTCTGGCCCCAACGATGCTGCTATTTAATATTTCGTTCTCACTTGGCTTCGCGACGATTGTTATCGCCCACATCATGTTTCTCGTGAGTTATGTAGCCCTTACTGTGCGGGCGCGTCTGCGTGGGTTCGACTGGACCCTCGAGGATGCCGCCATGGATCTTGGAGCCAACCCGACCCGCACATTCTGGAAAGTTACCCTTCCTCTAATAACGCCTGGGATCCTTGCCGCGGCGCTGCTTTCGTTCGCGCTCTCCATAGACGACTTCATAATCACTTATTTTGTATCAGGGCCGAGCACGACGACGTTCCCGGTTCGCATCTTTGGGCAGTCGCGCACCGCAACTCCACCTCAGATCAATGTCCTCTCGACAATGATTCTGCTAGTGAGTATCTCGATACTTGCGATTGGGACTCTCGTAAGCGCTCGCCGTACAAAGCGCGATACTGCGTAGCGCAGACTTCTATTTATTGGGTCTTAATTTATTAGGTCTTACTTATTTGTTGGGAAGCCGAGATCGGTTCCGCGGGTAGACGGGTCGGCCCAGCGAGTAGTGACGACCTTTCCGCGTGTATAGAAGTGCACACCCTCTGTGCCGTGGACATGAGTATCGCCAAAGAGGCTGTGTCCCCAGCCGCCGAATGAGTAATACGCGACTGGAACAGGGATTGGAACATTGATCCCGACCATCCCAGCGTCTACCTCATTTGCAAACCTGCGAGCGGCGCCTCCATCACGAGTAAATATCGCGACGCCATTGCCGTATGGGTTATCCGCTACTAACGAGACGGCCTCCTCATATGTATCCACGCGCACCACACATAGAACCGGACCGAATATCTCGTCTGTGTAGACGCTCATCTCCGTAGTGACATGGTCGATAAGGGTGGGCCCAACCCAGAAGCCGCCTTCGTTGCCTGCTACCTCTACTCCTCGACCATCAACAACAATTGTTGCTCCAGAAGCTTCGCCGGCGTCTATGTAGTCGCGAACGCGGTCGCGGTGCGCTCCGGTAACGACCGGCCCCATCTCTGAGGCGGGGTCGAGGCTCGGCCCTACATTAATAACGCGGGTCCGCTCAGCGATCATGCTCACTAATTCATCTGCAACTCCGCCAACAGCGACAACTACGGATATGGCCATGCATCGCTCTCCAGCAGATCCGTACCCCGCGCTAACTGCTGCGTCTGCAGCGGTCTCAAGGTCTGCGTCAGGCAGCACAATCATGTGGTTCTTAGCCCCACCGAGGGCCTGAACGCGCTTGCCATGCTTTGTTCCTGTTTCGTATACATAGCGCGCAATTGGAGTTGAGCCTACAAATGAAATTGCTTTTACATCGGGGTGCTCAAGGAGGGCATCTACTGCAACCTTGTCGCCCTGGATCACGTTAAAAACCCCATCGGGTAATCCGGCATCTCTCCAAATCTCTGCGATTCGAATAGATGCAGATGGGTCGCGTTCGCTCGGCTTCAGAATGAATGCATTCCCGCACGCAATTGCAATCGGGAACATCCACATTGGAACCATGGCTGGAAAGTTAAAGGGAGTGATGCCTGCGACTACTCCAAGGGGCTGACGCATTGAGTGGACGTCGGTCTCAGTTGAGACGCTCTCAGAGTGTGAGCCCTTGAGTAGGTGTGGGATGCCGCAGGCGAATTCGATTACCTCGATACCTCGCGCAACCTCTCCGCGTGCATCGCTTAAAACTTTTCCGTGCTCAGAGGAGATGATGCGCGCGAGGTCGGCTGCTGCTGCCTCCATAAGCTCTCTGAAAGCGAAGAGAACGCGAGAGCGGCGAGATAGTGAGGTCTGTCCCCAGGCTGCTGCAGCCGTGGTCGCAGCGGAGACGATGAAATCAACATCGGCGCGGCTTGCGAGCTCAACCTCTGCCTGGGTCTCTCCCGTAACCGGATCATGCACAGCGTGTAACGATGGAGCCGCGGCTTCGAGGGTCGTGTAGTGGGCCCCATTTGTCCAGTGTGTGATTCTGCGCATGCCCCGAGCGTAGGGCACGGACGCCCTATTTCTCAGTTCAGTTTTTTGAGAGTGCGGCCACGGCCACTTGGAGAGCCGCGAGTTGCTCAGAGACTCGCGCTAGGTCTGCTCGTGTCGCCGCCTCTGCCGGCGCTTTTTTGTGCACGTCGATTTTCCCGCCCGGGAGCAGGGTCATGCGCTCTATGTCGTCTAGAGAGTCAGCGTGAACAAATTCGCTCAGCTCTCCCTCATTTAGACCAGTACTTCTCAGACCACGCTCATTGATCTTGCCGCCAGAGATGAGCTCGCTGCGTCGCCCAGCAAGAATGTCGTTCAGTCTGCTGTGTCTGCGTGCTGCTCGAACAACAATCTCGTTGAGTCCAACAAGGGTAAAGGCTCCAATTACTCCGCCCACGACTGAGTTGTCTGGCCCAATAATTGCATTCTGCACAACGTTGGAAAGTAGCAACAGAACAACAAGGTCAAATGGGTTTAACTGCGCGAGCGTTCGGCGCCCGACGAACCTGAGGACAAGGATCAGTGCCGCGTACACAAGGGCGGTACGAGCAATCTTCTCAAGTGGAGATACCCCAGCGTGCAGGATGTGGTACGAGATAGAACTCGCGAATAAATACATTCCGGACCTCTCAAATGGATTAGGTGCGCAGTAGACGCGTGTAGGGGCTTTCGGGATTGGGAGAATACGTCTCCGACGGTAGCCCCAAAACAGGCCCTATTTGTGGGACTAATCGCTTGTGACTAGTGGTCGTGGGCACTAGGTGGTGCAGAGCGCATCGGGCGCACCGCTGAGACCACCGCAAATGCCAGTACTGCTACGAGCACGATTGAGCCGCCCGGGGCAAGGCCCCAGACGCGAGCAGCCGCAAGCCCAAGTACGACTGCAATTACCCCAACCGCTGATCCAAAAATCAG
>CALQAT020000068.1:0-8792 GCA_943328625.2 Bordetella parapertussis | reverse complement strand
CCCTGGCGTGGGCTTTGGGGTCTTGGCTGCCTTAGTGGGTCTCATGGCTTTATCTCTCTATCTCTCTGCGGGCCACTCTGGACCCTGGGCTGTGAACTGTGATTGGTCTGTGGTTACGGGTTGCAATTTGCTTGCTCTGTGTTGCTTTGTATCGACTCTGTCTTTCGGGGGAGTTGCTGTCTTAGTTGCTGTCTTAGAAGTTATGTGAAGCCTGTGACAGTCATGGAGGTCCCCCCAAGACTGCCAACTTCAAGTGGGTTATTTGCGCACTCCGGCACGATACAACGAACACCCGTTCGCATCGTGGATTATTTAGCCAAATTCTCAAAAAAATAAGATTTCCCAGTGCTGCCAAGGCTTTTTACAGAGAGAGTAAGGGTCTATGCCGGCATTTCTTATCTGACGACCAAAGAATCACAGGTTTTCGCACTACTCCGGGGCTGGGGCTCAGCCTCTATTGCCCAAGCCTGAGGGTACCAATCTGAGCAAATGGCACATCGCCCTTGGAGCCCCTGGGCTTGGGAGCATCCAGCAGAAGAATCTCCTCAACTAGCCATGGCTCTCCAATCGCAACCCCCTCGAGAGCGGCAATATCTGGTCTTAGATCTGTCTTGCGATTCAATCGAGCAATTGTTAATTGCGGCGTAAAAATATGTGAAGCAATACGAACCCCATGAACACGTGCAGCCTCGAGCACGAGTAAATGTGCGGCGCGTAATCCAGACTCTGCGTCTTCTATTCCTAGCCAAAATACTTCGGCTCTACGCGCTTCAGGAAACGCACCTGCACCGCGTAGGCGAACCGTAAACGGATCGATCACGCCAACTCGCGCTGAAAGGTCTTGCAAAAAACTATCTACACCGTTTACTCGCCCAAGAAAATCTATAGATATATGCAGACGTATCGGAGTAGTCCATTGCATGAGGCGAGACGATTCGCGTGGCAGCAATGAGGTAACTGCCTCGACAACCTGTAGCGGAGGAACTACAGCGACAAATAAACGTCGTAGCGAATCATTGGAACTCTTCACGCAAGTGCGTCAAGCCGCATACGCAGAAGATTCATTAGCGAGATCGTCGAGAACTGCCTGATGCGTTCACGATCTCCTGGCAAACGTGCGGTTACTGCCTCAACCGGAAGGCCAGGCAGAGCAAGCCCAAACCAAACCGTTCCCACAGGAGCTCCGTCTTGAGAATCAGGGCCGGCTACACCGGTAACAGAGATGCCTACGTCGGAACCAAGTACTCGACGAGCACCCTCCGCCATCTCCATAGCGCATTCAGCACTCACCACCTCATCTGAGGTAACACCTAGCAATGACTGTTTGACCTCAGTTGCATACGCTCCAATTGTGCCTTTGAATGTCGCGCTTGCCCCGGGCACTCCAGCAATGCGCGAACCAACTAGGCCTCCAGTTAAAGACTCAGCGACACCGAGTGTCCAGCCGCGAGCCCCTAGGCGAGAGAGGACAGCCTGCTCCATGGTCTCGTCATCTACTGCAAAAATGAGATCTCCTAGAGTCGAGCGCAACTTCGCCTCCTCGGGAGCGATGAGTGCTGCTGCCGCCTCGAGTGTCGGGGCCTTTGCAGTTAGACGAACCACAATTCCCTCAATTCCGCGCGCCAGAAATGCGATTGAAGGATTCGACTGATCATCGACCTGTCTCGCAATCATCTCTGCGAGTCCGGACTCCGATGCCCCCCATGTCTTTAGTGATCGATTGAGGATCACCGCGCGCTCCCCTGTTCTCTCTAAAAGATCAGGGATTACATGTTCATTTACCATGCGCTGCATCTCGTACGGAACGCCCGGGACTGCATATATAACACGGCCATTGAATTCACACTTCAGCCCCGGTGCGGTGCCGATCGGATTAGGAATTACATCCCCGCCAACTGGCACATCGGCCTGTCGAAGATTGTTCTCTGGCATCTGTCTCCCTCGACCACCAAAGAGGGATGCGATCCAATCGACTAATTCCTCCCTGCGCTCTAGAGGAACGCCCATAGCCTGAGCGATTGCCTCGCGAGTTAAATCATCAGGTGTGGGGCCTAGACCACCGCAGATAATGATGGCATCGGCTGTCTCAAGCATGGACTCAATGCAACGCACAACGCGATCCAGATTGTCCCCGATCTTTCGGTGCTCGTAGGTATCGATACCGGCGCTCGCTAATTGCTCGCCGATCCATGAAGAGTTCGTATCTACGATCTGCCCGAGTAGTAACTCTGTCCCGACAGCAAGCACATCTACCTTCACTAATTCTCTCCACGTATTGGGCGGCGAGCAGCCGCTATTACATCGATTCCTGAGACGACGGTGAGCACAACTGCCGCCCAAATCGCGCTCAGCCATAGCCAGCGCAGATCGGCGGTAAGCGGCAGCAGCACAAAACCAATCGCAGCCATCTGTATAAATGTTTTCCACTTACCTAGTTGGCGTGCGGGTAGTGAAATGCCCTTCCGACCTTCGATTGAACGGTAGATAGAAATAATCACCTCGCGCCCCGCAATCACAAACACAGGGATCCAGGAAATATCACCACGAATGGCGAGTGCACTAAACCCACCGACGGCCAGAAACTTATCGGCGAGCGGATCCAAGAATGCACCTGCACGAGTCGTTCCATCGCGCCGCGCTATCCAACCGTCAAGGCCGTCTGTGACACTCAAAACAAACCAGAGGCCAACGGTCAACCATGTTGAGCCCATATCGACAATCAAGAAGAGCGCAGGGATCGCTAAGACCAAGCGCAGCGACGTAATGACATTGGCTGGTGTACGAATTGCGCCCGGACCAAACCTACGTAGACGCTCCATCGGTGCGCTCATGAGGAGACCCCTGCCCTCACCGGATCCGCAATGAGATCAGGGCCTATTGCTTCTCGAATTCGCACTGTGATTAAAGCACCAGGCCTAGCAAAGGCCTCCGATACACGTACTACACCATCAATCTCAGGGGCTTCACGGTGTGTGCGCCCTACTGCATCTCCACCTTCTGTGGAGTCGATTAGTACCTGTGCCTCCATCCCAACGAGCGAGTCGCGTAGAGCTGCGGTAATTGGGTCTTGAACCTCAGAGCACTCGCGCAGTCGCTCTTGGATGGTCTCGTCATCAACGGTGCGATCAAGAGTTAGCGCAGCGGTACCTTCCTCCGGAGAGAAGGCAAATAACCCCGCCCAATCGAGGGAAGCAGCGCCGAGGAAATCAAGCAGTTCGGAGTGGTCTTGCTCAGTCTCTCCAGGAAACCCGACGATGAAAGATGATCGAAACGCGGCCTCTGGCTCAGCCGCTCTAATCCCATCAATTGCCTTGAGAAATTTATCCCCGTTACCCCAGCGCTTCATACGACGAAGCAATGGAGCAGATGCGTGCTGAAGTGATAGATCGAAATAAGGGACTACGGAATCAAGCTCAAGCATCGTGGAGATGAGCGGGTCGCGTACCTCCGACGGATAGAGGTAGAGGAGCCTGACGCGTTGAAGCCCATCGGCCCTAAGTAGATCAAGCTCTCGAAGCAGTGGCGCAAGTGCACCAGGATTCCCGGTATCACGACCATACGATGCAAGGTCCTGCGCTACGAGAACTAACTCATACGCACCGCCCTCGACTAACGCCTTGGACTCCAAAAAAATGGAGTCTGGCGTGCGCGATCTCTGTGCTCCACGAAATGAAGGAATAGCGCAGAACGCACAGGCTCGATCGCATCCCTCCGCGATTTTCACGTATGCCCAAGGCGCACGCGGAGCGGGGCGAGGAAGATCAAGTAGGTCCCTCACTCCCCCGGATGGGCGACCGAGTAGCACCGAGGCAAGATCGCCTTCACCGGAGAAGCCGATGACTGCATCAACCTCAGGGAGAGCCTCCGCGAGTTCGTCACCGTAGCGTTCAGCCATGCAGCCCGTGACAACGATTCGTGCCCCGTCGCGGCGTCGATCTGAGAGCGCGAGGACTGTGTCGATGGACTCCTGACGAGCCGCCTCAATAAACGCACAGGTATTTACAACAACAAGGTCGGCTTCTTCAGGCGTATCGGCTGCGACTAGCCCATCTGCAAGAAGCGTCGCCGTTACCTTGTCTGAGTCGACAGCGTTCTTCGGGCAACCAAGAGTCTCGATGAAGAAGCGCTGTGCCATACGCGCATCCTACCGATCTGCGCGGCGACAACTACCTGCGAAGGGAAGGAATTAAGCGCGAGCCTGCATCTCTTCGAACTCCTCAACCGTCATCTGCACGCTGCGAGCCTTAGAGCCCTCAGACGGACCAACAACGCCCTTATTCTCGAGGAGGTCCATGAGTCGCCCTGCTCTTGCAAAGCCGACACGCAACTTGCGCTGAAGCATGCTCGTGCTACCAAGACCGCTTCGCACGACTAACTCCATTGCCTGCATGAGGAGATCATCATCGCCATCCTCGGCATCGCCGCTCGCCCCGGAAGAACCGTTCTCAGAGCCCTGAACTCCATCTACATACTGGACCTCAGTGACCTGACGTTTCCAGAATGCAACAACTTTCCGGACGCAGTCTTCGTCGACCCATGAGCCCTGCACGCGTGCTGGACGACCAGATGCAGGTGCGGCAAGCATGTCGCCTTGACCGATGAGTTTCTCGGCACCTGCTTGATCGAGGATCACTCGCGAGTCGGCAATGCTCGTAACGCTAAAGGCTAAGCGGCTAGGAACATTTGCCTTGATCACACCAGTGATGACATCTACAGATGGACGCTGTGTAGCGATAATCAAATGGATTCCAACCGCTCGCGCCATCTGGGCGATTCGGCAGATGCTGTTCTCCACATCGCGAGCGGCGACCATCATTAGGTCGTTGAGCTCATCAATAACGATAACGATGAACGGAAGTCGGTCGTAGTTTCGACCACCTAGGGGGTCAGGGTTCTCGGCTGTCGGCAAGTCTCCGCGGTCGAACATGGCGTTGTAGCCAGTTATATCGCGGGCCCCGATCTCGGCGAGAAGCTCGTACCGCATCTCCATCTCGCGCACGCACCATTCAAGTGCATTTGCAGCACGTTTCGGATTCGCAACTACCTCTGTCAGGAGGTGAGGAAGCCCGTTATATTGCCCGAGCTCTACACGCTTGGGGTCTACAAGGATCAGGCGAACCTGATCTGGCGTAGAGCGCAGAAGCAGCGAAGTGATGATGCTGTTTATGCATGAAGATTTTCCGGAACCCGTTGCACCGGCAATTAGAAGGTGGGGCATTGTTGCAAGATTTAGCATTACCGAGGTACCTGCAATATCGCGCCCGAGGCCTACCTCAAGCGGGTGTGTTGCCTTGGCGGCCTCGTCAGAGGTGAGGATATCTCCAAGAGTAATTAGTTGACGTTGCTTATTTGGAACCTCGACCCCGATGGCTGAGCGCCCTGGAATCGGCGCCAAGATGCGGACATCAGCACTCGCCATTGCATATGCAATGTCATGACTTAGCCCCGTGACTTTATTGACCTTGACTCCGGCAGCTAACTCGAGTTCATAGCGCGTCACCGTGGGCCCGACAGTCATTCCTACAAGTTGTGCATCTACCCCAAAGTCTCTAAGCGTCTGCTCTAAGACTGCTCCAGATGCCTCGATTCCACGTGTATCTAGCTCTTTATGCTGCGATAGACGCAGCAGATTTACAGGTGGCAACTCCCAGTTCGTATGGGCAGGGACGCTCACATCAAGACGCAGATCCTCCGCTTCCTCATTCTCATCCTCGCCCAACTCGCTAGAACCCTCGGGGAGAGCATCTTGAGTAACTACTTGAGGGACCACAGCAACGGCAGGCTCAGGCGCATCTACTTGCACCTCGGAGTCGACATCGGGAGTAGCGACTGTCTCAACGGTGACTCGACGCTTACGTACCGGCTTCTCCTCGGCCTCGGCAGACTCGAGTTCATCATCGAGGTTTAGGTCATCCGATTCATCAGCATCAGAACTTCCGTCAAGCTCGAGGAAGCGACTTACAAATCCGGATACAGACCTACATGCGACACCAAGAGCCACGCCAACACGAGCGAGAGAGGTACCAGTCGCCACAAGCGCGCCTGTAGCAGCGACTGCGACGAGCACTACTGCAGAGCCAACGGTTCCGAGCAGTGAAGACAGCGGAACTGCAACGAGGGCTCCGATGATCCCGCCAGAGTCGCGTAGTGCCGTAGCGGTTGTATCTAGGACCGGGTTGCCTAGAGAGAGAAGGCCGAGGAGGCCGCCTACTAGTAGCGACAGGCCGACCCCGATACGCAGCAGGTGGACGGAACCCTCCTCAGCAGATTTTGATGACGCCGATTTCGAGGTTGCGGTTTTCTTCTTGTTCCCGGATGTCGCGTCGGGGCCGCGGTGCCAAAGGAGGTCAGCGGCGACTGCGACGCAGAGCGTCGGGACCAAGAATGCCCCGCGGCCGGCGAGGAGCGTGATGACTGACTGGCAAGCGGCACCGAAGGGGCCGGCTAAATCTGTGAGTAGAGCGAGCGCTGTTAAGACACCGACCGAGACAAGTGCAATAGCGACTGCGTCGGCGGCATGCCCACCTAGCTGCTCTGTCCAAGCAACTCGCACTCTGGAGTGGGGCGAGCGGGTATAAGTCGTTGATCGCGTCGAGCGCGTAGAACGGGCTCGGTTGCCCCGACGAGTGCTTTTGGTAGTTGGTCTACGCGTAACCCGGCGGTTTGACTTGCGTGCGGAGGTACGTCTGCGTGCTCTGGATGTCTTTGTGGCTGCCACATCGTTGAGAGTAACAGTAACAACACCAGCAACAATGGAACCTTTGGCCACAATTTTCCCAAATGACCACATCGGCCACTAGAGGGGCCTCGCCATCGAAGCAGAGAGAGTGAATCGAGGCCGAAAATTAGTGCCGTATTAGGGCCGATTTAGGGCCTCAAAGTGCTTCTAAACCTCTAAGACCACCGGGATCACGGCTGGTCGGCGCTTTGTACGGTCACTGATGAAGCGCCCTACGGCCCGGCGGGTATGGCGGCGCATTGTCTCGAAATCAGTCGCCCCCTCCTTCGCTGCGGCCTCAAGTGCAGCCCGGACAACCTGCTTGGCCTCCTCGAGAAGATCCTCGGCCTCGGTGGCGTGTACCCAACCGCGAGTGATGATCTCTGGCCCAGTCACGATCTCGCCTGTGCGCTTATCGATTGTGACGATTACCGCCACGAATCCCTCCTCGGCGAGCATGCGGCGGTCTCGCAGGACACCATGACTGATGTCCCCCACAATCCCGTCGACGTATACATACCCAGCAGGGACCGCATCACGTTCAACGGTGAGCCCCTTCTCGTCGAGGGTAACCGCATCTCCGTCCTCACAGACAATGATGTGATCGGCAGTGATGCCCGACTCCTCAGCAAGCACCGCGTGATGAACCATGTGTCGATACTCGCCGTGCACCGGTACGAACCACTCAGGCGAGGTCAGGTTGAGTACAAACTTCAACTCCTCCTGCGATGCATGCCCGGAGACATGCACATCGTCATTACCGCCATGCACTACCTCTGCCCCAGCGCGGTAGAGCGAGTCAATGACGCGCGAGACGCTGCTCTCATTCCCGGGGATCGCATGCGCAGAGATCACAACAACATCGTCTTTACCGATGTGCACCCATTTATGTTCATGCGCAGCCATAAGTGAGAGAGCAGCCATAGGTTCGCCCTGTGAACCAGTACAGATTACGCAGACCTCGCCGGGGCTATAGCGCTCTATCTCTTCTACATCGATGATCTTTCCTACCGGCACATCGAGCAGGCCCATCTCGCGAGCAAGCGTGATGTTGTTGACCATTGAGCGCCCTACAAAGGCAATAGATCGGCCAGCCGCTAGTGCCGCCTCGGCTACCTGCTGCACGCGATGTAAATGCGAAGCAAAGGAAGCAACTACAACTCTCTTGCCTTCGCGCTCTCTAAAGAGTGCGCGCATGCGCTTTCCGACGATCGACTCTGATGGCGTATACCCAGGGCGCTCTGCGTTCGTAGAGTCTGAGAGGAGGAGCCGTATACCGCCGTCCCTACGCGCGATCTCGCCGAGGAGGGCAAGATCTGTGCGCCGACCATCAACCGGTGTGAGATCGAGTTTGAAGTCTCCGGTGTGGAGAATTGTCCCAGCAGGCGTGTGATAAGCCGCCGCAAATGCATGTGGCACTGAGTGCGTTACAGGTATGAACTCAACATCAAAGGGCCCAATCTTTCTGCGCTCGCCATCGTTGACTGGGATGAGTTCCGTTCGATCAAGGAGCCCAGCCTCTTTGATGCGGTTACGCGCCATACCGAGCGATAGCGGAGAACCAAAAATCGGGCATGAGACATCGCGCAGTAAGTACGAGAGCGCACCTGCATGGTCTTCGTGGGCATGGGTAAGTACAACTCCCTCGATCTGGTCTGCATGCTCTCGGAGATACGTGAACTCCGGCAGCACAAGATCGACACCGGGCATATCAGGCTCCGGGAACATAAGCCCGCAGTCGACAAGAAGAATGCGACCCTCTACCTCCATAAAGAGGCAGTTGCGACCAATCTCGCCGAGGCCTCCAAGAAATACAACACGAGTTGAAGGAGTCATCGCTCGCAGGCTAGCCAACACCACTAGCGGGGCGAGCCAGCAGCCCGATAAATAACAGCGATTGGTGGAGCGGACGCGGATCGGCCACCCGCGAGGGTGGCCGATCTCCGTTCGTATTTCATCAAAGGATTAGTACCGTGGGGCACTCTCCCTAGTGTTATTAGGCAGTGCGGTCCTGAGCAACCGCATCAAGGCTGTCGTACTCCGCACCGGTATCTACCCAGTCCTCGTACTCGAT
>CALQAT020000067.1:0-9002 GCA_943328625.2 Bordetella parapertussis | reverse complement strand
ATCAAAAGGTATATGAGGAGCATTAATCATGGCTAGAGATAACAACAGAGAAAAACGCAAACCATTAGGAACCGACAAGCGTCGACCTATGAAGAAGAAAGTCTCCATCCTCATCTCTGAGGGTGTCGACTGGATTGACTACAAAGACGTCAACCTTCTTCGTCGTTTCGTCTCGGAGCGCGCAAAGATTCGCGCTCGTCGCGTAACTGGCAACAACACGCAGCAGCAGCGCGCAGTCGCTAAGGCGATTCGCCTGTCTCGCGAGATGGGCCTACTTCCCTACACAGTGCGCCAGGTAACCCAGCGCTCTAAGGGTGGTGGCGGCGGACGACGCGACCGTGAAGGCGGTGGCCGTGATGGTGGCCGCGATCGCGAGTTGTCAGCCGATGCAGTGATTCCTGAGACAACTATTCATGAGTTGCCAGAGGGCATCACCATGGAGGGCGAGGAGACCATGGAGATCGTGGTCGAGCGCAACCCAGAGGCTCTTGACTACGACCCAACCGACGACACAACTTCAGAGGAGGCGTAGAGATGAAGATCGTATTGCGCGCCGATGTAGAGCACGTAGGCAAGAAAGGCGACCTCTGTGTCGTTGCTGACGGCTATGCACGTAACTACCTAGTGCCCCGTGGTCTTGCAATTCAGGCCACGAAGGGTGTAATCGGCCAGGCCGAGGCGATGCGCCGAAACCGTGGAGCACGCGACACACGCGAGCGCGAAGCAGCCGAGCTGGTTGCAGGTCGCTTAAACGGAGCGCGTGTCACCGTTACTGCTCGCGCAGGCGAGGGCGGAAAGCTCTTCGGTTCAGTTACTGCATCTGATGTCGCTACTGCGCTAAGTGTGATTGCGCTTACCGAGATTGATCGCCGTACCGTCACGATTGCCGAGGCAATCAAGGAGCTTGGCGAGTTCGAGGTATCAGTGCGCCTGCACGAGGGTGTAATCGCCAAGTCAACCGTCGAGGTTGTCTCCGAGTAGGAACCTGTAGCAATCAGTTCTCAGAATTAGTAGAGGCCCGGCCAGTAAATGCGGCCGGGCCCTTTGCTTTTAAGAGGACAGATACGAGGGTGCTGCTCGCCTCGCAGGCAACGTGTCCCAGTAGAGGTAGAGACTAAAAGTGTTGCAGTAACGCGATACTTACCCACAGGCCTGTGGAGAAGTAATGCAGTTATCCACCGGTAATTCACAGGAAAAACACAGGGTTCTCCACTGTTTACCCACAGGCAAAAGGTGAGACGATAGAGACTCAATCTCGATTAAGCGAGGGCTCTAATCGTGGCCCAAAATGACGTGTCGAATCAACGCAAGGTTTTAGGGGAAATAGTGGTTCAGTCAATAGACGATGCCCGGCGCTCGCAGCGATCGGTATCTGCAGGTCGCGTACCGCCGCACAACCTTGAGGCGGAGGAGTCGCTAATCGGCGCAATGATGCTTTCGCGCGATGCGATTACTGCAGCGGTAGAGGCGCGTGTAGACGAGTCTGATTTCTACAAGCCTGCACATGCGCATATCTACAACGCTGTAATGGCTCTGTACAGCCAGGGCGAGCCGGTGGACCCGGTGACAATAGCGGAGGAGTTGCGCCGCGCCGATCTTCTTGAGGCGCTCGGCGGTAGGCAGAAGCTTGTAAGTATCCAGGCCAATACTCCTGCGTCATCGAATGCGGGCCACTACGCAGGGATTGTTAGCGAACTTGCACTTCTGCGCCGTCTAATCACCGTTGCAGGTGAGATTGCAGAGAGCGCGTATTCACAGCCTGATGATGTGACCGATACCGTTGACCGCGCTGAGGCTCGGATCTTTGAGATTGCAGAGAAGCGTGTCGCCGAGTCAATGGTGCGCGTATTCGACTCCGTCTCTGAGACGATCGAGCAACTCTCAAATATGTATGAAGGCCCTGAGGGAGCGGTAACGGGCTCGCCTACCGGCTACACAGATCTCGATGAGTTGCTACTCGGGTTTCAGAACTCAACGCTTTTAATTGTGGCTGCTCGACCGGGAATGGGTAAAACATCATTTGCACTCGGTGCCGCAGCGAACGTAGCGATTGTTACGAAGCGTCCGGTCATCTTCTTCTCTATGGAGATGGGGACAGTTGAACTCACGAAGCGACTACTCGCATCAGAGGCACGAGTTGAGGCTCGCAAACTTCAGACAGGTCGACTCAATGACGCCGACTGGACACGCCTCAACACCGCGATGTCCCATCTCGGAGAGTCGCCTCTATATATTGACGACAACCCTCACTGCACTGTGATGGAGATGCGCGCTAAGGCTCGCCGCATCAAGGCTCGTCATGGGGACCTAGGCCTGATCGTTGTTGATTATCTGCAGCTAATGTCAACTCCTGGAAGGCCCGAGAGTCGCCAAGTAGAGGTAGCGGACCTTTCGCGTGGTCTCAAGATTCTCGCTCGCGAACTCGACTGCCCGGTCGTTGCTCTTGCTCAGCTCAACCGTCAACTTGAGTACCGCCAGGATAAGAGGCCGATGCTCGCCGACCTCCGTGAGTCAGGCTCGATTGAGCAGGATGCAGACGTTGTGATGTTCATCTATCGCGATGAGTCCTATAACACTGAGACTGACCAGCGTGGAACCGCCGAGATCATCGTAGCGAAGCACCGTAACGGACCCACAGGGAATGTTCGCCTCGCCTTCCTAGATCACTTCACGAAGTTTGCAAACATGGCGCGCGAGTAGTCGCGCAGTTACTTTTCAAGTCAGAGTAGATATAGATGCCTCGACGAATAATACTTTTCTTAGGTGCATTGGCTGGGCTGGCACGCGTACTTTATTTGCTCTTCGCTATCCCTAATTACATCCCTGATAAGGATGCAGACCAGTACATGCAATTAGCAAGGGCCTTCTCAAATGGGGATGGGCTCTCCATTCAGTGGCCATTCGCATACGTTCACCCGAGTGCCTTTCGACCACCTCTTTATCCGGCTTTATTGGGGAGCCTTTTCTCAGCAACAGGCTCCTCTGTTATTTATGCTCAGATTTTAAATATCGCAATCGGCATTGGGGTTGTTCTGCTCTGTGCTCTTTTAGCCAATCAGATATGGGGGAGAGAGGCCGGGATTGTTGCCGGTGGCATTGCCGCACTCTCTCCGGCCCTAATAGCGAACGATGCGACAGTGCTTGCCGAACCTCTCTCGCTGCTGCTTCTTTTAGCCACGTGGTGGTATCTAATTCGCGCACGCCCTCTGCTGGCAGCAATCTCTCTAGGGCTCCTTATGCTTACGAAGCCAAGCGCGCAATTGCTAGCACTGTTTTTGATTGCTTGGGTTGTCTGGCAATTTGGTTGGCGTCGTGCATTGCGATTTAGCGCTGTAACGCTCTTAGTAATACTTCCTTGGATAATTAGAAATGAACTGCTAATTGGCGAGCCAACCTTAAACACCTCTAACGGTTTTAATGTCTCCGCTCGATACTCAGAGTTTTCAGAGAATGGTCGCGATTTTGCAGATGCATACTCCGATAACCGATTTGATCCCTACGTCTATTTAACGGGCGACGATGCTGCCTGGGATAAAGCATTACTAAAACTGGGGACAACAAATTTTCGTGCTCACCCCGAGATAATTCTTAATGTTACAAAGAGGAACTTTTTATCTTGGTTTGAGATTGACTCTTTCCGCAACGATCTAGCGGAGAAGTTTGATGGCCGCAACATGGAGGTTAGAAATAACACCTTCTGGTTAATTTGGCCAATTACAATTATTGGCACAGTCGGGCTTGTTTTAACCCTGCGACGACGTGGAGCATTGCTAATACTTGGCTCTGCGGTGCTAATCATGGCGACAAGCCTTTTCTCAATAGTGGCTCCTAGACTCCGATCTCCGTTTGATCTCGCGATGTATTTAGGCTGTGGAGCGGCATGGGCGATATGGCGCGTTCGCAAAAATCCATCTGCGGTAGCTTCACTGCGCGATAAGAGGCGTGACCCCCTCGCCCCGTCTGCCCAATCCGCAACATCTCCTCCCCAGTCTTTATCACCTAGGTTCTGGCCGGTTATCGGGGCACTCTTGGTCTTCATTTTTTGTTCTTCATATTTATTACGTGAACGAGTAATTAGTGATGCGCGAAGTGGAGTCGGCAAGGCAATTGATAGCACAGCGATGGAGACAAAAAGACTTCAGAGTGAGTATCCGGTAACGAGAGCCAACGCTTTGAAGTTCAATCCAACTACAGGTATCGCTGCACTTAAAAATTTGGATCGGGAGCTTCACCTAAATGCTCCTCGGCTGCGCGGCAGCGAGGGAGCCAGGGCGTCAAGGGCAGCGCTTGCTGTGCGCGAGTCACTTGTTGAGGCTCGGGTGCTGGGCGCTCAGATTGCATTTGTTGCAATTGATAGCGATAGGCGAGGGGTACCGTTCTCTCTTGCGGCAGTTCGCAAGCGCTATATGACTCTGACTCTTGCACAAAACGCAGGTCTACCAAGTTTTGACGCGCTCATCAGCGGGAAGGCCATCCAAGACGCTAGCGATGCGATACGTAAGGCTCACGACAGCCTGAGTTCAAGTAATTAAAACAGGCGCATATTCGGCAGGTCGTGGCCGCGTAGTTCGTCTAATTCAATCTCTACACACTCAATACCGCGACTCTCGGCGAATACTTTTGCCTGAGGCTTAATTCGTGTGGCTACGAACATTCCACGAGTAGGGGCAAGACGCGTATCGAGGTCTAGGCGTTCTTGATAGCGAAGCAGTTGCTCGACACCTGCGATCTCGCCGATACGTTTGATCTCGACAACCACTGCGTTGCCTTCAGCGTCGCGACAGAGAAGGTCTACAGGGCCGATGTCAGTTGGGTACTCACGTCGTATGAGCGTGAGTCCAGGCTTGAGCGACTCCACGCGCGCTGCAATTAGCAACTGCAACTCGGCCTCGTCCCCATCTTTCTCCAGCCCAGGCTCATCACCGAGTTCGACACTGTGGTCGTGGTGCACCTCTAGAAGTGTTACGCGCAGAGTCTCGCCCTTTGGATTCTCGGCAACAATCATCCCCTCAGACTCAAAGATGCTGCAGGGGGGTGTCATCCAGTTGAGAGGCTTGTAGGCCTTGGAGTCGCAGTGAATAGCGATAGAGCCATCGGCCTTGAGCACTATCAGGCGAACGGCCTCTGCCATGCGCGCCCCTAGACGGCCCTCGTACTCGACGCTGCAGCGCGCCACAATCAAACGCATGGGTCCTGTGCTATCACGGGCAGGCACACTAGGTACGCTTCGCCGGTGAACTTCTACGATCAGGTGCTTAGAGAGATAGTCGCAGCAATTGGAGCGGCGCTGCTATTCGGCAATGGCTACGCGCTTCTCCGGAGGCGCCGAGATGCCAAGGCCTGTGCTGGCAACAACTCCACTAGTACTTCTGGAGGCGCGAAAAAGGGTGAGGAGTTGATTGTGGCGCCGATAGGGCGAACGCTCGCGTTTATGCTGCTAGGCCTGTTGATGCTCGTTGCCGGAGTAGCGGCCCTAGCGGCTCTCTAAACCACTCAAACCCTCGAACTTCGGGTAGTTATCGTCGCTGTAGCGACACCAAACGCCCGAAGTTCGGTGGAAGGGTCGTGCGTTACGCCCAGCCACCTGCGTAGGAGATGTACTGACCGGTTGTAAAACGCGAGGTCCCGTCGAGGAAGGTCATGCAGAAGGCTGCGAACTCCTCCATTGTTCCGAGCCTGCCCATCGGCACCTGTGACTCGATAAAGGCCCGACGCTCAGGGTCATCGGCACCGGCCGCTTTGCGGAACTCAGGGAAGTCCATGAAGTTCGTCCCGCAAGCATTTACCTGCACGCCGGTTGAGGCAACCTCATCGGCGACGTTCTTGGTCATCATCGTTGCACCAGCGCGCACCGATGAATAAAGAGGTGCACCGGGGGTTGGGCGTGCACCAGCGGCACTAGTAATTACAAGGACTTGGCCATCTCCTTGATTCACCATCGGCGGAACTACTGCCTTGAGGAACTCATATGGAGCATCGAGGCAGGTGTGCACAATGTTGTGGAGTTGATCAATGGTGGAGTTGAGGAACCTCCCGATGATGATCTGCCCGGAGAACATCACAGCGGTATCGATGCGACCAAAGCGCGCGATACCGGCATCCACAAGTCTCTGAGCGTCCCCGGCATTGGAGATGTCGATCTTGCCGTCGACTACCTCCACGGTTGCTCCAAGAGCCTCGAGCTCCGCAACTAAACCATCGGCGGGCATCGCCAGAACAATGTCGTGGCCGCGAGCTGCAAACTCACGGGCTAGTGCGGGTCCGGCATATTGCTTGCCATTATTGATGAGGGCTACGCGTCGTGTCATGACACGAAACTAAGTTATGGCACGGGGGATGTCAATACAGGAAACTCGATGATTGCGAGAGTTCCGCCATCCTCTGGCGCCTCTACCCAGGCTCTCCCCGAGTGCTCCTTGGCAACCTGCGAGACGATTGCGAGCCCGAGCCCGGAGCCTGCGACCTTCTCTGCATCACGCCCGCGAGCAAATCTCTCAAAGACTCGGGTCCGATCCTCGGCAGCGATGCCTGGTCCGTGGTCGCGCACCGCTACTCGACCGGCTGTCACCGTTACCTCAATAGCGGCCCCTGGCGGACTCCACTTAACGGCGTTCTCTAGGAGGTTATTGACCGCTCGCTCAATGCGCGCGGGTCGCCCGCTTACTGAGCATGAAGTTGAGGTAAATGCAATCTCGCTCGTGGTTCGCCGACGCGCTCGAATGACAACATTCTCAACCAGCGCATCCAATTCGCATTGCTCAAATGGCATGTCTGCAGATCCGACTACTGCGAGTTCAACGATCTCATTAACTAGGTGGGTTAACTCCTCTAGCTCCTCAACGGAGTTTGCTATTAGTTCTCGGCGAGTTGCTTCATCTAAATCAGGTGCGCGATGCAGTAACTCGATTGACGTTCGAAGAGAGGTAATAGGTGTGCGGAGTTCGTGGCTTGCATCTGCAACAAGAGCTCTCTGTTGCTCGCGCGACCCTGCAAGTGAGGCTAATAGCGAGTTATAACTCGCAGTCAGTCTTCCGACCTCATCAGATCGCCCGGGGGATGCAAGAGGCGACAAGTCATCAGGGTCTGTGGCTCTGCGCTCAACATCATCAGTCAGTTCTTCAACCGGCTTCAGGGCCTTACGCGTCATAACAAGCCCGATAATCGCGGCTAATGCAACACCCAACGCACAGATGAGAGCCGCGAGATTTCTTATTCGGATCAGCGCTGCGTCAATCTCGGATAGGTCACGCGCAATCTGCACCGCTCCGCCACCTACGCCACCCTCAGTTACAACCATGATGTGGATTCCATTGGAGTCGAGTGTGCGCGTTCTCGATCCCCCACTTGAAGCGATCTGGATATCAGTTGAGTCAACAAGTATGACGATTGACCCGACGCTGAGGATTACATTGCCGTCGCTTGCGACGTCTTGAATGGATCTGTCCTGAGGGAGCAACTGCGGTGCATTGTTGGGGTTGCGCTGACCGCCTGGACCGCGCTGACCGCCTGGACCGCGCGGGGGTTGGCCGTCTGGCCCTGTTAGCGCATTGGGTCTGGCACCTCCACCTAAGGGATTGGCCCCAGTGGTGCCGGTAACGCCGACTCCTGCATCGCTGCGCTGGAACTGCTCGATGAGGCGTGAGCGTGCAAACGCTGGCCGGTCTACCAACCGAGCGATCTCTCTCTGCATTGTCTGCTCTGCAGATCGATACAACTCGTGGCGAGTGGCCCATGACCCAATCGCTGCAATGCCTATACCTGCGAAAAGAACGGTAATTACAACAGTGAGGGTTAGCCGAGTGCGGAGCGTCATTTCTCTAGAGCTATTTCTCAACTCGGGCGACGAAGCCGATGCCGCGTACGGTCTGTATTAGTCGAGTCGCTCCATCGGCCTCAGTCTTGCGACGTATATAGCCAATGTAAACATCTAGCGATGCAGCGGTTCCAAAGTCTTGACCCCAGATGCGGTCAGATAACAAATCTCGCGAGAGGACAATTCCGGAGTTGCGAACTAATTCCTCTAACAGACTCCACTCGGTACGCGTGAGGTCTATGGGAACCCCCGAACGCGTTGCGCGATGAGAGTCAAGGTCCATCTCTAGATCGCCGACACGAAGCACCTCTCCAGGCACTTCACCTACCGGCCTGCGGCGAAGGAGCGCGCGTACACGCGCAAGTAGTTCTTCAAGTGCGAATGGTTTCGCCAAGTAGTCATCAGCACCGGCATCGAGGCCAGATACGCGATCGGCGACCTGCTGGCGCGCGGTGAGAACAAGCACTGGAATGTCATTGCCATCTTGGCGAAGGCGACGGCAGACCCCAAGGCCATCAAGACGCGGCATTGAGATATCAAGAATCACGCAGTCATACTGTGCTGCCGCAATCGCGATGAGCGCCGCCTCGCCGTCCTCCGCAGTTGTGACTCTGTATCCCTCAAACTCAAGAGAGCGCTGCACGGAGAGGCGTATGCCGGGGTCGTCATCAACAAGAAGAATCTTCATTTCTCACATCCTTACCGAATCTCCGCGCGCAGCGAGGCCGGATACGACGGGGATCGCAACCGGCCTCGCGTGCGGGGGTACTTGTTGTTTACCTAGGAGCCGGAAGTGGGCTCTACGGGTGCTCCGTTAGTCCCAGATGGGCCAGATGGCCCGGGTCCGTCGAAGTGGTCCCCGTCACCGGGCCCGCGGCCAAAACGTCCGCCCGGTCCATGGCCGTCACCGAAGCGGCCACCCATTCCTGGGGCCTCATCGGGTGCTCCAAGACCAGGCTCTGCACTTGGGCGTGCGGGGGGTGTGATGCCGCATGTCTCGGCTGCTGCTTTGAATGCGTCACGCTCTGCTTGTGTTGGCTTGGTTCCTTCGGCTGGCTTGGTGATGCCAGCCTCGGTTAGGCAGGTTTTCTGTGTGTCGGTGAGGTTGAGTCGACCGCCTGCGTTCTCTGGGCGTGTTGGGAGTGTGATGCCGCATGTCTCGGCTGCTGCTTTGAATGCGTCACGCTCT
>CALQAT020000066.1:0-9093 GCA_943328625.2 Bordetella parapertussis | reverse complement strand
TCATCAATGATGCGCCCGATCTCATCGAGGAACCACATATCAATTCCCGTCGCAGCATTTACGCGTTCGGGTGATGCGCCCAATCTCATCGCAGCCTCGACATAGAAAATCCGATCGGGGGTCGGGATAGCAGCATTCGCAATGATTACATCAAGATCAAGGGCATCGAACTCAGACTCTCCGGCGTCACAGTTGAGGCCACCTCGCCCCGTCTCTAGAGACCTGAGCGCCTTCTGAAGTGACTCAGGGAAAGTTCGCCCTATAGCCATAGCCTCACCGACACTCTGCATCATGGTTCCAAGTACCGGCTCCGCCCCGGGCAGCTTCTCAAATGCCCAGCGTGGAATCTTCGTAACTACGTAGTCAATACTTGGTTCAAATGAAGCAGGGGTAACGCGCGTGATGTCGTTGAGTACTTCATCAAGGCGATAACCCACCGCGAGTTTTGCTGCGATCTTCGCTATTGGAAATCCAGTTGCTTTGGAGGCAAGTGCGCTCGAACGAGAGACTCGTGGGTTCATCTCAATGACTACAAACTCACCATTCGCAGGGTTGACCGCGAACTGGATATTGGATCCACCAGTATCAACACCGATTCGTCGTATACAGGCGAAGGATGCATCACGAAGACGCTGATACTCGACATCAGTAAGTGTCTGCGCCGGAGCAACTGTGATTGAGTCACCCGTATGAACGCCCATTGGATCGAAGTTCTCGATCGAGCAGACCACTACCACGTTGTCCGCATGATCGCGCATTACCTCTAATTCGTACTCTTTCCAACCAACAAGGGAGCGCTCAATCAGGATCTCTTTTACAGGACTCGCCTCAAGGCCACGCTCGGCTGCTACTCGAAGTTCGTCGACGGTTGTCGCCATTCCAGTTCCGCTACCGCCGAGAATGAAGGAAGGGCGCACAATTATTGGGAGCCCAACCTCTAATCCAACCTCGACGGCCTGCTCCACTGTGTAGGCAAGGCCAGATTTGGCGCTAGCAATACCAATCTCGTTCATTGCTTCTTTGAATTTTGAGCGATCCTCAGCAGTGTGGATTGCCTCTGCACTTGCTCCGATCATCTCGACGCCATACTGAGCGAATACACCAGACTCCTCGAGCTCAATAGCAAGGTTGAGTGCTGTCTGTCCGCCGAGAGTGGGCAGCACTGCATCCGGGCGTTCTTTAGCGATGATGCGCGTAAGGCTCTCGACGTCTAGTGGCTCGACATAGGTTGCGTCTGCAAACTCGGGGTCGGTCATGATCGTCGCCGGGTTGGAGTTCACTAACACAACGCGATATCCCTCATCGCGAAGCACTCGACACGCCTGTGTACCGGAGTAGTCGAACTCGCATGCCTGCCCAATGACAATCGGCCCACTACCGATGATGAGAATCGACTTAATGTCGTCGCGACGTGGCATATCAGCGAACCTCTGTCATTAGCGTGGTGAACTCTTCGAATAGGTAGGACGACTCGTGAGGCCCTGGGCCAGCCTCGGGATGATGCTGAACCGAGAAGACCGGAGCATCTGTTAGGCGTAGGCCCTCTACAACTCCATCGTTGAGATTGACATGCGTAATTTTTACGCTGCGCTCCATCTCCCCAGGGTCAACCGCGTAGTTGTGGTTCTGACTTGTAATCTCGACTCGGCCTGTTAATTCATTCCGCACTGGATGGTTGCCACCATGGTGACCAAACGGCAACTTATAAGTCTGCGCGCCTAGTGCCAACCCAAGTATCTGGTGACCAAGGCAGATCCCAAATAGGGGGATCCCTGACTCAACTAAGGCAAGCGCATTCGCCGCTGCACCAACAACCGCCGCAGGGTCCCCAGGACCATTCGAGAGGAAGATGCCGTCCGGGTTCCGAGCGATTACCTCAGAGGCTGGGGTCGATGCAGGTACTACCTCGACTCTGCACCCTGAGCCAGCGAGGTGCCGAAGAATTGTGCGCTTGATCCCGAAGTCGTAAGCAACGACAGTAAACGGAGCATCGTCGTCGCCATAAATGTACGACGCCTTTGTGGTGACTGTCGCCGCTAGATCGATACCGTCCGTGCCAGTTGCAGAAGACGCGAGGGCACGCACCTCGGATTCATCTGTGCCGAATGCTCCCGGGACGGCCCCTGCACTACGCAGATGGCGAGTCAAGCGTCGTGTGTCTATTCCGGTAATGCCTGGAACCCCATGGCGAATAAGAAAGCCATTTAAGGACTCCTCTGATCGCCAGTTGCTCGGCCTCAAGGCAACATCGCGAGTGATGATTCCGCTGAGGAACGGGCGGGCACTCTCATCATCGGCGGAGTTGGTTCCATAGTTACCAATATGTGGATATGTAAAGGCAACAACCTGTCCAGCGTAAGAAGGATCAGTGATGATCTCTTGATACCCGCTTAGTGAAGTATTAAAGACGAGCTCTCCAGTAGCGCCAGACGATCGAGCGCCGAACGCCTCTCCCTCAAACTCCGCTCCATCAGCCAATATAAGAATTGCAGGCTCCAAGATTCCTTCTCGTTTCTCTGGTACCAGTTGAGGTACTGCGTTCCCTTGAGTAGTCGATACCGCTGCACTCATTCCCGAACCGTTTGGATGCTTCATCGTGTCGCTGCGCTATCTACAACAACGGCCTCGCCCCGCAGAATCGTGTGGCGCGCTCGCCCAGTAAGGGTGCGCCCGGCATACGGAGTATTACGAGACTTACTCGCTTGCCGAAGCGGGTCGACAATCCATTCTTCGTCTGGATCAAAGACGCAGATGTTCGCAACGCGCCCTTCGGCTAGCGGTGCACCATGTCGATCCGAGATCCCAGCAATAGATGCTGGATTATTTGAGAGCACTGCGAATGCCTCCGCTAGTGACATAACCCCACCCTTAACTAACTCTGTGACCGTTAACGCAGCGGCGGTCTCAAGCCCGAGCATCCCCGGCGGCGCCTCCTCGAATGGGCGTTCTTTTGACTCGGGGGTGTGGGGCGCATGGTCAGTTGCAATCGCATCGATTGTGCCGTCGCTAAGGCCTACTCGCACCGCTGCAACATCTGACGCGCTCCTAAGAGGCGGGTGCACCTTGAACGCGGGATCGAAGGAAGCGCATGCCTCATCGGTGAGAGTGAAGTGGTGCGGCGCAACTTCACAAGTAACTCGAACACCATCGCTCTTAGCGCTGCGCACCAACTCAACTGCAGCCGCAGTTGAGAGGTGCAGGAAGTGGATGCGAGCTCCGGTAAGTGCTGCCAAGCGAATATCTCTAGCGACGATGATCGCCTCGGCCTCGCCAGGGCGACCCGGTATGCCGAGTCGACTAGACCACTCCCCCTCGTGCATGGAGCCACCGGAGCACATGGAGTCGTCCTCCGCGTGCTGCGCTATGACGGAGCCCTCGAGCCCAAGTGAGTACTCAAGAGCCCGTCGCATCAGCCCTGCGGACATTACGCAGGAGCCGTCGTCAGTAAATATCCGCACGCCTAGAGCGTGCATCTCACCCATCGGAGCGAGAGCAACGCCATCGCGTCCGATGGTGATGCACCCCGAGGAGATGACCTCGCAGATCGCATCTGCGCCGATTGCTTGAACTGCGCGTACCAGAATCGGGTCGTCAAGTGGCGGGCGCGTATTAGGCATTGCGACCACGGCCGTATAACCACCTAGGGCTGCGGCTCGGGCGCCCGTCTCTATGGTCTCAGCATCCTCGTCCCCTGGCTCTCTTAGGTGAACATGCAAGTCCACGAAGCCTGGGGTCAGCACCGCGCCCTCTGCATCTAGAACACGCGCAGCATTGAGCCCGGTTCCGATCTGAGCAATTACCCCGTCACGAACCAATAAATCTGCGGCACGGAGGACACCTGCCTCGAGTATCTGCCCTCCCTTGATTACGAACTCAGACAACGTCGCCTCCTGATCCAAGAATCTTCCAAAGCACTGCCATGCGAACTGCGACACCATTGGTGACCTGTTCGTCTATTACTGATGATGGGCCATCTGCGACGACCCCGGCGATCTCAACTCCGCGGTTCATCGGGCCTGGGTGCATCACTAGCGCATCGGGGCGCATTCTCGCTGCGCGCTCGAGAGTGAGCCCATAACGCTTCGTGAACTCTCTAAGACTCGGGAACCGGCTCTGTGCATCTCTCTCATGCTGAACTCGAAGGGTCATAACAACATCGAGTTCTGGGAGCACCGAATCAAGGTCAAGCGAGGAAGTGGCGCCCCAACTCTCTACTGACTCTGGCAAGAGCGTCGGAGGGGCAATCAGCGTTACGTGAGCTCCAAGAGCCGTCAAGAGTTTTGCATCACTACGAGCAACACGCGAGTTGCGCACATCGCCGATAATCCCAACCTTTAGGCCTGAGAGATCTCGGCCCCTGTGCTGAGTAATCGTAAATGCGTCGAGTAGCGCCTGTGTTGGATGTTCGTGGCGACCATCACCTGCGTTGATGATGCTCGCGTCGATCCATTCGGTAACGCGTTGGGGTGCGCCGGCCGAGGAGTGGCGAATAACTACTGCATCTATCCCCATTGCAGAGATGGTGCCGACAGTGTCCCGAAGCCCCTCACCCTTCTTAACTGAGGAGGTTGCGACGCTAAAGGTCATGACATCTGCGGACATTCGCTTCGCTGCAGTCTCGAAGGAGAGGCGCGTGCGTGTTGAATCCTCGAAGAAGAGCGAGACGATGGTCTTACCGCGAAGGGCGGGAACCTTTGGAATGTCGCGCTTCGTGACTGCAAGGAATGACGTCGCTAGATCGAGTACATCCTCGACGTCACCTCTAGAGAGGTCATCTACTGAGAGTAGGTGCTTCACGCGTCATCCCCTAGCAACTCCGCGGGTCCCCAGAGTTCAATGGTGTCTTCATCTACATCATCGGTCTCTAGGAGTCGAACGCGTACATCCTCGGCTAGGCGGGTGGGGAGATTCCGCCCTACATAATCAGCGCGAATGGGGAGTTCTCTACCGCCCCTATCAACCAGTACCGCTAACTGAACGCAGCGGGGCCTCCCCAACTCGGTAAGGGCATCTAGGGCTGCACGGATGGTACGGCCGGTGAATAAAACATCATCGACGAGTACTACAACCCGCCCTGTTATATCTACCGGAACTTGAGTAGGCCCTGCAGGATGGACGGGGCGCATACCAATATCGTCACGATAGAAGGTTGCGTCGAGAGTGCCTACAGGGACCTCAATCCCTTCAAAGGATTTAATGGCGGTTGCGAGTCGCTCTGCGATCGCCGGACCGCGCGAGTGCATCCCGACCAATACGACATCGCCGGCGCCCTTATTTCGCTCGACAATCTCGTGAGCGATGCGGGTATGCGCTCTGCGAAGATCGTCGGCGGAGAATACGCGTGTACGCAGGACGTCTGGGCCACTGACACCTTGCAGAGTCTCGAGAGCAGCGGGCATAGAAAAACCCCCTGAAGAGGGGGTTTGATCACTAACTGAGGATGCCTCGCTTGGGGCGATATGCGCGTTCGCTAGATTTTTCTCTTGCGGGCTCTCGGCCATTTAGATCCTCATTTGATGCGTTGCCGTTGAGATCTCTCTGGATCCCTGTGACGGTATTGATACTTTAGCAGTAGTTCGCACCTAGGCAAAACTCGCTCGTCTAGATCAACTCTCTAGATCCTCAGGGCTCTAAATGGTTAGACGATCGATGAGTTCCTCTTGGAGGTAGGTCATCCACGTGTAGAAGGCCCTATCCCCTTGGCCAACACCGACTATCTCGCTATGACCTGGATCGTCCTCTGAGTCGCTGACACCGATGCGAGTCCCCAGCGTGAGCCTCAGGTCGTTGATGACTCCGATCCAGCGCCCCGCTGCATCAACGTCGAGCGAGACCTCTACCCCTCGACGCGAGTGCTTTCCGGAGTCAATCTCTCCTATGAACGCAGTTATGGCATTAGCACGAATCTGGGCCATGTCGCTCTGGACCGTGGCTTGAAATGCAAACTCGGCGGCGTCCTCAGTCGGGTCGAGATACGCACGGGGGAACAACCTTGATCGCACTGCCTCATCCCCAGCGGCTGGGAACGGCGAGTCAACTACCGCGAGAGTTGAGCGAGCGAGATCAATAAGGGCCTCGGCCTCGGGGGCAGAGAGGGTCAAGAGCAGCGGATCGTCGCCATGCTCAAATCGATAGTCGCTCACGAGTCACTCACGACTCACTCAAGAGTCACGCTGCGTAGTTGCCCAGAGGCCATGCGCATGGAGCTGCGCGACGTAGTGCTCAGCCTGCTCGCGCCTCCCGGAGATAACGACTGAGCGACCATCGTTATGAACCTCAAGCATCAGTCTCGTTGCCTTCTCATGCGAGTAGCCAAAGAGTTTCTGGAAGATCAGAACTACGTACGACATCAGATTGACCGGATCATTCCAGACAACGACATTCCATGGTCGATCCAGATCAACCGAGGTATCAGAGATCGGCTCTTGGATCTCCACGGGGAGAGCCGAGTTCACGACGCGCGCACCTCTGATGCGACACGCGCAAGCAGGCCATTTACAAAGCGACCGGAGTCCTTTGTTGAGTACTGCTTAGCCAGATCTACAGCCTCACTAATCGCAACCGCTGTAGGGACCTCCTCCGCATAGAGGAGTTCGTAGGCAGCGATTCGAAGTATGCAGCGATCAATTACAGGCATTCGCTCGAGGCTCCAGTTCTGCGAGAACTCTGTGAGGTACTTATCAATCGCCTCACGATTCTCATATACGCCCTCAAATAGTTGCAGCGCATACTCATCTGGCTTGGTGGGGAGACCCTCGAGAATCCCAGGGGGCTCAACCTCACGAACCTCTGATTCATAGCAGAGCCCAAGTGCTCGCTCTCTGGACTCACGACGTGGCGCCATTTCTAGTACTAAGCGCGCGTCAGGTATTCGCCGGAGCGGGTATCGACCTTGATGGTCTCGCCCACCTCAACGAAGAGGGGAACCTGAACCACGAGGCCGGTCTCGCATGTCGCTGCTTTTCTGGCTCCAGAGACACGGTCTCCCTGAAGACCCGGCTCAGTCTCGGTGATTAGTAACTCAACTGATGCAGCGAGCTCAACACCTAGTACTTCGTCGAGGTATGTAGGGAGTACAGCGGAGTCGCCCTCTTTTAGGTAGTTAACCGATTCGCCGAGTGCAGATGGGCTGACATGAACCTGGTCGTAGGTCTCTGTATCCATGAAGACATAATCAGCGCCCTCGCGGTACAGAAACTGCATTTCGCGCTTGTCGATAATAGCGAGAGGCACCTTCTCATCAGCGCGGAAAGTCTTGTCTACGACAGAACCGGTTCGATAGTTCTTAAGTTTTGTGCGAACAAAGGCACCGCCCTTACCTGGCTTGACATGCTGAAACTCCACAACGGTGACAAGCCCATCGGGGAGATTGAGGGCCATTCCGTTCTTGAGGTCGTTTGTTGAGATGCTCAAATTGGCCCTTATCGATTAGACGACTAGTTGTTTTGGAAATGCAGTTAGCGGATCGCATCCGCCCTCGGTAACGAAGACTGTGTCCTCAAGGCGCACCCCACCGATACCGGGGATATAAACGCCAGGCTCAACAGTTACGACGTGACCGGCAACCAAAGTAGCACTAGAGGCCTGCGAGACCCGAGGGTCCTCATGTATCTCTACTCCGACTCCATGACCGGTGCCGTGTGCGAATGCCTCTCCCCAGCCCGCGGCCACGATGATGTCTCGGCAGACTCGGTCGACCTCTCGAGCAGCAACACCGGCTTTTACAGCGTCTCGGCCGGCGACCTGGCTCTCATAGACGACCTCCCACATGTGGCGCGCCTCTGGAGTTGGCTCCCCCACGCTCACCGTTCGGGTCATGTCCGAGCAATACCCATCCACGATGCATCCAAAATCTATTACCACTAACTCTCCATGCTCAATTACACGATTGCTTGGTCGAGCATGCGGCTTGGCACCGTTTGGCCCTGAGGCAACTATCGGGTCGAATGAATTCCCATCAGCACCGCGCTCGCGCATTGCTACCTCGAGAGCAAGCGCAAAGGATCGCTCTGTGATTCCAGAACCAAGGATCGGAAGCAGTGAACCAAGCGCATCGTCGGCTATTGAACAAGCCGATCTAATGCGCTCAACCTCGGATGATTCTTTGATCATCCGTAGATCTTCAATAATGGGAGCACCCGGCAAAACTTCAACTTGGGGGAACCAGTTGTCAGCGAAGTCGCGAGCCTGCTGCCATGTAACGCCACCAGCCTCTAGAAGCAGGCGACGGATCCCTGTGCGCGATACCACGCTTTGAAGGGCTTCGCGCTGCTCTCCCGCTGAGACGCCGATCGCAATCTCTATACCTGCCTCAACGGCCCCAAGCTGCTCGCGCGCCTGCTCGCGATACCTTCCATCAGTTACGAAAAGTGCATCGTCTGGCGCAATTAGCAGCATCGCAGCTGAACCGGTAAAGCCAGTGAGGTAGCGAATATTTGGAAGGCGAGTAACGAGGATCGCCTCGCCTTCGCTCTCAAGTAACGCGGCGCGCAGCCTCGCGATTCGAGCGCCGACGGTTACCTTGCTTAGTTCTGTTGTCACTCCGCACCACCAATCATCCCGACCGCGGCATCAACAGCTAGGCGATAACCGCCTCTACCGAATCCCGCGACTGTTCCTGTGACATATGGGGCTACCACAGAGGTGCGCCTCCACTCTTCACGTGAACTCGGGTTAGAGAGGTGAAGCTCAACCTTTACTCCATCGAATGACGCGAGCGCATCAGCGATGGCGAAAGAAGTATGCGTAAACGCCCCTGGATTGATGACGATCGCAGCACATCGACCTCGCGCCTGCTGAATAGCCTCGATCAAAGCTCCCTCATGGTTTGACTGCATATCCTCGAGTTCGTGCCCTGCATCCTCGGCGGCTTGGCGTGCATCGCTTACACACTCGAGGAGAGTGTCGCTGCCATAGATCTCAGGCTCGCGGGTTCCGAGCATGTTTAGGTTTGGTCCAGAGATGAGGAGGATTATCGCCATAGGGGTTTAGCCTCCCACGCCGACGCAGCGAAATGCGTAAGCCAAAGCATCTGGTGGCGGATCCTCCACCAACTGAAGGCCATCTTTACCAGGCAGAACAAATGTGAGGCCG
>CALQAT020000065.1:0-9100 GCA_943328625.2 Bordetella parapertussis | reverse complement strand
CTTTGGAACAGAGTGGTTCACAAGGCGCGGAGCGGCCGAAGGAACCTCGGAGACCGCTCTACCCCTATAGGAGAAGCGCTCCGAAATCTTTAAGCCCAAAAGGCTCGAGTATTTATTGCTAATCTCACAAAATTCGCTACACCGATTCTCGAGACCAATTCTCAAGAGCAATTCTCAACCGCGTCTTCCGATATCACCAATAAACAAACTCAATAGCTCTCAATAGCTCGAACTGGAGAACAATGCGCAGGTCATATCTACTAAGAGCAACCGTTCTAGCCACCGTCGCGTCATTCGCTACCCCAGCACTACTCTCAACCTCAGCGTATGCAGGCGACGGCGGAAGAATGGTCAGCGTTACCAAGGTTGCCCAAAATGCTCCCTACGCAAAGCCTGGCCCATACGTAGCCGGCGTTACCACGATCAAACTTGATGATCGCTCTGTTGAGGTTTGGTACCCCGCTAATAAGTCCAGCGCTAAGGGTAAGAAGAAAGACAGTTATTACCTTCGCGACTGGCTTCCTCAAGGCATTCAAGACCTGCTCGATGCGAAGGGCGTAAATCCCCCATTCAAGACTGATGCCTACAGGGCACTCCCCGTTGCCAAAGGAGCCTTTCCTTTACTTGTGTTTAGCCATGGCGCAGGCGGATACCGCGACCAGAGCACATTCCTTACTACGCACCTTGCTTCTTGGGGATTCGTAGTTGCCTCACCTGATTTTCTAGAGCGCGGCATCGCCTCTCAACTCGGTGGAGCACCAGCTACACCCAAGACGAATCTTGCGGTCTACGACGAGACGGTCGCCAAGATCCGCGAGGTAAATGCTGCACCCAAGGGGCTCCTGCGTGGGCATATCAAGACTAAGAAGATAGGTGTGCTTGGGCACTCTGCTGGTGCGCGAGGATCAATCGAGATCGCGGCCTCCAGGGATGATGTAATTGCCTATGCCCCGCTTGCTGGAGCAGGGTCTGGCGGGACACGCGGAACCGTCACAATTCCCGCCATCCTTCCTCCGTCGAAGCCAAATATTTTCATTGCCGGCAATCAAGACGGTGTTATCCCGATTGCAGGAATACAGACCTACTTTGACGAGGTCGTTGCACCTAAGCGAGGCGTCTGGGTAGAGGGATCAGGTCACCTAACCGCTTTCAGTGATATCTGTGAGATCGGGAAGGGTGGCGGCGGCATAGTTGCTATCGCTCGCGAAGCAGGGCTGCCTGTACCCGAGAACCTTGCACGCCTCGGTGAGGACGGATGCAAGCCACCGGCTCTCAAGGCCTCAACCACATGGCCAGTTACTCGCCACTTCACCACAGCGCTCTTCCTCTACGCCTTCAAGATCAATAAGAAGCCGATCGGCCTAAATGTCAAGGCGGCAGAGGCCTTCGCACCGAAAGTAACTGCTACCTACACTCAGACGCTTAGGTAGGTAGCGAAGGAAGGGGTGTTAGAGAGGACTCTTCATCATTGGTTCCCACCTCTTCTAGACCTGTTAGGTCGACCTCTGCCGTTGAGGATGCTGCAACTCCCGAGGAACCGCGCGCTGCCTCAAGCAACTCCTCCATTGCTGCTGGGACTGCCTCTGCAAGGCTCCAGAGTGATGGCACAGTCTCTCGACAAGCCATGAATCCAACATCTACGCGATCCATATACGAGAGCACCGTGATGTTGAGGCCTGCACCGTCGAATACTGGCCCCATCGGGACGAGACTCACAACACGCGCTCCTGCCATGTACACCGGTACCGGCGGACCAGGGACATTAGAGACGACGAGGTTGTAGATCGGCCTCATACGCTCGGAGAATCGTCGATAGAGGCGTATCCCGCTAGAGAGGATCGGTGCAGTCGCAACCTCTGCCCACTCGCCCAGGATCGTGCCACCTAAATCGCGTTGAGTCTGCTTTGCCTGGCCCATCGACTCTGCTACGAGAGCGAGACGCTTCACAGGGTCCTCCTGCTCCGCTGGCAAAGACGCGAACATCGCAGAGACGACATTCCCCATTACGCCCTTTTGATTCTTGGTACGCACATTCGTAGGGACTACTGCGACTAGTGGTTTATCAGGCAATGCATCGATACCAGCTAGGTAAATGCGCAGCGCACCCGAGACAATAGTTAGCACTACGTCATTCACGGTCAGCCCAAACGCGTCCTTAACGATCTTCACATCCGCAAGCGAGACCGTGCTGAATGCAACCTTGCGGTGAGGGGTAATCGCAGAATTCCAAGGGAGTCTCGGCGCCGTAAATGGAGCGGCCGCTCCTGTCATGGAGCCATCCATTGCGCTCTGCCCCAAGCGAATTAGCCCTTTACCGAGGTTCAGACCTGCCTTCGCTATCTGCTCTGGGCGCCTCGCTATGGAGACAACGGAGCCCAGAATCATCTCGATCTCGGTTGGGACGCGATCGGGGCGCCAAGCAGTTAGTTCTTCCTCCGCTGCAAAGGGAGTTGGCTCGAGATCAACTAGTTGGGCAAGGACATCTACCCCTGATGCTCCATCAATTGCAGAGTGATGCATCTTTGCAACTAAGGCAACATTGCCATCAGCCAAGCCCTCTACAACCCAGAACTGCCAGAGGGGGCGAGTCCGGTCAAGCTGACGTGACGAAATCTCACCGACGAGTGATGCGAGCTCGCGCTCACCACCGGGGGCAATGACTGCAACCTGACGAACGTGGTACTCAAGGTCAAAATCCGGGTCCTCCACCCATAGAGGATGGTGAAGATTGAATGGAACCTCAACTAAGCGGCGCCTAAATGGAGGGATGCGCGAGAGGCGCTCCCCCACGAGGCGACGCATTGTGCGGGCATTGAATCCGCCAGGTACATCGCTAGGGTCGAGTATGGCGACCGCCATGACGTGCATGTGATCAACCGGGCTCTCAAGGGAGAGAAATGCTGCGTCTAGACCACTGAGTCGCTCCATGTGGCTAAGAGTACCTGTCGAAGAGCGAACAGCGCCTCCCCGATCTCGATTGCCGAGTATTCGTGACCGCTAATCCGCTTCTCTTGGGCGCCCTCGACCCCGCTTTACATCTCCACGCCTGCGCTTATCGTCGACCCTTGCTCGCTTGGCTCCAACCCCGGGCTTCGTTGCACGCCTCGGGGCGTCCTGACGCAGGGCCTCAGCGAGGCGCTCCCCCATTCTGGCTAGCGCAATCTCTCTATTTCGAGCCTGCGAGCGGGTATCCCCAGCGCTTACCCTCACAACGGCCCCAAGTCTCTCAAGGAGCCTTGCACGCTGCCTTGGGCCAAGGGAGACCGAGGACTCAACGTCAAATGAGAGCTCAACGCGAGACCGGGTCACGTTTGCATGCTGCCCACCAGGCCCTCCAGAGGTCGTTACCCTCCAAATCAGGTCACTGGGAACGATTACAAGGGTTGAGCTGACCCTAAGTCGAGCGTCATCACCATTCATTCCTTGACCGTAACCGTCAGCAAGACCTGCACGCGGACATCCCCGATCAAGGTTAGCGACAGAACAGGGCCGTTCGCGCTTAGGGTGCGGTTTGACAATGACCTTGTAACTGCTTAACTTCCTACCTCAGCGGGGCATCCTCGGATACCAAGCAAGGGTATTGAATCTCAAGTACGTAATTAGTTCGTTCTCGTTAAAGGACTAAATAAATAGCAATACGAAACCATTTACAACCAAACTTCAATTCATCGGGGCTCAGCCCATCGACTACTTCACGGGGGGAAACGTGCGGAAAGTCCAGCACAACAACAGGAAACGCGGCATTAAAATTGCTGCTTCATTGGCAATCGTCGCGATGTTTGCAACAGCATGCGGCGGCGGCGACAAGGACAACGGCGGCAGCTCAAACGGTGGCGGCACTCCCGTAACCGGTGGAGTAATCACCTACGGCGTCGAGGGCAAGACCACACAGTTCTGCCCGCCTAAGACGCAGGCCGCCATCTCGGGCATCATGATCATGCAGTCGATGTATGACACGCTCGCTGAGCCCACAAACGATGGACGCGCGGTTCCTTACCTCGCTAAGACCATCACACCCAACGATGACTCCAGTGTCTGGACAATCGGACTGCGTGAAGGGGTCACCTTCCACGATGGAACCCCTGTTGACGCAGCAGCCGTTGCGCAGAACATCACCGCATGGACCAAGGGCCTGCTTCTGCAGTTCGTATTCTCCAACATCGCTACGGTGACTGTCACAGATCCTTTGACAGTTACGGTCGCGATGAAGAAGCCGTGGGTTGCATTCCCTTGGTACCTCTGGACCACAGGGCGTACCGGAATCGCTGCACCAGCGCAGCTCGATTCTCCAGACTGCGACACGAAACTCATCGGATCCGGGCCATTTAAGCTCAAGAGCTTTGACCCAGCATCAGGCGACGTAGCGGTAGTCAAGAACGCTAATTACTGGCGCAAGGGTTACCCGCTCCTTGATGGAATCAACTGGAAAGTTCAGGGAGACTCAATTCAGCGCATGAACGGACTCCAGGGCGGACAGTTCGATGTCATCCACACCTCTGGCGGAAAAGACCGCAAGACTGTTGAGGGCTTCGGCGCCAACATCACCTCTGAGCCCGCTGGTAACCGTGAGATCAGCCAGGTTCTAATCAACTTGACTCGACCTCCATTCAATGACGCCAATGCCCGCCTCGCACTTGCGCTCTCTCAGGATCGCGATGCACTAGCGGCTATTGGTGCAGGACCAGGCACCACCAAGGCATACCAAGTTGTGGACTCAAAGGTCCTCGGCCACATCAAAGACCCGGCTGGATACCCGAAGGGCCAGGACATTGCTAAGGCCAAGAAGCTTGTTGCCGAGTACAAAGCAGCCAACGGCGGCAAGTTTGAACTGAACCTGCAATCGACATTCGACCCGACTACGCAGGCACTTGCGGCAGAGATTAAGCGTGAGGCCGCAATTGTGGGGATTACGGTCAATCTTCCTGCCCCAGTCGACCAGGCACAGATCATCAACCAAGCTCTCGGTGGCGCTGTAGATGCATTCGCATGGCGCAACTACCCGGGTGCGGACCCAGACACTCTCTACGTTTGGTTCCACTCTGGATCACCGGTCAACTTTGGGAAGATTAACGACCCAATCATCGACAAGGCTCTTGACGATGGACGCTCAGAGCTTGACCCTGCAAAGCGTAAGGTCGCTTATGAGACGTTTGTAGGCCAGATGTCGACAGAGATAACGACACTCTGGGGTTGGTACACGAATTGGTTCATTGGCTCCAATGACAAGGTCACTGGAATCCTCGGACCGAACCTGCCCGATGAGTCTGGCAAGCCCGGAAAAGACAAGCCAGCAGCTGTCTTTGCTGGATACCACCAGTTACTTGGCATCTCAAAGACCAAGTAACTAACAAGTAGTTACGTAACAGATGACGAAAACCACCTATAGGACGAGCCGGAAGCGAACGGAGGAGACTGCGTGCTTCGCACTTTCACTCTAAAATTCCTCCGGCTCGTTCTGGTGGTCCTCGTCGTAACATTCATTACCTTTGGGCTAACCAAGCTTCAGCCTGGCGACCCAGTATCAAAGATCATCCCCTTTGGGACAGCCCAGCAGAAAGCCGCTCTTACCCAAGACCTCGGCCTCAATGAGCCCGTCTATCAGCAGTACGGAAAATGGCTTGGTAATTTTCTCCAAGGCGACTTCGGGAAGTACTACGACTCCAAACAGTCTGTGAACACAGTTATCAAGACCTCTCTGCCGGTCTCCCTCGAGCTAATGCTCTACGCGCAGTTCTTTGCGCTGCTCATAGCGATCCCCCTTGGCGTTACCACCGCATATCGCGCAGGTAGTAAATACGATCGCGGTGCGAATGCAACCATGTTTGCCTTGCTCGCCTTACCTAACTTTGTTGTAGCACTTCTATTGGCCATCTATGTAGGCGCTAAGTGGCAACTGCTCCCAACTCAGTCGAATGTAATTCCGTTCCCTCTTAACCCGTTGGACAACTGGACCTACATGCTCATGCCAGTTGTGGCATTGACCCTCGGACAGATCGCTGTCTACATGCGCTTGCTTCGCTCGGACATGATCGCAACCCTTCAAGAAGACTTCATCACGACCGCAAAAGCCAAGGGCATCCCCACGCGCCGTATTCTTTGGCGCCACGCCCTTCGCCCGTCAAGCCTTACGCTCCTAACCGTTGCTGGCCTAAATGTCGGAGCGCTTATTGGTGGGGCAATCGTTGTAGAGAACGTCTTTGGGGTTCCTGGCCTTGGCAAGAGAATCACTGAAGCAATTCTGGCGAAGCAGTATCCGGCACTGCAGTCATACGTGGCGATCATTGCAATTCTCTACGTGACCGTAAACTTCGCTATCGACATTCTCTACTCAGTTCTCGACCCAAGAATTAGAAATGCGAGATCCGTTGCCTGATCACGGGGAAGAACTAATCCACTTAATGCACGACAGTGAGGCTCGGAGTGACGTCCCAGCTGACTCCGTAACACAGCACTTTGCAGCGGTCTCAGCGGGAACTGTCAAGGCCAAGAAAAAAGGCCTCACAATTGGGGCGTGGATAGCCGTAGGTTGGATGACACTGCTCATTCTCGCAGCGATTCTTGCTCCGGTGTTACCAATACCTGATCCAATTAACGACGCCAATCCACTCAAGGCAGCACAGGGCCCAACTCTTAATCATATTTTTGGCCTTGATGGAAACGGTCGTGATGTCTTTTCTAGAATCATCTGGGGTGCTCGAAATAGCCTATTTATTGCCTTCGCCGCCGTCATCACTGGTTTCATAATAGGCGGAGCCTTAGGGCTCATATCGGGGTATTTCAAGGGACGCGTCGGAGGAGTACTCGGTGCATTAACCGACATCCTTTTGGCGTTCCCACAATTGGTACTCGCTCTTGCAGTGGTCTCATTCTTGGGGCGAACCGTGTTTAACGTGACGATGGCATTAGCGATTGTCTCTATTCCAATTCTTGCTCGGATTACAAGGGCATCGACTCTTTCATGGTCTGAGCGTGATTTTGTAACGGCAGCGCGCGCACAAGGCGCTGGCCATATTCGAACAATGCTGCGAGAGATACTCCCTAATGTTCTCCCCGCGATGCTCTCAATTGCCCTTCTTGGTATTGCAGTTGCCATTGTGGCTGAAGCGAGTCTCTCCTTGGTGGGCGCAGGGGTTAAGCCTGATGTCACCACCTGGGGCAACGTCATCTTCTCTGGTCAGGCCTATTTGAGGGAAGCGCCAAGCATGGTCTTATTCCCTTCGATGGTGATCTTCTTCACCGTCTACGCACTCAACTATCTGGGTGATGTTCTACGCGCCACCTTCGACGTTAGAGAGAGTGCGCTATGAGCACTAAAAGTTTTGCGGAGTCTTCTGCTACTACCCCATCGAGCGATGCTCCTTTGTTGGTAGTAAATAACCTCAAGACCTATTTCAAGACAGACCGAGGACTCGTTCGCGCTGTTGATGGAGTCTCTTTCACACTTGAGCGCGGTCGCACCCTAGGGGTAGTCGGCGAGTCGGGATCAGGCAAGACCGTTTTGGCTCGCTCCATCATGGGCCTTCTGCCCAAGCGTGATGTCGAGCGCAGCGGATCGGTGAAGTTTGAGGGCGTTGAGTTAGTTGGAGCGGATACCGCACTTATGGCCCAATACTGGGGCGATCAAATGGCGATGGTTTTCCAAGATCCGATGACCTCGCTCAACCCTGTGATGAGGGTCGGAAAGCAGATCACTGAAGGTCTGCGACAGCACTTGGACATCTCGAAGGACCACGCAAACCAGACCGCTCTCGCTCTGCTCTCATCGGTGGGAATACCCGAGCCTGAGCGACGTCTTCGGCAGTATCCCCACGAGATGTCTGGCGGAATGCGCCAACGCGTAATGATCGCTATCGCAATTGCTTGCGGCCCGAAACTTCTCTTCGCAGATGAACCAACTACTGCGCTTGACGTGACGGTACAGGCCCAGATCCTGGACCTCCTTCAGACTCAGCAACGTGACCGCTACATGGCGATGATTCTCGTCACACATGACCTCGGCGTGGTTGCCGGGCGCACCGACGAGATTGCTGTTATGTATGCTGGAAAGATCGTAGAGAAGGCCCCAACAAAGGTTCTCTTCTCTAATCTGCGCCACCCCTATACCGAGGCTCTCTTGTCATCGATCCCCAAGATCAGCGATCCGAGCCATACTCGCTTGAAGACCATCGGTGGGCGACCACCAAACCTCATCAATCCTCCGACCGGCTGCAAGTTCAGTCCGCGTTGCGCATATGCCACTGATAAATGCCGAAACGAAGAACCACCCCTCTCCGCTCCAGACTCCGACGGCCACCAATTCAGTTGCTGGTTCCCTGTGGAGCTAAGCGCCAAACAGACTTCAGGGGTGCGCTGATATGGCTGGTACAGGCAAAGCACATCTCTCACAGGGCGAGACCGTCCTGCGCATTGAAGACTTATTTGTTGAGTTCCCTGTAGGGCGCTCTGGGCTCAAGGTAAGTGCCGTTGCGGGAATCAGTATTGATGTTCGCGAAGGCGAGACACTTGGACTCGTCGGCGAGTCCGGCTGTGGAAAATCAACACTCGGCAAGGCGATCATGCAGATCGTTAGAGCCAACTCTGGTCATGTCATGTTCGGAGATATAGACCTAATGACACTCCAGGGCGAGGAACTGCGCCAGACGCGGCCTCGACTTCAGATGATTTTCCAAGACCCCATCTCATCGCTTAATCCACGTAGGCGAGTCGGAAAGATCGTGCGAGAGGGTCTTGATATCTGGAAGATCGGCGACGAGGCGAGCCGCCAAGCCAAGGTGCTTGAGGTCTTAGAGGTTGTAGGCATCGATGCAGAGGCAGCCATTGGTCGCAGGCCACATGAGTTCTCTGGCGGTCAGTGCCAGCGCATCTCAATTGCTCGCGCTGTTGCCACCGAGCCACGCGTGATCATCTGCGATGAGCCTGTCTCCGCACTCGACGTCTCGGTACAAGCACAGATTCTCAACCTCCTTGAGGACATGAAGGCTCGCTACGGATTAACTCTCGTATTCATTGCTCACGACCTTGCTGTCGTTAAGAACATCAGCGATCGTGTTGCGGTTATGTATCTCGGAAAACTCTGCGAGATCGCTACACCCGATGACCT
>CALQAT020000064.1:0-9130 GCA_943328625.2 Bordetella parapertussis | reverse complement strand
GCAGAGCGCATCGGGCGCACCGCTGAGACCACCGCAAATGCCAGTACTGCTACGAGCACGATTGAGCCGCCCGGGGCAAGGCCCCAGACGCGAGCAGCCGCAAGCCCAAGTACGACTGCAATTACCCCAACCGCTGATCCAAAAATCAGAGTTCCACGGAATGACTTGGCTAGCAAGCGGGCCGTTGCAATGGGGAGCACAAGCAGTGCAGCGACAAGCAGTAGTCCAACAACGCGCATCGCTGCCACCACCGTTACGGCAGTGAGTACCGCCAAGGCCGCACTAAGTGCATCAACTGGCAACCCGGCGACGCGGGCGGACTCTTCGTCCATCACTACAGCAAGCATTGCTCGACCCGCGATCAGCACCGTTGCAACGATGGCAATGCCAATCAAGCAGACGGCAATTGCATCCCCTGGTGTCACTGTGAGAATGGAGCCGAAGAGAAACGGTAGAACGTTCGCCGGTTTACCTACTGCACTCGCTCTGCTGGCGATTACGGCTCCCGCCGCGATTCCTCCGTAGAAAAATAGGGCTAGTGCCAGGTCGCCGGATGTTTGGCCGCGTGCCCTAAGCCACTCGATACCTAGTGCTGCAATGACGGCTGCTGCGAGTGCTGTCCAGACGGGCCAAATATTTAGGAGCAATCCTGCTGCAACTCCGGCAAAAGCAACATGACCAATACCGTCACCGAGTAGCGACATGCGCCGCTGCACTAAGAACCCACCAACAAGTGGAGCGCACGCGCCCACGACCAAACCAGCAAGCAGCGCGTACTGCATGTAGTCGCGATCGAACGGCCAGGGAAGTGGAAGCACTATTAATCCAGCCCCTCTAGCCAGAGGGGAAGGTCCTCGGCGTGTACCCCAAGACTCACCCCACGGGATCGCAGCTCGGCGGGGGTTCCGTCAAAAACAACGCGCTGCTTAAGCACGACAACTCGATCGAGATCATCGGCAACAGCGCCGAGTTCATGCGAGACAAGTAGAACGGCGCCGTTGTGCTGCTCGATGAGGTGCACTACTGAGTCTCGAAATTGCCTCTGTGACTCCGCGTCTACTCCGGCGACTGGCTCGTCGAGTACAAGCAATTCAGGGTCGCTGCTTAATGCCTTAGCGATCATCACGCGTTGCTGCTGGCCCCCCGATAATTCTCCAACACGCCGGTCTTTAAACTCGCCTAGGTCAACCGCGTTAATGGCGTGTGTGACCGCTTCGCGATCTTCATCTCGCGGCCGTCTCCACCAACCATGGCGCGCCAGACGCCCAGTTGCCACAACCTCAGTAACTGTTGCCGGAAGATCTGGAGCGAAGCGCGCGCGTTGAGGCACATACCCGAGGCGGCCAGGGTTGGATAGGCGACCCGGGTGCTCGCCGAGCAGGGTGACATCACCGGATTCGGGGGTAAGTAGCCCGAGCAGAATGCGAAGCAGAGTCGACTTCCCGCTCCCATTTGGCCCCACGAGTGCGACGAACTCGCCGCGATTGACGCGCAGGGAGACCCGATCAAGGACCGGGCCGTGGCCATACCCGACAGTGACGTTGTCGGCGGAGAGGAGTGGATCTGAGATAGTGCCTCCTGAGAGTGATTCCCACTATACTCCAGATTTATGATAGGAATCATTCCCATGAAGCAGATGAGGATTACGTTGCTTAGGCCAGTCGCATTGCTTCTGCTCGCCCTCTCAGCCTCAGCGCTGACTAGTTGTGGAGGGAGCCCTGATGTAGCAAGCAGCAAGACCCAAGTTGTTGCGGCTTTCTACCCACTAGCCGAGGTAGTGCGCTGGGTAGGCGGAGACCTGGCAAGCGTGACGGATCTAACCCCTCCCGGTGCCGAGCCCCACGACCTTGAACTGACCTCTAACCAGGTTGATGCCCTTAGAGACGCGGACCTTGCCCTTGTGACTGGTGGAGAGTTCCAACCATCGGTTGAGGATGCCGCGCGCCAACGCAGCGGAGCAACACTCGTTGCGATCAAATCTCCTGGCATCAAAGGGAATGATCCGCATGTCTGGCTCGACCCCAAGACGATGTCGCTCGTCGTCAACTCAACCGCTGCAGCCCTTGCGAAGGTTGATCCCGTACAGTCGGAGGTCTATAAGAAGCGCGCCATCGCAACTAACAAGCGCCTAGATGCTCTTGATATTGAGATGTCTAATGGTCTGGCCAACTGTGATCGACGGGTGATTGTTACATCGCATGATGCCTTCGAACGTCTTGGCGCGCGTTACGGAGTCAGAGTTGAGTCGATTGCAGGATTCTCGCCGGAGGAGGATCCAAATCCCAGACGTATCGCGCAACTTGCTGACCTAGTTAAGAAGTATCGCGTGACGGTCATTTTCACTGAAGAGCTCGTATCCCCGCGGGTAGCGGAGGTACTTGCTCGCGAAGTTGGAGTGGGCACCGAGGTCCTGAGCCCTATCGAAGGACTCTCTCCCAAGGCTGCTAAGAGCGGGGACGACTACTTCTCTTTAATGAAGCGCAATCTTGCGCAACTTGAGCGCGCGCTCGGGTGTGTCAGTCGCTAACGCTCGTCGCACCGGCATCGCGCAGGGATTGGCGAAGCAGAACCGCCGTTTCGTCTAACTGTGTCGCGTCAGGGTTGGTATCGGCGTTAGCGAAGTCAAGATCGTGCAGATCATTCATAGGGACTAGGTGAATATGCACATGGGGAACCTCAAGACCAGCGATCATTAGCCCAACGCGTGTCGGGGAGAATGCCTTCATCTGGGCGGTTGCGATGACCTGAGCGACCTCCATCAGGTGTGTGTTGATCTCAGGCGATAGGTCTACCCAATGATCCACCTCGGCGCGAGGCACGACTAATGCGTGACCGGTCTGCAGCGGGTTGATCGATAAAAATACGACACAGACGTCATCGCGCCAGAGAAAGCGTCCGGGGAGTTCTCCCTCGATAATTCTTGTAAAGATTGTTGGCATAGGTTCAGCCTTCCACGGAACGAGCAGGGTCGCCCTCGTTTAACTGCGGATGTAGTGCAACGGGTTTGAGATGACTCCCCGCAATGATCGCGACCCCAACCCCACCTCCGATTGCAAGCGCCACTGTGAGGCGTGCAATCGGGGGCGAGAGAGTTGTTGGAACCAGCGCTTGGGTAAGCGTGTTGAAGTCTGCGAGACCGCCAGCGATTGCTATAAAGATTCCGGCGATTAGAGCGAACGGGGTAGCGGAGTCGGGGTGAGTAGAGCGGCGAGCAACCAAGACCACAAGAGCAATCACTGAGAATGTGACAGCGCATACCGACGGAGCTACTGCCAACAAGCGAGTTGGGATTGGCGCGCTCCATGCTCCCCACGCCCCAACGATGTGTAGTGCCTCGCTTACCGTAATTACAGATAATGCGCAGATCAACACCCCAACCCATCGACGCGTTAGGCCAAGCACACCGAGAATGATTGCGCTAACTGCTGCTATGAGCCCCCAAGTAAGGGTCGAAGGCGGCGCGACCGAATCGAGGGTTCCGGCTATCGAGGCCTCACTCTCGCTGCTGGTGTCGCGGTTCGTAACGATGAGAGGAATGCTCCACTCTGCATTTCGCACCGCGCCTCTGCCCATCCAGTGTGCGCGATGATCGTGCCAGCGTGCAGTCGGCACCTTGGATACTGATTCCCAGATTGGTGTGGCTCTTGCGTCGAGCCCATCAGGCAGACTCCCAGATGGAGTTGCAGATCTATTTAGAAAAGTTGCAGGAGAGCGACGGTTGACCTCCACCCCGCTCGGGCCAATCCTCAAATAAGGCTCGCGGTCGTAACCAATGACAACAACGGTATTGGGCCCGGAGTTCTTGAGTTCAACGAGATACCCGAGGTTGATCATCCGAATGGATACACCTGAAATCTTTGGTTCGGCACCGCGCGTAGAGACATCTACGTTTGATGGCTGAGGACCACCGAGGCCATGAGCTGAGGCAGGCGATGCCGAGAGCACTGGGGAGATCAGTAATACAAACCCAAGCAGAATTAACCGGGCATATCGTTGGCTGCGGAGTCGAGGCGCACGTGTGGATTGCTCAAGTTTCTTCACGGTCTGTCAAGAATAACTGAGGGCAGCGTATGACCCGGCTCGCAAGCCTCATTCCTAGGGAGTTAGGGCAGCGTTGCCTCAAATTGCTGTCAGGTAAGTGCAGGGCTGAGCCGAGAGTTCTTTTGGTGCCCGCGCAAGTCCTCAAGATCGGGCATACTCTCGGCCGTGACGAGAATCGGATTCCCTAGATTACGTGGCCATTTTTTGAACTCTCGACGCGTTGCATCAATGTTTATGATCGCTGGGATTGCTGTTGGTGCTAGTGCCGCTCCAGCATTTGCGCACGCTGCACTTGAGTCAACCGTGCCGACTGCAGGGACAATACTTAAAAACTCTCCTAGCCGAATTGATCTTCGATTCAGCGAACCAATCAGCGTGAGCCGGGAATCGGTGCGCATAATTGCCGCTAGTGGAGAGAGGGTAAAGACGGTTCCCCCTACCGGTGTGCCAGGGTCACCAGGCATTATGCGTCAACGTGTGCCGGTGCTTGACAACGGAACCTACGTTGTGACATGGCGCATTGTCTCTGCCGATGCACATCCAGTACGCGGGGCGTTCACATTCTCAGTCGGAGAGGTGTCAAGTGGCGGCGCGGGCAAGAATATTGCGAATGATTTTCTCTCCGGTGGAACAACTCACCGCAGTGTTGATATCGCATATGCCGTTGTTCGTGGCCTCGTCTACCTTGCGATGGCGATACTTATAGGCGGAGTCTTCGCCTCAATCTTTGTCTGGCGCAGGGCACTTGAGCATCAAAGGGTGCGCAGACTCTTCTGGACTGCTTGGAGCGGACTTTTATTCCTTACCCTTGTTGCTTTCGGGCTTCAGGGTAGTTACGCCGCTGGAGCGAATTTACAGGGGATTGTTGACACGTCACTCTGGTCGAATACTTGGTCTACGCGAATCGGGACAGTTCTCTTTATCCGCATGCTGCTGGTTCTGGCGCTACTCCCCTCAATGTTGCTCATAAAGAATCCTGCACGCAAGGTTTGGTGGGCTCCGTTAACAATTGTCCTGTTGGTAGGGATCGCGATCACCCCAGGTCTTGGTGGCCACGCATCAGTTGGCTCTCAGAGTTGGGTAGCGATGTTCGCCGATGCAGCCCATGTTCTGGCTATGAGCGCGTGGATGGGGGGGCTTGTTCTCCTCGTTGTGCTCGCCACCTCGGGAAAGACCGAGGAGGCCCTTGAGTCGATGCCCATTTGGTCTCGCGTAGCAACTCTCTCCGTACTCTTAGTAACCCTCACTGGAGTTGCTCGGGGCTATCGCGAGTTAGGTGGAGTCTCCGAGATTCTTGGCTCAACATATGGGCGCCTGCTGTCTCTGAAAGTCGGCTTGGTGCTCGTTGCATTACTCATTGCAACCCTTGCGCGAGATGCAGTGCAGCGCCGTTGGGAACTCGATTCGGAGGAGCTGGCCGCCGCCGATGAAGAGCGTGAGGCGCTGATATCTGCTGGGGAGAAGCCGGCTAAGCGTCGCGGCCATTCGCTGGTCCCTGACGAGACTGGAGTCTCCACACTCTCATACGTGCTCCCTGAGGTAGCGGCACGCAGGCGCTTGTTGCGTAGTGTTTTTGCAGAGATTTCGGTACTTGTATTTGTCATTGGAGTCACCGCCGTACTGGTAAACACTGCACCTGCTAAGAGTGTGCAGAGCGGGCCTTGGTCTGCGACGCTTGAGGTCGGAAAACTTCTAGCGGATGTAGATGTGAGCCCCGCGCGTACCGGTGCTAACGAGGTGCACCTCACGCTCAGTGCCTCTGGTGGCGGCCCCGCGCAGGTTCTAGATGTAGCTGTGGAGTTCTCGCTACCCTCGGCAGATATTGCGCCTATTGATGTAGAGATGCGCAGCGCAGGTATAGCGCACTACACATCGGTCGGGTTCACGCCGCCGGTGGCTGGTGACTGGACGATGACGCTCAAAGTGCTAGTTGATCCAATAACTGAGAAGAGCGCTACAGCAACCGTCCCAATTCGTTAGAGGTTCTACTTAATTGACGCGCAAGTAGCGCAGGTGCCTACTAAATCAACACGGTGATGGCGCACTAGAAAGCCGTGTGAGACCTCAATCTCTGCAACCGCTTTATCGACTGCACTCTCTAAGCCTGGCGGGGCGTCGACATCCTCGACCGCTCCACAACGGTCACAGATCAGGTGGTGGTGATGTTCTGTTAGGTCTTCGGCGAGTTCGAATCGAGCAAATTCATCTACGCCCCCGACCCGTCTGACAACGTTTGCTTGCTCGAGAGCGAGAAGGTTGCGGTACGCGCTGCTCTGGGCGAGGGCCGGGCGCTCTTTTAGAATCTCAGGGAGGGTCATGGGCCTAGAGGCATCGCTGAGAATCTCAACCAAGGCCTCACGATTGCGCGTAACTCGCTGGTTCGCGCCGTGAAGTCTCTGAATTACTGCGGCGCGCAGATCGGTAAGCATGGATTTAGTGTAGATGCCCGGGTACGGTCTACCCCTGTGGACTGGGATGCCGCGCCGGCGACGCTGCGCTTTATCGAGGAGATTGCATTAGGCGACTCCATGCGCCTTGATGTGGCAGCGATGGCAATCGCAGCCCATGCCTACCCCGGGCTAGATATTGATGCCGAGATAGAAATACTTGATCGCATCGCATCACACCCGCTTCTCCACGCTGACGGGTTCGATGCGCTCGGGCTTGCTAGGTATCTATTCGCAAGCGGGGAGTTCGTAGGCAATAGCGCCGGATACGACGATCCTCGGAATTCATTTTTAAATGACGTGCTCTCACGCCGCCTAGGAATACCGATATCGCTAGCGGTAGTCATGATGGAGATCGGGCGCAGAGTCGGCATAACTCTGGTGGGTATCGGAATGCCCGGCCACTTTCTAGTTAGGGAGGCCCGCTCGGCGGAGCGTTTCTTCGATCCATTTAATGGAGGCAAGCAATTAGATGAGGATGATTGCCGAGAGCACTTCCAAGCAATCGCTGGCTTTGACGCTCCTTGGCACCCAGCGTTCTTGACCCCTGTCGGCCCTAGGGAGATTATTCTGCGCATGCTTACCAATATTCAGCAAGGTGCGATGCGCAGGAGGATGCCGGAGGCAATATGGAGTGCGCGCCTGCGTCTCCTGATCCCTGGCTTAGCTGCGCAGGAGATTCGCCAAAGCGCCGATGTCTTGGGTGGCTTTGGTCGCCACATTGAGGCGGCCCGAGCGCTTGAGGAACTTGCAGCCGTATTACCCGAGGACGAGGCGGCGCTGATCACCATTGAGTCCAACGGATGGCGAGCGCAGGCAAATTAAACATTCCTCTTGAGTGCTCCGTCGTCCCTGCGCTGCTGCTCCGCGCTCGCTAACCTGCGCGACATGGATAATGACGAGAATAACCACGACGATAATGAAGATGCACGTTCGCATTTAGAGGATGACGCAGTGAGGGTCGGCGATCTAATCGGTGGGATTCGTGATGAGATTCTCGCGGCCGGAGCATCCGGAGATGGATCGCCTTCTGGCCGAGCGGAGCCTCAGGAGGAGTCGGGTAGCGCACTCTTCGAGAGGGAGAAGGAACTCTCCATTCTTGAGAGTCTTGAACAAGAGCTAGCCGAGATCCAAGCGTCAATAGAGCGAATTGAGAACGGCACCTATGGCGCCGGCGAACGAAACGGTTCTCCGTTCGACTCGGCTAACTAAACGGGCGCTATTACTTAAATACTGGTTTACTTAAATACCGGTTTACTTAAATACTGGTTCAACGAGGTACAGGGGAGAGCAATGCAGTTCGGACTTGAGTCACTTGGCGAGTGGAGTGAGGCAGTTAACTCAGAGATTGATGCTGAGAGCATCAAGGCCTATGCAGCAGCAACAAACGACCCGATTGCAGCGCATCTATCAGGCGGGCAAGCACCCCCGGTTTATGCAGTCGTGCCTGTGTGGGGAGTCATGAGCACCGCGATGATGGGCGTCGTACCCGCCGATGCACTCATGACAGTTGTACATGGAGAGCAGGACATGCGATTCCATCGTCAGGTAACAGCGGGCATGACGCTTAGCTCAATAGCTTCACCTATTGGTGTACATGTAAAGCCGAACGGCACAACTGTGGTCGTCCGCGTTGACTCTCGCGATGTCGCCGACGACTCATTGGTTGTTGAGCAGTACGTGACGACTTTCTATCGTGGGATTACCGGTGGAGAGGGAGCCGGATTGGTTGCTCCAGACCACAGGCTGAGTGCCGAAACAATGGCGGCTGATCCAGTCGCGACTTTTGAGCAGACCATCGATACAGACCAAACCTTTCGCTATGCGGATGCATCAGGGGATCGCATGCCGATTCACCTTGATGTTGATTTTGCAACCAAGGTCGGGCTACCAGGGATCATCATTCACGGGCTATGCACGATGGCGTTTACCTCTTGGGCCGCTATTGAGGCCGTGGCTGAGGGAGACCCAACTCGACTCCGTCGACTAGCGGTTCGCTTCTCAAAGCCGGTGCTTCCAGGGCAGACGATCGTCAGCACCTTCTGGGCAGCCGGTGAGGTTGAGGGGGCGAAGGTCTTCGGTTTTGAGACGCGTACCTCCGACGGTGATCTAGTCATCAAGGATGGCCTCGTAGAGGTAGCCAACTGAGCGAGACAGCCCGGCTGAGGCTCTTTGCCTCTGCTCGGGAGGCAGCAGGCTCCTCAGAGTTTGAGATCCCAGTCGGGGTTCTCGCCGAGATTATCGAGGGTGCCTGCAGCCGATTTGGGCCGAGTTTCGCCGAGGTCATAAAAATCTCGCGCATCTGGGTTAATGGAGAAGAACCTCTTCAGGGCCTAGCGACCCGGATCGAACATGGGGATGAGGTGGCCGTTCTCCCTCCCGTGAGCGGCGGCTAGCACTAAAGCAGTGGCGGGGCGGTAACCTGTCAGGACCATGGCCGAATACGTACGTCGCATCGACAAGATCCTCGCCCCAGAGCATGTTGCTGGATTGGAGGCGCGCTCCCTTGATGAGATTCGGGAGATGCGCAGAGAGGCATCCGAGGTAGAGACCGAGGTTTCTTACGTGCGCCGACTCGCCCAGGCTCGTGGTGAGATTCTGAAGGCAGAGATCGATCGACGTAGCGAAGGCGGATCGCTTGC
>CALQAT020000063.1:0-9501 GCA_943328625.2 Bordetella parapertussis | reverse complement strand
GATGCAGTCTTTTACGTAATGGAGCGCGTCGACGGCGTGATCTATAGAGACGCATCATCTATAGCCTCGCTCTCACCTACTGACGCCAAGAATGTCTCGCACGCGCTTGTCGATGTTCTAGCGGACATCCACGCGGTTGATTACAACGCTATTGGTCTCGGAGACTTTGGTAGGCCCGAGGGTTACTGCGAGCGCCAGGTAAGGCGATGGGGAGAGCAGTGGGAGCGCTCCAAGACCAGAGAGATACCCGCTGTCGATGAGGTCGCAAGGCGCCTTAAAAATGCTCTGCCTGCATCAGGAAGCCCCACCATTGTTCACGGTGATTACCGTTTAGATAACACCATGATGGACCCCACCAATCCGTCGCGTATTGCAGCAGTGCTGGACTGGGAGATGTCTACCCTTGGTGACCCGCTCACCGACCTCGGCCTTTTTCTTCTCTACTGGGGGCAGGCAGATGCGCAGGTGATAGCCACCGGATCTGCAATTGGCTCTCAGGACGGCTTCCTTGACCATGACGGGATTGTCGAGGCCTATGCGCTCAGGAGCGGGCGCAGCGTCGATGACCTGGATTGGTATGAGGTATTCGCAGCCTTCAAATTGGCCATCATTGTTGAGGGCATCAATGCCCGTTTTCAGATGGGCAAGACTCTCGGCGATGGCTTTGAGGCAATGGGGGCCCTGGTAGGAGGGCTAGTGGACGGAGCGCTACAGCGTGCGTCGAACTCCACTATCGCTGCGCTTAGAGGTTAGGCCTGGGGTTAGTCCTGCGGTTAGGGCTGCGCATGGACATGTACACAGCGCCTAGGCATCGTCTGAAATCAGCGGCGTTCCTCCCCTAGGCTCTCATATATGAGCAGCCTCGTCTGGGAAGACCACCCCGTTCTGCGTCATCCAGTTCTCGTGGCAGCCTTTACTGGTTGGAACGATGCTGGAGATGCGGCAACAGACGCAGTAGAGCGACTCGCTACACAGTACGACGCTGAGCAGTTTGCGTATATCGACCCAGAGCGCCATGTTGATTTTCAGGCACTGCGACCGACAGTTGTTATTACAGATGGTGTAACCCGTGAAGTTCGCTGGCCCGGCACACGTCTACTAGCCGTGCGAATCCCAGGATCATCTCGCGACTTAGTTCTGGTCCTCGGCCCCGAGCCTCACATGCGATGGCGCGAGTTCTGTGACGCGATTCTTGAGGCAGCTGGTGAGTTGGGGTGTGAGTTAGCGGTGACCTTTGGATCATTGCTGGCCGATGCCGCACATAATCAAGTCGTCAAGATCACTGGATCTACAACCGAGCCTGCACTGATGGACCGACTTGGGATGACCCGCTCGCGCTATGAAGGCCCTACTGGAATTGTTGGAGTTCTCCACGATGTTCTCAGGTCATCGGGGATTCCATCAGCGTCCCTCTGGGCTCCAGTTCCTCACTACGTAGCTACCCCACCGAACCCTCCAGCGCAGGTTGCTTTACTCGAGGCGCTATCAAATATCACAGACATACCGATCAGCCTCGGAGAGTTGCGCGTGCAGTCTGCAGCATGGAGAGCGCGCATCGATACCTTTGTTGCAGATGATGACGACCTACGTGAGTACGTAGCGCGCTTAGCGGAGCAGTCGGAGGACGACGACGATCTATTTATGGATCCTCTCTCCGATAACCCTGATGGGATCCCAACAGGTGACGACATCGCTGCAGAGCTCGAGGAGTTCCTAAGAGAGCAGGGTCTTGGTTAAGGCAGGTCTTGGTTAAGGCAGGTCTTGGTTAAGGCAGGTCTTGGTTAGAACAGGTCTTGGTTAGAACAGGTCTTGGTTAGAACAGGTCTTGGTTAAGACAGGTCTTGGTTAAGGCAGGTCTTGGTTAAGGCAGGTGTCCAACAATGTGGGTCAACTTCAGAAAGACGTTGACGGGTTGCTGGCGCTGTGCTACGTTGCACAAATCGGCCGGGCAGGCGTACAGCTAGCGGCTCCCATCATGCCGATCCGAGATCCATGTGCTCCTAACAGGAGGCAAGAGATGGAAGTCAAGCGTCTTGCGCGCCAAGAAGCAAGTGTCGGAGTTGGCGCGAGCTGTGTAGCGATGCTCATCGGACAAGCGCAGCCAGCAAACGCGCGCGATACGCTGTCGGGGCAGTGCGGTGTTGACGAAGTCAGTATCTCATACAGCATTAGCGCGGATAGCAGCCTGTCCGCCATCATCTCAGGGACCGGAAAGAGCCGGTCTGCGCGTTTCCGCTTCTATGGTGGCGACAGTGGCAGTAGCTACTACTGGGACCGTTATGCCTACCGCTATGCGGTAACGGCAACAAACTTTGGGCCCCAGTCGAATGAGACTGTGCGCTTCGGAGCCCAGCGCAATAGCCCGGACGACCCCTACTGGTCCCAATACGACTCGCCCGACAACCACGGCTCCAATATGGGGAATCCGGTTCCGATTCAATATATGAGTGGAAACTTCCTGTCCCCGGGTGGTAGTACTGAAATCTGGACCAAAGCGATTTTTGACGTTCCAAATGTCTCGGACCCATCGTGCTGGATTAACGCAATAGCGACCAAGTGACAGAGCTTTACAACCTGAGAATTGCAAGTTGATTGGCGGCCCGAGGGACAATCAGCAATTCGTGAAGAGTGTTTCAAGTGCTGTTGTCATTCTCTGCCTGTTAGCCGTGACGGCTTACTCTGCGCCCGCCGAAGTCCGCGCCGAGGCTTCTGAGTCGGTGACACGTTCTGGTCCCCCGTGGGCGAGTCTGCCATCGCTACTTGCTGCTTCGCCGACGACGGCGGCACTCCTCTACCAAGATTCGGATGATCGCATCAGGATCCGGTTCGTGACCGACGGCAACAAGACATTGGCGGTTTGGCATTCGAACCTACGTCGCGCTCCTCGGCTGGTCTGCACCTCTTGCCCAGGCCCCCTTGTCGCCGACAATGCAGGGTTTTACGCGTTCTCAAACAACCGATGGGATACGGTGTCTCTCAGATTCCCGCGAAGCTCGCTCTCTGATCCGATGACAGTTGCCCTTGGAGTCATTCGCTCGACAGGTACTGCACGTAGCGTGCCTCTGTTGCTCGGCGGTGACGGAAAGTATCGTGCGGTCCAAGACGGTGGGCCGATCCTTGCCACACGACCGACTGGTCTTCGACCCGAGCTCGGCAACCAGGTAGATTTCCAGGGCGGACCATCCGCAGGTTTTGGAACACTTCGTGTGGCATCAACCGATCGAGATCGTTTCCTTTCCCTTCAGGCGCCGGGACTTGCTCTAAACGACAACGCAACGATCGTTCTCGCCGACGTCGATCGTATTCTTGCCCAAACGAAGCGGGCCGCGCCTGGCTCCGTGTCACCGAGATCGACGCCATGTGTCGGTCAAGCGCGCGATGGCGAGTATGCGGTGCTCCTCGTCGGAGGCATTCGCTCGTATGACGACGCTTCGTCGCAGTCCCAACGAATTCCAAGTGCGCGCCTCGTTTGGCTGGGTAGCAACACCCTGCGGGACCAGGGCCACATCGAGTTGACTGGATTCTACGATCATTGCACGATCCTCCATGATGGATCGGTCTTTCTCTGGACGGGGGTGAGTGCAGGGGCTGCGGCAGTTGACGTTGCCCTCGTCGCAAAGACTGGGGCCACGAGCACGCGTATAATTCCTATCGCCGACGACACCCTTGTGAATGTGGTGCTGGAGTCAACAGGCGCGACTGCATCTATCAGCGTATGGCCCCTCGGGAAGCAAGCCGTGCGTATCGATAGCGACTTCGAGGTTTCGGGGCGTCCTGGTGTCGGTGGGAGTCAGATCCTCTCCGACAGCGCCGGTGGTTACTGGATTTCGTATCCGGCCGTGAATGCCGTCGCTCGAGTGAGCATCTGAGCGATGGACGACGGAACGGACTCGGCTATCGTGCGGGCCACTGGCATAGTGGTAGAGCGTGGGTCGTTTCGTGCGGGGCCTGTCTCATTCTCCATCAGCGAAGGTGAAGCGCTCGCTCTGGTTGGTCCAAACGGGTCTGGAAAGTCAACACTGCTCCTGACTACGTTGGGGCTGCTTCGCCGGGTGGCCGGATCACTAGAGATCAATGGACGCCCGGTGAGTCATCGCGAGCCTCCGCGGGGAGTTGGGGCGCTTCTCTCGTGGCCGGGCTTCTACGATTGGCTTTCAGGTTCCAGGAACCTGATCCTGGCCTGTGAGGGTAATCGGATGGCTCAGGGACGGATCGGCCCACTGCTCGATGAAGTCGGGCTCTCCGCAGCCGAACACCGACCAGTGAGTACGTATTCAACGGGAATGACAAAGCGTCTGGAACTCGCGAGAGCGCTGCTATTTGACCCAGCTGTTCTCATTCTTGATGAGCCGACGAGCGGGCTCGACGACGGAGCATGGGAATGGCTGGCTGACAGCCTTGAGGCGCGTCGCAGTGACGGCTGCAGTCTTCTGGTAGCCACACATGATCACGAGTTCGTCGAGAGACTCGGCGCCCGGAACATTCGCATGAATTCAGGTAAATTTGAAGGTGACCTCCTTCCATGATTCTCGCTCTTCGCGAAGCGAGAGCAGTCCTTGGACGCCGCGCGATCAGACTGGCACTCGTCGTCACCGTTCTCGCCGTGCTGATCGGCACGACGCGAGTGTATAGCGGCACCCTTGACCTCAGTCCGTCGCTGTTTGCCCTTGCAACATCGGATGACCAGAGTCGCTATATAGCTCTGATAGCTGCGGCGATGCTGGGCGCTGAGGCCGGGGGCTTGTGGCACTCCACTTTGCGTTCTTCGTATTCTTGGGTCGCAGGGTCGTCGATTACTCAACAGACACTGCAGCGAGTCTCCACCGGATTCGTACTCGGCGTGTTGTGCGGAATTATTTACTGGCTCTCTAGGGTGGTTGGAAGCGTTATTACGATCATTGGGTCAGGCCATGATCTCGTTCTTCGAGACGCGGGTCTAGTACCGATAGATTCGAGCGCTGTTTGGCGATTATTAGTCGCCTGCGGCTTGGCGGCAGCCACTGGGGCGCTGATCGGAACTGCAACACGTCGCCCCCTCGCCGCAGTTGCCGGAAGTTTCGTTCTCTTCGGCTCCCTGCTGCCGATTGTCGGATCGTTCGCAGCACGGGTTCCGGCGATTGTCTCGATTCAATCATTTGCTCCGGGTGGTGCGCTAACAACCCTACTGGAGAGCAACGCGGGCATATCGAAAGCGTCGGGTCTGATCGCGCTTCGAAGTCCGCGGTCCGCTTTTGGCGGTGCAGCTGTCCTACTCTCGTGGTGCGCCGTCCTCTGGGTGGTCTCCACATTTGACACAGTGTTACGCAGTTCAAGCACCTCTGTTAGTTCTCGGTTGCGACACACCGGTCTGGCAGGCGTAGGGGTAATTGTTGCCATTGCTCTTGTCCTCCCACCCCTCGCCCGAGAGGCGTTGCCCTGGCACCTGCAACCGAGTTGGCTGGAAGCCAAGAGCCGACATGCGTCAAGTATCGATGTCGTGAAGTCCTTCGTCGCGAGCGTCAGTCATGGTCGCTACCCTGTTGGTCTTGTGCCACCGAAAGGCATCGATGTGTCTGATCCATTTTGGGCTCCTCTCATTCAAGGCGCTGTTGTCATCGGACCACAACGTGAAATGAGTTCGCCAAGTTCTGTGCCCGTTGTAGCGACGGTTCGGACGGGAAGCAGACACACGACGGTTGGCTATTCGTTTGATCTCGAACCACAAGGCCGGTCGTGGAGGTTGCGGAAAGTGAACGGTGCCGTCTTGCGAGTAGTCAACGGCCACACAGGCTGATGCCTCAGAAGCACGGTGTGCAGCCGATCGAAAGCTGGTTAGCCCGTCCAAGGCTCGAAGCGACGCTGCTCGGACCAGGCTGGAGATTCTCCGCCCTGACAGTAATGATCGTCGGGGGGCTTGGAGGAATCTGGCCCGTTGCAGCGCTGGGCGCCAGCGGTTCCGGCGTTTTTGCGGCTTTCGTCAACGGCTGCACGGCAACGGCCACGGCCAGCCTGATCTGGCTCCCACCGATCGCATTCCTGTGCATCGGCCGCGACACAGAACTCGGGGTTCGAGCGATTGAGATCTCCCTCGGGCTAGGCCCGAGAGGCCTCCAGGCGCGCGGCTGGTGGAATCTCTATGGACTCGCGTTCGCAGCAATGCTCGTCGGGGGGTTCGCTGGTGTGGTCGGCGGTGTCGTGACAAACGTTAGCGCGCCTGGGCGATTCTCAGTTGGACTGGTCGGTTCTGTAGGTGCAGCGCAATCTGGCGCAGCGTTGTCCGCGTTGATCGTCGTCGCGCTCCTATGCGGCTCCCTGGTCGAGATATTGGGGGATAGGCGAAGTTCGCTGATCGCGATTTGGGGCACTCAGCTTCTGACGCTTGCGCTGCTCTCGGTACTGTACTTCGCTCCAACTTTGGCTTTCGCTCAGTATCTGTCTCCCTGGATTGGAATTTGGCCGCTCCGCGCATCCTCGTCGATGTCTCCGTTATTCTCCTCTCAGTTAAGTTATGGCGCTGGTGGCGTCGCTCTCGCTATTTGGATAGTGGCTATTCGCATTGTCGCCGCCATCATGACTCCGCGTCGGGTCTCGCTACCGTCTTCCAAGGAGCGACAAGAATAATGTTGGACGACTACGGAGCGAACCATGGCAAGGAGAAGCGATGTTGAGGACTGCTCGGCTGGCTTTGCTTCTCATCTTCGGTGCATCTCTCCTATCTTGTGGCTCCGATGCGAAGACCGTCACTCCCGAGTCACTCCGTAGTGAGGCGGCTCGAATGGAGTGGCCATCCGGGGTCCCAGCCACTAAATCGCTATGGCGGTTTTATCAGTTGGATGGCGCTGTAGCACCGCTAGAGACGATTCTGGAGAGGGCAAACGCTTGTATCTGGTACCGAGCATGGCTCTCCGATTACCGCAGTTCGTTCGAGGTTTCTCCCCGGACTCTCCTCTACCTCGAAAATGTGATTCCTGGCTTCGCGTATCTCCGGGACGCCTCGGGTGGGGTTGAGCAGGCGCACCAATTTGCGGACTCAGCGCGGCGCGGTGAACCCGATCGGATTGTGTCTTTTCTCGCCGTCAACAAGTGTCAGACGCTGGATCAGCCATGACTAGTCAAAGGTGTGGACGCTCCCAAGCTGGCCTCCGGTTCCTCAGATGACGGACCAGTTCGTGGAGCTACTTGAAAAGGAACTTCGCTCCGGACTATTTACCGGTGCACAACTCTTTATCTCTCACCTCGGCGCAGTGGTGTGTGACGTGGCAGTAGGTGAATCGGTACCCGGAACTGAAATCTCAACCAGCACCTACTTTAATCTCCATTGCGCCACGAAGCCGATCGTTGCTATGACGACGGCACGATGCTTGGAGGAGCGGGGCCTGGACGAGACAGCTCGGGTTTCATCGCTGGTGCACATAGGCACGAGCGACCTCACGATCCGCGATCTGTGTAGCCATCAAGCCGGACTGCGCGAACCTGCTGCGTTTGAATACCACACGGCCTCTATGTGGAGCAGGCTTCAGATGCTTGCTCCGGAGAAGCTCTTGGCCACGGGTGCTGTTGGAAAGAGCGAGTACAGCGAGATTGCGTCGTGGTTTCTTCTCAAATGTGTGATCGAAACTCTCACAGAAAGATCAGCGGACGACGTGATCGCCGAGGATCTCGCTCTACTGTGTGACGGCGATATTTGGTTTTCGGCAAGCTCGGATGATCGAGAACGGATCGATAGGGTCGGTTGCTACGTCGACCTCGCAACGGGTCTACCACTACTGCACGATCGCATCTCACGCTTCTGGGCGCCTGCACCACCGGCCGCCGAGGGAGGGTTCGCGTCCATTTCGGGACTTGGTCGTTGGTATGCGTCTGTTCACCGCGCGCTCAAGGGTGAGGAAGTCTCCGGACTACCGAGTCCCGCCATGGTTAGGCGGTGGACGGACACGCACCGGAAGGACAAGAACGACCCGGTCCTTGGCCGGACATGCGACTTTGCTTTGGGGTTTATGTCTAATCTCAATACGCACCGTTTCGGTACAAGACCTAGTTTGGGGGCCTTCGGGCACTCGGGCTTTCTCGGCAATTCCTTTGCCTGGGCCGACCCCGATTGCGATCTTGTTGTGGCAGCATTTCGCAACGGCATCACAGGCGATCCGCGGAAGAACGTCGAGCAGATACGGCCGATTCTCGTCGCACAGATCTACGATGAGCTTGGATTAACGGCATCCGGAGCCTCCGATGGCGTATGAAATCGATATCCAGGATGCCGGCTCGGACGGAATTCCACGAATGAGCGTTAGGGAAGATTCGACTCTGTTATTCGAAGGTGCCTTGCCGCCGTATATTGAAACTGAGGGGGACGCTGTCGCGTTGCCGAAAGTTGACCTCGATGTGGTCTGGACGATGGCGCATTGCACTCTGTCTGAGGTGACATGGGTGCAACATATCCGTGATGGAATTGAGAGGAGAGGTCGCCACGGCCCATGTCAGAATCGGCTGGATCTCGCGGTGCCTTACTCGTTGATGATCGAGATTTGCTATGGCGGACTGCCATTCGATGAGGTACTGGAACCCTCAATTCTTATGACGTTCATAGGTCAACTGAGCTGCCTCACCGGGCTTTTACATGGAGAGGGAGCGGCTCGTTTGGGTTCACTCGATCAACGGGTTGTGGATGCCTTGGTTGCTTGGTCGTCGGGTGAAGCATACGAACGGATCCGGTAGGGGATGAGTGATGACAGCGAGCCATGCCGAGGCGGTCATCAAGCGCCGTTGTGGCCGACCTACGTGAGTACGTAGCGCGCTTAGCGGAGCAGTCGGAGGACGACGACGATCTGTTTATGGATCCTCTCTCCGATAACCCTGACGGCATCCCGACAGGTGACGACATCGCTGCAGAGCTCGAGGAGTTCCTAAGAGAGCAGGGTCTTGGTTAAGGCAGGTCTAGGTTAGGAAGTCGTGGGCTAGGGCTGTCCATAGCTCGGTCGATAGACGTAGTGATTCTTGGTCGACTCTCTCATCATGCCCATGAAACATGGATGCAAAATCTTCAAATCGCAGACGCTCGCTAAAGAGTCCGAATCCATACCCAACTGCACCGGCGCGACGGAAATAACGGTTATCGGTGCCGCCCACCATCATCATTGGAACAAGCGCAGAGCCTTCACATAAACGCCCCGAGACTCTCGCCAACGAATCCCACAGCGGAGTATCGATCGGCGAGGCAGTCGCCACGTCATCCCTAATTGTGAGTTCGATCTCTGACCAAAGATCTCCGCATGCGTCCTCGATCATTGCGCGCACATCCTCGGCGCTCTCGCCTGGCAACGCGCGAATATCAATGAGTACCTCTGCGTGGTCAGGGATGACGTTTACCTTCGAGCCACTCCGAGCAACATTCGGCGACATCGTTGTATGGGTGCAGGAGTGGAAGAGGCGGCTCGCCCCAATAGGCAGACCCTCAATCACAGCATCCAACTTCTCTGGATCTGCGAGCTCCGGGGGAAGTTGCATGCCCTCCACGAAACTGCG
>CALQAT020000062.1:0-9583 GCA_943328625.2 Bordetella parapertussis | reverse complement strand
ACCAACGATGGTGTCTCCATTGCTAAGGAGATCGACCTCGAGGACCCATTCGAGCGCATCGGTGCGGAGCTCGTCAAAGAGGTCGCTAAGAAGACCGATGACGTAGCCGGTGACGGTACGACTACCGCAACAGTTCTCGCATGGGCAATGGTCCGCGAGGGTCTGCGCAATGTCGCTGCTGGTGCAAACCCGATGACCATGAAGAAGGGCATCCAGGCTGCGGTTGTTACAGCGGTTGAGTCGATCAAGGCGAGCTCCAAGAGCGTCAAGACCGACCCTGCTCAGATCGCCAATGTTGCAGCCATCTCGGCCGCTGACACGGAGATCGGCGCCATGATCGCTGAGGCACTCGAGAAGGTTGGAACCGATGGTGTAATCACCGTCGAGGAGAGCCAGACCTTTGGAATGGAGCTTGACCTTGTAGAGGGAATGCGCTTCGACAAGGGTTACATCTCGCCTTACTTCGTTACAGACCCCGAGCGCATGGAGGCCGTCATTGACGACCCTTACATCCTCTACGTGGCCTCGAAGATCTCTGCAGTTAAGGACCTCCTCCCGATTCTCGAGAAGGTAATGGCCTCTGGTCGCCCGCTCGTCATCATCGCTGAGGACATTGAGGGCGAGGCACTTGCGACACTTGTTGTCAACAAGATCCGTGGAACCTTCAAGTCTGTTGCCATCAAGGCCCCTGGTTTTGGTGAGCGTCGTAAGTCAATGCTTCAGGACATGGCCATCCTCACTGCAGGTCAGGTCATCTCCGAGGAGGTCGGCCTCAAGCTTGAGAACGTCGGGCTCGAGATGCTCGGTCGTGCACGCAAAGTTGTTGTCACCAAGGACGAGACAACAATGGTTGAGGGTGCAGGCTCCAAGTCCGATGTTCAGGGCCGGATCAACCAGATCCGCGCTGAGATCGAGAACACCGACTCTGACTATGACCGCGAGAAGCTTCAAGAGCGTCTCGCAAAGCTCTCAGGTGGTGTAGCGATCATCAAGGTCGGTGCAGCGACTGAGGTTGAGCTCAAAGAGAAGAAGCACCGCATCGAGGATGCAGTGCAGACAACCAAGGCAGCCGTTGAGGAGGGTGTGGTCCCCGGTGGTGGAGTTGCGCTTCTTCGTGCGCAGGCCAAGGTACTCGAGCTCGTTGAGACTCTCACTGGTGACGAGGCAACCGGCGCACGCGCAGTTGCTCGTGCACTCGAAGAGCCACTCAAGCAGATCGCGCTTAACGCCGGTCTTGAGGGTGGAGTCATCGTCGAGAAGGTTCGTTCCCTCAAGGGAGCACACGGACTCAACGCCAGCACTGGCGAGTACGAGGACCTTGTCAAGGCCGGTGTCATTGATGCAGCCAAGGTGACGCGTTCCGCACTTCAGAACGCAGCCTCGATTGCAGCACTATTCCTTACGACCGAGGCAGTAGTTGCCGAGAAGCCAGAGCCTGCAGGCGCTGGTGGCGGCGGCGGAATGCCGGGTATGGACGGAATGGGCGACTTCTAGTCGATAGCCCTTAGTAAGTAGTTGATCACGGGGCGCCCATTAGGGCGCCCCGTTTTCGCGCCTGAGTGCACTATGTCTCTGCCCTGTCGTAGAGTTTAAGTATGGATCAAAAAGCGCGTTCTCAGGGCAGGTTTAGTTTTGGATCAATTCTCGTATTGGCTCTTGTGGTGATGCTCTCTCTAGTGGGGTGCAGCGCGGCGAATAAACCAGATGCAAGCAAGGTCGGTGCTGTCCAACTCATCTCCTCAAGTGTGGATGCTGCATCTCAAGTTGGAACAATGCGCGTTGCCGGCATTTTTTCAATCTCGATGTCAGGTAAAGCATCGAAGTTTGATCTCGATGGTGGGGTCGACTTTAAGAACAACTCAACCAGCCTCAAGACCTCACTTGCTGATCTCGGAATACCTGGCCTCGAATCGTCCAAGGTCGAGATTCGCTTGGTCGGCGAGACCGTTTATATTCGTGTCGGAGATCTTGTTGGCGGGATCGGCTCTGCGCTACTTGGTGGCAAAGAGTGGATCTCTATGGACCTAAGCGCTCTTGGGGGAGAGTCTCTTGCGGGTGCTAATCCAGCAAATCTCCTTGCGATGCTTCGCGGCATTGCAGATGTAGAAGAGGTTGGCACTGAGAGCATTAGCGGTAATCAGACAACTCACTACACGGGCCGCATAAATATGTCCAAGGCAATAGGTGCAGCCCCAAGTGCTGATAAAAAAGAGGTCTCCTCCGCGTTCGAGAACCTCTCCAAAGAGTTCCCCGTAGATGTCTGGGTTGATTCAGAGGGGCGCACAGTGAAGCTCTCGACAAATGGTGGCGGCTCGGAGAATAAGTTCTCATTCTCACTCGAGTTCTTTGATTTCGGTGCAGACCTAAATATCTCTGCGCCCCCAGCGAGTGATGTTGGTTCCCTCGGAGGCTTGGGCTCCAACGCAGACCAGTAGCACTCAACGCAAGCGCGACCTGAGGGTTTGGCTTCTCGCCCGATAACCTCACCTTATGGCCGAGTCTGTGATTCCATCTGAGGGTTGGGGAGTTCTGCATCTATTCCTCAAGGTTGCCCGAGGAGCCTCAAGGCCTGACTCCGCAACCCCTGCGCAAGTAAGCGCACTCGTCGATGCACTAGTCGCAGATGGTCATCAGTGCGTTTGGTTCCCAGTCCTCGGCCACAAAGCAGACCTCGGAGTAATGGTTGTTGGGCCAGACCTAATTCGTCTGCAGCAGTTCCAGAACGCGATTCTCGAGACAGGATTATTTATTCTTGAGTGGTCGTACTTCTCGCTCACTGAGGGCTCCGAGTACATGTCCACAGATGACGATGAGCGCAGGCGCCTCTCAGATGAGGAGGGCATAACGGATGCTGCGGAGATCGAGACGCGCCTAACGGTATGGAGCGAGCGGATGGTGCATTATCGCGAGCAGCGAATTCACCCAAAGCTCCCGGAGAGATCAACAATCTGTTTCTACCCGATGTCGAAGAAACGCTCGGGGGAGGACAACTGGTACTCGCTTGAGTTCGCACGCAGAAAAGAACTAATGGCCGGGCATGCCCGCGTTGGTCGCACATACGCGGGGCGAGTCGTTCAACTAATCACGGGATCAACAGGGATTGACGACTGGGAATGGGGAGTCACGCTCTTCTCCGATGACCCGGTAGCGCTCAAAGAGATCGTCTACGAGATGCGCTTCGATGAGGTCTCGGCACGATATGGGGAGTTTGGCCCCTTTTTCACTGGTCTAGTGATGGACCCAGCAGATGCGCTTAAAGCTGTAGGGATTAGCTGAGTATTCATCACGAGGCCGGCGTAATCGCTAACCTAAAGGGCGTGACTACTAGCCAGCGCCTATTTGTATCGTTCCCGGAAGCCTTAGTAGACCGTCCCATGGTCTACGAGATCATCAAGCGATTCGATGTGATACCGAGTATTCGTCGCGCGAACGTCGAGGAGCACTCGGGGTGGACGATTCTTGAGATATCGGGTGAGGCACAGAGCATCGCTGACTCCATTGCATACCTAGAAGAACTCGGATGCACCGTCAATCAGATGGAGGGCGACGTCCTAGCGGGATAGTCGCGGGTCGTAACAGGCAAGACGTTGACCGACCAGTAGTGATGGAGGGCGACGTCCTAGCGGGATAGTCGCGGGTCAAATACGCGTCTACGTTGACCGACCAGTAGTGATGGAGGGCGACGTCCTAGCGGGATAGTCGCGGGTCGTAACAAGCAAGACGTTGACCGAGTTCACTTTTCTCTGCAGACCTAGTCCTGGCTTAGGTTTTTCCAGACTGGGAAGCTCAAGTACTCGACTCCGTCGCGAAATTCACTGCGCCCCGATTCTCTGAAGCTCAAGATGTGATGCTCTGCGATAGAGAATCCAAGCATCCGCTTTAGGTCGGCCATAGGCAAGAGGAGAGGGCCATCTGCGTCCCCGTCACGTAGTAGAGCGTCTACCTCAAGGGTTGGGCGCTCGGGGCTCGAGGTATCAAGGCAGGTGCATTGATAGACGATTCGTTCAAATACGGCTAACGCGAGGATGCGCATTGGGCCATCATGTCTCTTATGACTCGTAAATACGAACTGCCAGAGATGTTTAAGCGTTCACGGACAGAACCTGGATCTGATCCGGCAGCAGCGGAGGCGGAGGGAACCGCAATCCTTAATGAGGTGAGCCCACTCTTGTTATCGGGGATCACTATTGGCTTACCAATTTGGCTGACTAATCGCACAGCTGAGGTCCTCAGGGCTTGGATAAAAGGCCCTCTCTCTGAGTCTGAGGAAGCGAAAATAACAGAGGCCTCTCTGGCTTCAACCGAGAGAGTCTCGAGTGAGCTTCGAGCACTCTTCGCGCAAGACCCGGCAATGCAGCGTGAGACCCCCCTGAGCATTGTGAGGGGGTCTCATCGGGAGCCGGGCCTGCTGCTTCTAGGTCTTGGGGTAGCAGAGTTAGAGCGTGATCCATTTGAAGAACGCGCCTTGCCCGATGATCGATGGTCCCTCGCTCCACCAGATTTGGCCTCAATCGGTGAAGACCTCGGGGCACTTCTTCTCGCATGGGGCCTCGCAAAGGCAAGAGTCTTGCGTACCCGCTGAACCCCTGCTTGCTATCAAATTGACCCGGTACTTTATTCTTGGCTGGTTTTGACCTAGGGTAACCTCGTCCACTCAGAACCGCGAGAGGCCCCCATGTTTCATACCTCTAACTCTTCGCACCTACTGGTAAACGCTAATAGCGTGCGCTCGGACACTTTGGGTGATGTAAGTGAACGGCACCTGTCATTATCTGAAGACCCCGCTTTTCTAGGCGCTCTTCTCTCGTCATCTCCGCTTGGTATTGCATGCATAACGCAGAATGGTGAACTTCTATACGGCAATGAAAAGTTGAGTGAGATTTTTGGTCAAGAATTAGAGAGCGAAAATATATTCGGCGTTCTCACTGATGCAACATTGGGCCAGGAACTCATCATTCAAAACGCATTTGATGCCGTTATCAAGACGGGCCAATGGTTTGGCAATCTAAGGATTGAACGCCCAGACGGGTCATTCTGCAATGTACGAAACTGGGTTACCAGCGCTGCGCAGGCAAGCGGTAACTATGTCAGCATTTTTGAAGATCTAACTTCGCTTGATGTCGCGTTAACGCAGACAGATCATCTTCGATCTTTGCTTGAGGAATCTGACGCTCTCGCTCTCGTCTTTGACGATCAAGGCACAATTCAGTATGCCAACCCCACAGCGCGTCGCAGGCTTGGGCTCGAGGCTTTAACAGAGACCGAACTATCTCTCTTAAATTATCTTGAAGTACTGCGGTTAACTCCCGAGAGTTTTGAACTCATGATTTCAGAGGTTATTCCTGCTCTACTCAACTCTGGCCAATGGAGTGGTGAGACTTCTTTTGTAGATCTCCAAGGAGATATCGTGCAAACGGCAACCGATGCTCACCGTAATCTCGGGAAGAACGGCCAGACGTTTTACACGATTACAGTCCACGACGTTACACAACTTAAGAATATTGCAGAAAAACTTGGGCGCCAAGAAATCTGGTTCCGTACGATCGTTGCCCAGAGCACTGACGCAGTATTTGTAGTTAGACGGCCCGGTGGGATTATCTATGCAAGCCCTAGGGCAGAGGAGTTGCTCGGGATTCCGCTCGAGGAAATTATCGGTACAAAATTGCGGCACAAGGTCCATCCCGATGATATAGCGGGACTGCCTCACGGATCACAGAATGTCGCCGCTATACAGCGGCCCTACGTTGATTACCCGATTCGAATACTCAACGCGGATGGGAATTACAGGTTCTGTGAAGCAACGGCAGTTAACTTTGGCGCGGATATAGGCAATGGCGCGTCGATGATCACTATTAAAGACATCTCTAGACGAAAATTGCTCGAGGAGATGGTGCAATCTGAGTCACGGAGATTTACTGAGATTGTGCAGAACCTCTCGGACGGAGTCACGATTCTCGACAGCCGAGGCAGTATTAGGTATCAAAGCGCGCAAGCGAAGCAGTTATTTGGCGGCGAGTCGAGCGGAACTTTTGTAGAGAGCATCGCAGAAGCAATCCACGAAGAAGACCGCTCGCGAGTCTTGGGGCGCATCGAATCTGCACTTCTTGCTCAAGGGGCGCGTGGAGATTCTTGGGAAGGATCGCTCGAGTTTCGTGTACTAGGCACTGACGACAATTGGCGATACTGCGAGACCAAGTTCACCGACCTTCGGCATGAACTAGCAGTGGCCGGCGTTGTGCTTACAACACGCGACATTTCTGATCGCCGACGCTCTGAGACTCTTGTTCGCGAACAAGCAGAGTTTCTACGGTTGGTGGCCAGCAGCGCGCCAATTAGCACCGTCCTTGCTGCTCTCTGCGACCTTGTAGAGGCGACCTTTGGTGGGGCTAAGTCAGCGGTGATGAGGGTCAGCGATGCAAGACTTTCGTTTGCGGGTGGCCCTCGTATGCCCGCTGAATTTGTCGATGCGATGCAGTCCGTTCCACTCGGTATAGGGGGTGGTCTCTGCGGAATTGCTGTAGAGGCAGGGGAGCCTGTTTACTCCCTCGACGTTGCTAGCGATGAGCGACTCGAGGGTTGCCGCGATTTGTTGCTCCGAAATGGATTCAAGTCAGTGTGGTCTGCCCCTGTGACTAGCTCTGATGAGGGCGCAATTATTGCAAGCATCGCGGTCTTCTGGGGTGAAACCCATGAAGTAACGCCGGACGAAGTCGCTTTCATGGAGACCCTTATCGCTTTATGCTCGATCGCGGTGGACCGGAAGGAATATGAGACTCGCCTAACACATCAAGCACACCACGATTCACTCACAGGATTACCAAATCGTTCGCTCTTCACTGAGCTGCTATCCATTGCTACTGGCCGCGCTTCTAGGGGAAACACTCTCAACGCTGTCATGTTTATTGACCTAGATCGGTTCAAGGAAGTAAACGACAGTCTTGGGCATGATGCCGGAGATGAACTGCTTATCAACGTTGCCTCTAGGTTGAGGGAATGCTCACGTGCGAGCGACACGATTGCGCGCTTTGGGGGCGATGAATTTGTTGTGCTCTGTGAAGATCTAGACCCTGAGAGCGCGAGTGGAGTCATCACCGATCTCGCTGAGAGACTGCTCACATCAATCGATCAGCCGATGGTGATCAAGGGCCATTCGATCCGCGTCTCGGCCAGTGTTGGCGTCTCTATTAACGGCGGCAGTGATAAAGCCGCTGGAATGCTGCGCGACGCGGATGCTGCTATGTACAAGGCTAAAAAGAATGGCAAGGCGCGGTTTGAAGTCTTTGGCGACGAACTGCGTTCATCCGCACTAAATCGATTGGAGATGGAGAGCGGCCTTCGCAGCGCTTCAACGAACGGGGAGCTCGTCCTTGAGTATCAACCAGTAATCAATCTTGTTACTGGCTCAATTGAGGGCGTCGAGGCGCTTGTCCGCTGGCTCCACCCAACTCAGGGGATGCTGCAGCCCGCATCGTTTATTGAGATCGCCGAGGAGACCGGCGCTATCTCTGAGGTTGGCAACTTTGTCATTAGGGAAGCGTGCAGTCAGTTGGGCCGGTGGATCATGGATGGTGATGTCAGCACTAATTTCACAGTCTCAGTAAATGTCTCAGCGCGGCAGTTCGAGGGATCAGACCTAATTGAAGTTGTGAGTCAGGCACTCGCGTCATCCGGTCTTACTCCATCTCAGTTAGTGCTCGAGATAACTGAGGGCACGCTCATGGTCCCGGCTTCAATTGACGCACTACGTGCGCTCCATGATCTAGGAGTGCAGGTTGCAATCGACGACTTTGGAACTGGGTACTCGTCGCTGTATTACTTAAAGCGCTTCCCTGTGGATATTGTGAAGATTGACAGGTCATTTGTAGATGGGCTTGGGCACGACCCAGATGACGAAGCGATCGTCTCAGCGGTACTCGGGCTAGGCCACGCCCTTGGGCTGCTCGTTGTAGCTGAGGGCGTCGAGAACGAGACGCAGATGCAGGCTCTAAGCGCTCTCGGGTGTGACTCCGCACAGGGTTTCTTGATCTCTAGGCCTGTCCCGGCGTCAGCGATTCCGTCGATAGCAACTCCTTAGTTTCTCAGGGATTTAAGCCACTAGCGCCCTTGATGCAACGCATATTAGGTAGGCGTACTTTGCCTAGGAAACACTCCGGAAACACTCTTTTATTACGGTAATCACACTTACTTAATTACAACTTTATTTACAAGGTGGATTCACGTGAAAATAAATGCAGGGGATACCGCTTGGGTATTGATCTCAACCGCTCTTGTTCTTTTCATGACCCCGGGGCTTGCACTCTTCTACGGAGGAATGGTGAGGGCCAAGAACGTCCTCGGCATGTTGATGCAGAACTTCTTCTCGATGGGGCTCATCACTGTTCTATGGGCTGCGATTGGTTACTCACTCGCATTTGGAGGAACCGGGCCGTGGATCGGAAACTTCGATTTCGCCTGGCTACACAATGCACACCTAGTTGCACCTCCAGGGCTTGAACTAACTATTCCACCTGCATTGTTCATGACTTACCAAATGATGTTTGCTGTTATCACCCCCGCTCTTATTACGGGTGCGATTGCAGACCGGATGCGTTTCTCGGCATGGGCAATTTTTCTAGGACTATGGGCAGTGCTTGTTTACTCACCCGTTGCACATTGGGTATTCGCACCTGCAGGTTGGTTATTTAAACGCGGTGCGCTTGACTTCGCCGGCGGAACTGTTGTGCATGTAAACGCAGGAGTCGCGGCGCTCGCCTTAATTATTGTCCTCGGAAAACGTCGCGGATGGCCAAAGCACCCGATGCGAGCACATAGCCTCCCGCTTACATTGCTAGGTACGGGCATACTTTGGTTTGGTTGGTTTGGCTTCAATGCCGGCTCTGCTCTCGCAGCGAATGGTGTAGCAGTCCAGGCATTCTTGAACACAACACTTGCAGCCGCAGCAGGAATGCTTGGCTGGTTGGTTGTGGAGCGACTTCGCTTTGGGCACTTCACAACTCTTGGAGCGGCATCAGGTGCTGTAGCAGGGCTAGTGGCGATTACTCCCTGCGCAGGTTTCGTTGGGGGAATGGCGCCAGTAATTATCGGAGCACTGACAGGGGCTGCATGTTTCTGGGCAGTGCATCTGAAGTTCCGATTTGGTTATGACGACTCGCTTGACGTGATTGGGGTACACCTCGTAGGCGGAATTCTTGGTTCATTGCTGCTCGGGCTATTCGCCGATGTAAGCGTGAATGCCGCCGGGCGGAATGGAGTATTTGCTGGCGGAGGCTGGAGCCTTCTGGGGGAACAGGCAATCGCGGTAGGGGCAACGGTTGTATTCTCCTTCGTCGTGACTCTCGTAATCGCGCTAGTACTCAAGGCAGTGATGCCAGGTGGGATTCGAGTATCCGAAGAGGATGAAGAAACCGGACTTGACCTCAGTCAGCACTCCGAAACTGGTTATGCATTCGACCGAGTCTGATAGGGAGATATATAGATGAAACTCATTACTGCAATCATCAAACCGTTCAAACTAGATGATGTAAAAGATGCACTTAAATCTGCTGGAATGCAGGGGATCACGGTAAGCGAGGTGCAGGGCTTT
>CALQAT020000061.1:0-9684 GCA_943328625.2 Bordetella parapertussis | reverse complement strand
GAGCTCCAAGGATGCCCATAACCCCTGAGGTGCGCCGGAGAGTTTTTTCTAGTAGCAAAGGGGCATGAAATTTCGCTACAGCCTCATCATTGGATTCGCCGCCGGCTACTACGCGGGCTCACGAGCAGGTACCACTGGGTACGACCAACTCCGAAACGGCCTCGAGCACCTACGTGATAGCCGGATTTTTGATCGGCTTCAGGCTGTTGTCGAGTTGGGCGTAGAGCGTATGCGCCAGGACGACGGACCGCACCTGCGTGTCATAGTTCTCGACGAAGACGTAGCAGCACCGGTTAAGTAGCACCGGTTAAGTAATGCCAAATATTAACGTTTCACCCGAGCAATGTATCTAGAGCTCAGGTAGGTACTCGCGGAGACGAGCGCTCCTACGCGTTGGGTGACGAAGCTTCGCGAGAGTCTTGGACTCAATCTGACGGATTCGCTCTCGAGTAACGCCGAATGCTCTCCCAACCTCATCGAGTGTGCGCATCTCGCCATCAACGAGACCGAAGCGCATGATCACAACCTCACGCTCACGCTCCCCTAGCTCTCCTAACGCATCGCGAATATCTTGCTGCAGTTGAGCGAGATCGGCGGCGATGGCAGGGGCGATGGCATTTGGGTCAGCCAAGTAATCGCCTACTGAAGATCCACCATCATCTCCGACTGGGGCCTCTAGCGAGATTGGCTCTTGCCCAAGCCCCATAATCTCGATTACACGATCAGGGGTTATCTCAACATCTTTAGCGATCTCATCAATCGTGGGTTCCCGATTGAGTTCAGAGAGCAAGCGCCTCTGAGACTGTGAGACCTTCTGCATTGCCTCAACCATGTGAACAGGGATTCGAATAGTTCTTCCTTGATCCGCTATCGATCTAGTAATTGCCTGGCGGATCCACCAAGTTGCATATGTTGAGAACTTAAAACCCTTCGAGTAATCGAACTTGCCAACAGCGCGCATTAAGCCAATGTTGCCTTCTTGGATAAGGTCAAGAAGGACCATTCCTCTACCTACGTAGCGTTTAGCGATTGAGACCACTAAACGCAGATTGGCCTCAATGAGCTGAGCTCTAGCAAGATCGCCATCAGCTACAACCGCGGAGAGACTCTCCTCCTCCTCATTCTCGAGGACCCCTGCGATGCCTGATTCCTCAACGAATGAAAGGCGTTCACGCGCTTGCTCGCCTGCCTCAAGGCGTTGAGCGAGGGTTACTTCCTGCGCTCCAGTCAGAAGCGGAACGCGACCAATCTCTCGGAGATATATGCGAACTGGGTCGAATGAAGCGAGCTCCGACCTGCCTGAATCGCGCTTCTCGCGGCTCGCTCGTCGCGCAGCAATCTCAGTTGGTGGGGCAGCAGACTCTGGCTTGATTTCGTTTCTCAGCAGAGCATCCTCTGCCTTTAACTCATCTGAGATCTCCTCGACGACAGTGACATTTCGCGCTTCAAACTCACGATGAATGGAGGCAAGCAAATCTGTTGAAGGCTCGAGATTCGGCAGCGCCGCAAATATCTCGCCGGTAGTCACAAAGTCGCGATCACCGACTCGAAACAGCAGCGCCTCTACCGCTCCAGACATTTCCTCTGGGCCCATTCCCTCAGGCGCCATATCCTCAGAGCCCATTCCCTCAGGGCCTGATTCTGTGCTCAACGCTCCTAGCGCTTCATCGACGCCTGACGCGTTTAACTGCGAACGCGATCTTGAGCGCGTCTTCTGCGCGTCGGGTTTAGTCGACGAGGGTGTACTCGTAGGCTGTTTACTTTGGCGACTTGTCATGCTTCAGGTGCTCCCACTGCATCGGACTCCATTGGCGAAGCATCCTCAGATTCGTCTGAGATGTGAGGGGTCTCAGAGGCACCCGAGGAGTGCGACGCATACGCATCGGACAGCATGGCCACCAACTGAAGTGCTGCTTTCTCCCCCATATGCCAATCTGAGTTTCTAGCGGTCGCAATCTTGTCCAATACCGGCTTAACCACCATCGCCCGGTCGTCCCCTGCCCTCACTAGATCCCTAAGCCACCTCTCCCCAGCGGGCTCTACAAGGCTCACCACTAAACGAGCGTGCAGTGTCTCGGTCTCTCCATCGCCGACCGGCTCCTCGACCCCTAGCTGCTCTAGCAATGCAAGAACAGGCCCGGTCGCAGCAGCAGTCGCCTCATGGAAGGAGTCTGTCGAGGCAAGCAGTTCGAATACCTCGATGGCTAGAGGGTCTGAGAAGAGAGCGGTATCGATCCAGTTAACGACCATCGTTGGGTCATGGATTGCCCATCGCAGGGCCTCGAGTTCGCGACGATCAATTCGCTCCGTTGGGTTCGGCCGAGCGACCGGCTCCAACGCATCACGCGTCTCGGCGTCACGAGAAGTTGCAGCGGTGCGGGTGGCAGGTTTGGCGATTGCTTGCTTAAACCATGCGTGGTCAAACCCAGTTACACCCGCAACCTTCTGGATATATCCCTCTCTCACCAACTCATTAGAGTGCTCCCGCAGGATATTTACCGCCGACTCAGCGCATCGAGCACGCCCCTCTGGAGTCTCAAGATCGGATGCTGCGAAGACTCGATCAAGTTTGAAATCCATGAACGAACGCGCATCGGATACGGAACGCAGTAGAGCGTCTGGATCGGATTTCCAGAGGTCGGCTGGGTCTCCGCTCGTTGGGAGAGCAGCGACACGAACATTTATATCGAAGCGCTGCTCCCACGTGTACCACTTCTCAGCTGCGCTCTGCCCCGCGCTGTCAGCGTCATAAGCGAGCACAATGTTGCGCGTAAAGTTTTTAAGTATCTGAACATGATCTTCAGTCAGTGCGGTACCGCATGTAGCGACAGCATTAGGGACCCCAGCGAGAGCGAAAGCCATTACGTCCGTGTAGCCCTCGCAGATCACCACTGCGTCGCGTGCTGCCACCTCCGCCTTCGCCCAGTTAAGGCCATAAAGCACGCGGCTCTTGCTGTAGAGAGGGGTCTCAGGGGAGTTTTTATACTTCGGCCCGTCACCGGTAAGCGTGCGGCCTCCAAATCCAACGGCGTCACCTTGACGGTCAAAGATCGGGAACATAAGCCTTCCACGAAACTGGTCCTGCAGTTTGTTGGATCGGTTTATGAAAGAGAGCCCAACGGAGGCTAGATCCTCGCGTGAGAATTTTTTATCCTGTAGTGATCGCGAGAGTGCGTCGTAACCATCGGGGGCCCACCCGAGCTGAAATCTTCGAGCAGCCTCTCCATCGAAGCCTCGCGACCTCAAGTACGCGCGCGCTCCCCCTGCGTCGGCCGAGGTGAGCAGCCGTTCATGATAAAACTCAACAGCAGCACCACACGCCTCTATAAGGCGGCTCCGCTTCTGCCTATCCTGGCTCGCCTTAGCGTCGTCATATCTAAGAGTGATACCAGCGCGAGTAGCGAGGCGCTCAACTGCATCTATGAAGTCAATGTGGTCAAGCTCACGCAAGAAAGTAATTGCATCGCCACTTACCTGACAACCAAAACAGTGGTAAACCCCGAGTTCAGGGTTGACCGAGAATGATGAGCTCTTCTCATTATGGAATGGGCATAGACCCGTGTAGCGACGCCCTGCGCGTTTCAGTGCAATACGTTCACTGATGAGGGCGACGATATCTGTCGCCTCTCGCACGCGCACAATGTCCTCAGCAACAATTCCCATTGCTCTAGAGGTTACGCCGCGAGGGTCGGCAGTGCCCCGGCACCCCTAGACGAGGTGAGTGGAGAACTGAACGCAGAGAGACTGAACTCAGAGCCCCGCCTGAATTGGGTCTCTATTTTCATCTTCCTAGGTCGACACCGGCAGGTGTAGATGCAAGGTCCCAGCCGAGGTGAGATCGGGCCTGAGCGAAAGCAAAGCGGTCGGTCATTCCAGCCACGTAGGTAACCGCCTCACGCAGCGCATAATCACTCCCCGCGGATACCCCTTCATGCCCTGCGTGGCCAAGTTCCTCGAAAGGCAGACGATTAGGGCGATCGGCGTAAAACTCAACTAGAGCCCTCAGGAGGCGAGATACGGACTCCCCCTGGGCTACCGAGGCGGGGCGCATATATATGTTTTGATAGTTAAACGCCCGGAACGCAGAGAGCGCCTCGGCGATGGGCTGGGCCATTCCGATCTGGCCTGTTGAGCGGATAGCTGAGGTGACAGCGTTAATAAATGTGTGGAGCTGACTCGAGCGAGTATCCCCGCATTTGGAGCGCACTAACTCGGGGAGCATCGAGGGTGAGACAATCCCCGCCTCTACAGCATCCTCAAAGTCGTGGCATACATATGCGATGCGATCTGCCCAAGAGACAACCTCCCCTTCAGGGGTCATCGGGGCGGGGCGGGACCATGAGTGGTTACGGACTCCATCAAGCGTCTCGATACAGAGATTTAGAGGAGCGAGAACAACATCGGCGCCCCATACAGCATGGTCGTAGCCGCCCTCAAGGTATGGAGCGAACGCATCCTCACTGGCATGCCCAAATGGACCGTGACCGCAGTCGTGCCCGAGCGCAATCGCCTCAGTGAGCGCGACATTTAAACGACATGCGCGAGAAATACTCGTTGCGACCTGGGCTACCTCGAGAGCGTGGGTGAGGCGAGTGCGCTGATGGTCCTCTGGAAAAATAAATACCTGCGTCTTACCTGAGAGACGACGAAACGCTGTTGCCTCGTGGAGAATACGATCCCGATCCCGCTCAAAGCATGTGCGATCTGAGTCTGGCTCCTCTTCGATGGAGCGATTACCTGCACCACGAGAGAGCGTTGCGCCATCGGCGAGCCATGCCTGCTCAGCCTCCTCGCGTGCCTCGCGACCCACTATCTCGCTTGCGCTAATGCTTGCGCGCGAGTCTGAGTGGGCGCGAACTACCGAGCCGCCAGCGGTGTTCCCCTCCATTGTGGCTGCCCATGCAATGGCGCGCTCACTAAGAACTGGGTTGATGGCCTCATCGCTATTACTCACAGGAACAAATGGTAGCGATGTGGTGGGACATCAGGCCGTGGTGCCCGGACCACCCGCTCCAAGTGCGGCGTGCGCAGCAGCAAGGCGAGCGAGCGGAACCCGATATGGGGATGCGGAGACGTAGTCGAGCCCAATCTCGTGGCAGAAGTGAACTGAGGTTGGGTCTCCACCGTGCTCACCGCAGATACCGAGTTTGATATCGGGGCGAACCGCTCTCCCCTTCTCCTTGGCCCAGCGAATTAACTCGCCGACTCCAGAGCGGTCTAACTGCTCGAAGGGGCTTACGTTCAGAATCTTCTGCTCAAGGTAGATCGGCATCATGCGACCCTCAACATCGTCACGACTGAAACCAAATGTCATCTGCGTTAGGTCGTTTGTGCCGAATGAGAAGAACTCTGCAGTCTCAGCGATCTCGCCAGCAGTAATCGCCGCACGAGGCGTCTCAACCATCGTGCCGACGAGATACTCCACGCGCTCGCCCTGCTCAGCAAATACTGCCTCAGCCTCTGCGCGAATCCATCCGTCGATGAGCTCCATCTCTGTACGAATAACGGTGAGCGGGACCATGATCTCTACCTGCGGGTCGCCCCCCGCGCGCTTGCGTGTTACTGCTGCCTCAATCAACGCACGAACTTGAAGACGATAGAGCGCTGGCTTCAAAATTCCGAGGCGACATCCACGAATCCCGAGCATCGGGTTCGACTCTTCCCATCGCTTAACCGCTGCCCAGAGGTGTTCGGCCTCAGGGTCTGCCGAGCCCCGGATAAACGCCGCGGTGCGGCGAGCCTGAAGCTCGTCGTGGTTCGGTAGGAACTCATGTAGCGGCGGGTCAAGAAGGCGCACCGTTACGGGGAGCCCATCCATTGTCTTGAGGATGCCCTCAAAGTCAATACGCTGCTGCACAAGGAGGGCAGCGAGAGCGGCCTCCTCAGCCTCGGGAGTATCAGCAAGGATCATTGCTTGAACAATGGGAAGGCGATCGCCTAAGAACATGTGCTCCGTGCGGCAGAGGCCAACCCCTTCGGCACCGAACTCGAGCGCCTTCTCGCAGTCCTCAGGGAGGTCTGCGTTGGTGCGCACTTTCAGAGTGCGGAATTCATCGGCCCAGCCAAGAACAATCCCGAAATACTCTCCTGGCTCTGGCTCAACAACGGCAACCTCGCCGACGACAACCTCGCCCGTGCTGCCGTTGATGGAGATGACCTCGCCCTCTAGAACAGTTGTGGTGAGAGTGGTTCCGTCTGCCTGAAGACGCTCGACGCTGAAGCACCTGCGCCCTAGATCGATGTTCAATTCATCCGCACCGCAGATTGCTGGCTTACCCATTCCGCGTGCAACTACCGCGGCGTGGCTAACTAGGCCGCCTCGCGAGGTGAGTATCCCCTCAGCTGCGATCATGCCATGCAGGTCATCTGGGGAGGTCTCAGGGCGAACAAGGATTACACGCTCACCGGCCTCGAATGCAGCCTCTGCCTCGTCAGCAGTGAAGTAGACCTTGCCGACGGCTGCACCCGGAGATGCGTTTAAGCCTTTGGCGATGGCGTCGTAATCAGCGGTTGGGTCGAACTGTGGGTGGAGAAGTTGATCGAGCTGTGTGGGCTGCACGCGTAGCACTGCTTCACTCTTCTCAATCATGCCCTCAGACTGCATCTCAACGGCCATGCGAAGTGCTGCTGCTGCGGTGCGCTTGCCGACGCGTGTCTGGAGAATAAATAGACGACCCTGCTCAATCGTGAACTCAATGTCGCACATGTCGCGGTAGTGCTTCTCAAGTTGAGACATCACACTGATTAACTCGACGTGGCACTCGGGGAACGCGTTACCCATCGCTGATAGGGGTTCGGTCATGCGAATACCGGCAACGACATCCTCGCCCTGTGCGTTGACCAAGAAGTCGCCATAGGGAGCGCTCTCGCCGCTTGAAGGGTTACGCGTAAACGCCACACCAGTACCGGAGTCGTCACCCTTGTTTCCAAAGACCATTGTCTGCACGTTTACAGCGGTTCCTAGGTCGTCGGCGATGCCCTCCATCTTGCGGTAATCCTTAGCGCGCCTGCCGTTCCAAGACTTAAAGACTGCCTCAATAGCGTACGAGAGCTGCTCTTGGGGAGTATCTGGGAAATCAACCCCAGCCTCACTCTGAACAATTGCCTTGAACGTTGTGACTAGGCCTTTCAAATCCTCAGAGGTAAGCGCCGTGTCGACAGCGACCTTGCGCTCCTCCATCAGATCGTGGAGCGCCTCTTCAAAGCTTGACGCGCTTACGTCAAGAACAATCTTGCCAAACATCTGAACGAAGCGACGGTACGAGTCATACGCGAAACGCTCATTACCTGTCTGCTTTGCAAGCCCAACGACGGAGGCGTCGTTCATCCCAAGATTGAGAACGGTATCCATCATGCCCGGCATCGAGAATGCTGCACCAGAACGAACCGAGACGAGCAGAGGGTCATCTGCATCACCGAGGCGCTTACCCATTGCAGCCTCAAGGGCGCTAAGGGACGCGGCTACTTCATCCATGAGACCTTCAGGAATTACGTCGCCACTCGCCATGTATGCCTTGCAAGCGTCGGTCGAGACGGTGAACCCTGGAGGCACTGGGAGTCCAAGCTTGGTCATCTCGCCAAGATTTGCTCCCTTGCCGCCGAGGAGAAACTTCTGCTCCTTGGAGCCTTCTGAGAACGCGTATACATATTTCATGGAATTATGGGTTCCTTACGGGGATAGCCCTACGGGGATGGCCTTGGGGTATGGATAGTTCGGGGAATCCTAGAAGACGGGCAGCCTCGAAGCCGCTTCGTTATCTGGATCGCTACAGAATTACTGCCTTAGCGCCGAGAAGCCTAGAGAGCAGGATGCCCTCAGCGACGCCCGAGGCTGAGCCTTGGAACTGGTGCGGATACCACGATGGTCTTCGAGATTCGGTCATGGGAGCCTTGGCGATTCGGGTCCCAGAGCCACCAGAGTACCGATCCAAGTGCGAGTAGGAGCCCCGGAGGGGAGTAGAAGAGGGCAGTCGCAATCGCCACTGGGAGCAGGTACCTAGAGAATGCTGCCCACCAGGTGAGCGGCTCGCCGTTACTGCGAAGCACTTTTACACCACGCATTCTCTTACCGAGGGTGCGGCCCGTGAGTGCAGTCGACGGGACTAGATAGAGCAGCGCCAAAATCGAGCTAGCCACAAGGACAGCCGTCGTTGGGCCGCGAAGGTCCTCTTGGGTCTTCTTCAGCTCCTCTGCAGCACTCTGATCAGCCTTCTTTGCTGACTTCTCAGCCTCTTCACGCTTATCAACCTCGGCCTGCGCTGATGCCTTCTCATCCCCCGTCGCCTTGCTCGCCTTATCCTCGGCTGCTTTGAGGGACTTCGAGGCTGCCGATAAATCTTCGGCGGCAGCGGTACGCGCCTCGCCCGCGGTCGCGTTGGCTTCTTTCTGCACGGGGTACCGCTCCGAGATGATCTTGGCCCCTGCAATCTGAGTGCAGATAACAAGGAGAATTATCACTGTGATATCGAAGACCATCGCGAGTATGCGTGGACGGGTATCGGCCAGCTCTACTCCTACTGGAAGCGCTAGACGTGCTCGCCGGGAGCGTTGAGATAGTGGGCCGCCGCCAACATTGGGAGGTGGCGAGTTAGGTGGGGCTGGAGTCTGCCCTGCAAACTTGGCTGGTGTGCCAACTACGGAGGCTGAGAGTTCAATAGCGCTACCTTCAATGACCTCAGAGTCACGCGATGCGATCTCAGCGTCGTAACGATCGCGCTGGCTCTGGTCTGAGAGCACATTCCATGCCTCGTTTAACGCCGCTCCCTCTAACCGATTTGCGGTTCGTGCGGCTTCGTTCTTAGCCGAACTCTCGTCCTTCGCAGCTAGAGCCTCTTTGCGCTCACGGTAAGCAGTCTTGATCTCTGTCTTGGACGCCGCATTGCTGACGCCAAGTATTGAGTAGTAATCCATTACAGAGGAAGGCGATCGCGCAACCATGCAACGAGGTCGGCAATAGCAACGCGCTCTTGAGACATTGAGTCGCGCTCACGAATTGTTACGCAGCGATCCTCAAGCGTCTCAAAGTCGACAGTGACACAGAGCGGGGTTCCAACCTCGTCTTGACGACGGTACCGGCGACCGATTGAGCCTGAGACATCTACGTCGATCATCCAGTGCGGCCGGAGAGCCGATGCGATCTCAGCAGAGACTGGTACAAGCTGCTCGTTCTTAGATAGCGGGAGTACCGCAACTTTGATGGGAGCTAGGCGTGGGTCAAGTCGTAGAACAGTTCTCGTCTCGGTCTTCCCTGCCGCAGTCTCAACCTCTTCCTCTGAGTACGCGGAGAGGAGAAAGGCGAGCGTGGCTCTATCGGCACCTGCTGCAGGCTCAATTACGTGGGGAACGTAACGAAGGTCCTTCTCTTGATCGAAGTAAGAGAGGTCTTGCCCTGAGAACTCTGCGTGCTTACGCAGGTCGTAGTCGCCTCGGTTGGCTACACCCTCGAGTTCTCCCCAACCCCATGGATACATGAACTCAACATCGGCTGTACCACTCGAATAGTGCGATAGCTCGCTTGTCTCATGCTGACGTAGACGCAGAGTGTCAGGAGCGATCCCAAGATCGGTATACCAACTCATGCGCTCATCGCACCAGTACTTAAACCACTTCTCTCCATCCTCAGGCGGGACAAAGAACTCCATCTCCATCTGCTCAAACTCGCGAGTTCTATAGACGAAGTTTCCT
>CALQAT020000060.1:0-9848 GCA_943328625.2 Bordetella parapertussis | reverse complement strand
CCAAATTAACTGAGCCCTCCTGGGGTTTTGCTTCTCGCTCCTTGGCTCCTCTAGGTTCGCTAACGTTCTCGGAATGGCTTCCAATAACGCTAGTTGGGCACTCGATAAATCGAACCTCCTAACCACCGAGGAGATGGCCCAGTTTGTGGCGCGTGGCTTTGTTGAGTTTGAGGCGGTAGTACCAGAGGAGATCAACCTTGCAGCGATCGCAGAGTTTGAGCGCACTGGTGCTGCGGACATGGTGCGCCCGAAGCCGAAGAGTGGTGCGCCTCTCTCTGATATCTATCCAGACCCGTCGCCTATTGGGCAGATGCTGAGGCTTGATCGCGTACAAGGAATCATTCATAGCCTTGTAGGACTCGACGCCGTTTACGACCATGACTGGGTACATGTGCGCGAGTCAGGTGACATTCTCGATCAGTACCTTCATCAGGATGCAATTGTTGACGTAACGCGCTCATTCGATATTCAACTCTTCTGGTTTCCACATGACGTTGTGCCTGGCGGCGGAGGTACTGGTTATGTCCCAGGCTCTCACCTGCGAAGTGTGAATCAAGCAGATATCGCTCGTTATCAGAACTTCTCTGGGCAGGCTGACTTCTCAGGGCCAGCGGGATCGATCGTTGTTTTTCACCAAGGAATGTGGCACCGAGGTCGTGCAAATCACAGTGACACTCGCCGTTGGATGTACAAAATTCGACTCAACCCGCAGTCACCGCAGGTTCGCCGCTGGAATCTTGACGACTACGACGCAGTCAAGGGAGAGCAGAGCGACCACATCTTTGGTACCTACGATCCGCGAGCGGTCTCCGCAAAGTTTCGCACGCCTGAACCTTGGTTTGAGTTCGCTGCTAGTCGCTTAGAGACTGTCAATCGAGCGCGACTCTGGAGGTACGTCACGGGGGACGAGACCTATGACTCAGACTGGTATCTAACGCGAACTGCGTCTCGCGAGGCTCTTGATGGAGGGGTGCGATGAGCATTCGTCAGCAGGTCTTGTTTCTCTACCTTGCCTCAAGTGCACTCGACGCGCCGGTAGTGGCATGGTCCGAGTACGACGGCGCCGGAGAGGGCCCAACGCCTCCGGTAGTGGCTCACCCCTCAGCACCGTACGCGACCGGAGTAGATGCTCTGAGAGACGGGTGGCGCCTGATCCAAGCCTCGGCACTCAACCCGCCGACCCCTGGACACGAACGTGATCTGAGCTATTTAAAGCACGAGTTCATCTTCGAGAAGTTGGTTGATTAACTCTTCGTGTTCTCTATTCCCCAGGCGAACATTGACGCCATGCGCGGATGTTTCTTGCTAATCTTGGGGTAATGCAAAGGGCGTGAACCAAGCGCATATAAACATCTAATGGGGGTAGAAGTGAACACAGTTAGGAAGAGTGCTAACAGAGTCACGCGCTTGGCGGTCACAGCGGCATCTGCGCTGGCGCTTATATCTTCGGCTGCGCTGCCAGCAGGTGCTCAGCGTTCAACGAAGACTGCTGCCCCAGAACCTGCGTACTCAAAGCCCGGCCCTTATGCGGTCGGTGTCACAACGCTCTCGCTGCCGGATCGCAAGATCGAGGTTTATTACCCAGCCAAGACGGGGAGCACGAAGGGCAAGAAGCGCGCTACCTATCTACAGACTGACGCGATTCCTGCGGACATCCTTGCTGGTCTCCCTGCTGTACCACCAGGTACTGATCTCTCTGTGACTATTCCTGCGTACCGAAATGTTCCGGTTGCAGCATCGAAGTTCCCGATCGTTCTTTTTTCTCACGGTGCTGGCGGGTGGAGGGGTGTCTACGGCTACCCACTATCAGGCCTCGCGTCTTGGGGTTTCGTTGTCGCCTCGGTTGACTTCACTGAGTATGGATTGATCTCACAATTTCTTGGTACGGGTGGAGCGGCTGATCCAAACCGTAGAGCAAAGATCTCGGCTACAGCAGTAGCTGCGATTGACCTTGTTGTAGCGGAGAACACAGCGAAGGGAAGCAGGTTCAAGGGGCATTTGCTGCCAGGGAAAGTTGGCGCAGTCGGTCACTCGGCAGGCGGCGGGACAATGTTCAGCCTTCTAGACAACAAGCGCATATCTTCGATAGTTGGCTGGGCCGCAGTAGGGCCGCAGGCACCTGTAACTTCGCATACGCCAACGATGCTGATCACCGGGGCAGAGGACATAGCGATTACCCCAGCATCAGCAGCGGCTTCATATGCAGCATTGAACGCTCCAAAGCGCTTCGTTGAGATTGGCAAGCTCGGGCACAATGCGTTTAGCGATGCGTGCCTTGCTATCCGTTCTGGAACTGACTTGATCGGGATCGCTAAGGGTCTAGGTATCGGTATCCCAGACCGACTCCTAGAGTTGGGGCGCAATGGTTGTGGAGCGGATTCTCTCGCCACCAAGAAGGGCTGGCAGATAATTCAGCAGTTCACTGTTGCCGAACTCCGTAAAGACTTAGGCATCAACAAAGCCCCAATAGGCCTTACTCCGGCTTCGGCTAAGTCATTCCCTGGTGTCACAATTACTTACAAACAACAACTCAAATAGGCGCGTTGCCTTAGTGTGAGGCTCGTCAACATATGAGAGCCGCTACTAGACGGAGAGCAATGTGAGCGATACGACGATCTACACAGCGTCGAAGATCGTCACGATGCATTCCTCAAATCCAGTTGCGCGTGCCGTAGCGGTGCGCGATGGCCGGGTTTTGGCGGTTGGGTCGTTAGAGGAGTGTCAGGCTTGGGGTCCTCACGTAATTGATGAGCGTTACGCCGATGCAGTAATCCTGCCTGGATTCATTGAGGGGCATGGGCACACAATGGATGCTCTAAATAGCGAGCAGTCCTATGTGGGGTTTTTTGATTACCCACTTGCAGATGGATCGACGGTGCTCGGGATTACCTCGACAGCTGCTTTGATCTCGCGGTTAAAGGAGATTGAGTCTGGTTTAGGAGATGATGAGATTCTCTTGGCCAATGGACTCGATCCGATCTTCTTCCCGGGAGAACCCAGGCTCACGTGCCACGACCTCGATGAGGTCTCAAAGACACGGCAGATATTTATTCGCCATGCGAGCGGTCACCTTGCAACCGTGAACTCTGCTCTCATAGCGGCTGAAGGAATTACGCGCGATTCATTGACGCCTGGAGTGGGTAAGGACGAGAGCGGCGAGCCGAGTGGAGAACTGCGCGAACCCCCGGCAATGTCTCTGGCGAGCAGAGCATTTCGAGAGATGCAGATCCGGAGTATTAATCCTGGCTTGGTAAGAACACATGCTGAGATGGCGCGAAATGCAGGAGTTACTACCTCTACTGAGTTAGTCGGCCTCATGCTCCTATTGCCACAGCAACTAGAGGCATGGCACGAGATTGTCGATGCGCCAGATTTCCCCGGCCGCATGGTTCTCTACAACCTGCCATCTATGCCCGGTACCTCTGCCGATTATGACGCCATGGCTGAGGCCTTTCTCGCCCTTCAAAAGTCCGACACACCGAAGATGCGCAATGGTGGAGTCAAACTCATCATCGACGGTTCGATACAGGGATGGACCGCGAAGATGCAGTGGCCGGGGTATTTTAGTGGCGAAGACAACGCGCATTTGTTGACTACTCCAGAAGAGTTAAAGGAAACAGTCAAGGCATTTCACCGACGTCGTATCAATATCAATGCTCACTGCAATGGGAATGCTGCTACCGAGATATTTCTTGACGCTGTTGAGGATGCGCTCATCGACTTTGCTTGGCTTGATCATCGCCATGTTGTGCAGCACTCTCAGACCTCTACAGCAGCGCAGTACCGGCGCATGGCAAAACTAGGGGTCTGTGCCAATATTTTTATAAACCACATTTGGTATTGGGGCGACCAGCATGCAGCGATAACGATGGGGCCGGATCGCGTGCGAAGCATGTGGGCGTGTCGGACCGCTCTCGACGCTGGTGTGCCTATCTCTTTGCATACAGACTCGGGCGTAACCCCAATCGGTCATCTGATGACGATGTGGTGTGCGGTGAATCGAGTTACTCCCTCTGGTCGAGTGCTTGGGGAGGCTGAGCGAATCACTCCGTATGAAGCGCTTTATGCAGCAACGCTCGGTGCCGCATATCAACTTCACTTAGACCATGAAATTGGAAGCATAGAGACGGGGAAGCGAGCGGACTTTGCTGTGGTTGATGCATCGCCATTAGATGTCGATCCGTTAGCAATATGCGACATATTGGTCCTTGGCATCGTCGTTGGGGGCGAGCACTTCGAGGCCCCCCAGAATGCTGAGTCGGGATCATAAGTGAGTGAAGAGCCTCGCGATATTGGCGTGTTGATCATCGGTGGATACCTGGGTTCCGGAAAGACCACACTTGTAAACCACATCCTGCGTAGCGGGACAGGTCGTGAGACCCTCGTTCTTGTAAATGATTTTGGTGAGATAGCAATTGATGGTGATTTGATTGAGGCTGACTCTGATGGAGTTGTGACGCTTGTAAATGGCTGCTCCTGCTGCGCTCTCTCGACTCCGCTGATCGAGTTTCTAGTCTCGCTACGCGAGCGGGAGACTCGTCCGCAACTCTTAATTATTGAGGCGAGCGGGGTAGCTAACACTGCGCTAGTTGCTAGCCATGCCATGATCCCAGGCTTCAGGCTCGAGGGAGTTGTCACGGTTGTTGATGCTGAGACAATTGGTGAACGATTGAGTGATGACTACGTTGGCACTACGGTGCAGCGCCAGATTGAAGCCGCAGATGTGTTGGTAATCAACAAGACTGATCTAGCCGGTGCAGTGGATGTCGAGCGAGCGAGCGAATTACTCGGCTCGTTAGCTTCAGGTGCTTTAGTCGTTGAGGCCGTGAACGCCGAGGTCCCGATTGTCTTTCTGCTCGGGGAGACCCTTGAGAGTGATCTTGATCTATTCGAAGTGAGAAACATGGGTGATAGTGGGGAGCCGCACGCAAAACATGAAACATGGTCATGGGAGTGCGACGCGGCAATCAACCGCGATCGATTCGAGGCGGTACTCGAGTCGCTCCCAGATCGAGTGCTGCGAGTTAAGGGTGTGGCGAATTTCGATGCCAGCCCTCTGAGCCGCTCAATCATTCAGCGGGTTGGGTCACGGCTAGCAATTACCCAAGGGGCTGAATGGGGGAGTGATCAAGCGACGAGCCGAGTAGTTCTCGTAGGTCTCCCTAACAGCATTAACCCGGAGGCTCTCGCAGAGGCCTTCAACTCAACCCAGTCTTAACTAGTTTTTTGAGAGCTAAATAACCACAGGAATAGAGTTCACAGGGTTGTAAGCGGCAGGAGAGTTTTATATGCGAATTGGATTTGTCGGTTGCGTAAAAGGGAAAGCCGACCGCCCTATGCCGGCGCAGGAGCTTTACACCTCAAGTCTATTTATAAAACGAAGGAAGTTTGTTGAGGAGAGCTGCGACTCATGGTGGATTCTTTCGGCGGAGCATGGGCTCGTGAGCCCTAACGAAATCCTTGCTCCCTATGACCGAGCACTAAAGGATACAACTCTTCTCGAGAAGCGGCTCTGGAGCGCCCAAGTGCTTGATGCTGTCGCTCTTCGGATATCAGTGGAGCCCGGCGCGATAGCTGAGCTTCATGCCGGTAAGGAGTACCGAGACTTTGGACTTTGCTCAGGATTGCTGGAGGCCAGCTGGCGTATTGAGAATCCAACAGAGGGTATGAGAATCGGCGCCCAATTGCAGTTTTACGCTCGCGCCTTGAACCATGAGTGACAATGAGCGCCGTGCAGCGGTTGATTCGTTCTACGAGTTGATTGACAAATTGAGTGACCGAATAGGCGGGGCTCGCTATCTTGCAACCTCTACTGGCCAAGATGACTGGCCACAACGCGGTGTGTATTTCTTCTTTGAGCATGGCGAGCTCCGGGAAGGAGGGGGAGGTCCGCGCGTAGTTCGGGTTGGGACCCACGCGCTAGCGGCTAAATCGCGCACCTTGCTTTGGAGCAGACTTTCTCAGCATCGAGGGACAGTCGGGGGGAGTAGCCCGGGTGGCGGTAGTCATCGTGGTTCTGTTTTCCGAAGGCACATCGGGATGGCGATTCTTGGCGCTGACTCCACGATGGTTAAGGGTCGATCGACGTGGGGGAGAGGGTCTCATGCCCCGGCGTCGGTTCGCTATGGCGAGAGCGATCTTGAGAATGCTGTGTCCACGGTGATCCGAAGGATGCCGTTCGTTTGGCTCCCAGTTCCAGATGAACCTGGTCCCGCAAGTGTCCGTGGCGTAATTGAGGCAGGAGCTATTTCGCTCCTCTCAAATTTTGAGCGAACTCCAATTGATCCACCATCAATAACTTGGCTTGGTAGATCATCAGATCGCGTGAGAATACGCGACTCAGGACTCTGGAATATTCGCCATGTTGACGACGAGCCGTCGCCCGGATTTATCGAGGCGTTCACGTTCGCTATCGATGAGATGGATGACTCAAGTAACTTCACATCAAGTTGAATTGTGCGCGATGATGAGCATATGGCTACCCCGGGCACCTACCGCGTATCTGATAATAGGGCTGTTGAATTTGATGACGCTCTTTATGAATGGGCAAAGTCAGCGCGTCTTTTACTCATTGAGGTAGCGAGTACATATAACTCGCATATCACCTATGGTGTATTAGCAGAGCAAGTGCAAGCGGAGACTGGGATTCGCACGAGAAGTCTCATTACTCACTGGATTGGTTCCGTGCTAGGACTCGTCGCAGAAGTTTGCGGTACGAAGGGCGAACCTCTTCTCACATCCCTCTGTACTCAGAAAAGTGGGGCAATGGGAATGGGGTATGGAATAGGAGTTACCTATGCGAGAGGTGGAAATCCCCCTGACAACCCTGATGCGCATGCCGCTGCAGAGCGATTGGCGTGTTATCGCGAGTTCGCTAGCGATATGCCAAGTGATGGGGGAGCGGAGAGAATCCTCGGCATCACTCGTGTGAAGGCTCCGAGAGCGCCTAAGCCGGCTCCTCCGCAGCGACCAATTTGCCCACGATGCTTTCTTCAGACCCCTGCCTCTGGCCGCTGCGATCAGTGCGACTGATGATTGCAACCGACCGCATTGACTGGTTTGGGATTACGCGGCGCAATGCTCGGTCAGTGCAGACAACTATTGGGTGGATTTTCTGGGACCCTGGGGCAGTTGCGCGTTATGAGTTACTTGGCCTGCCCGGCCCCCTTGGGTACATAGCGGCGCGTTGCGCGCCGCTTGCTTTCGCTGGACCGGACGCAGTTATTGCTGCATTCGGCTCTGTGAGCCCAGACGGTATCCGGATCGCCTTTGAGCTAATCAAGCAGAGAGGCGGATCGTTTAATGATTTCTGGCGTGCGCGCGATGAGGCGGTTTTAGAGGGGCTTAACGAGTTTGCCCCGGCAATCGTCGAGCCACTGATTGACCTTGCACCACATTTGTGGAGCATTGTTGAGACACTTCCAACGGTCGGGCGGACTTTCTTTGGTGCGCATCTCGCAATGGATAGACCTACCGATCCGCTGCTATCTGGCTGGCATGCGGTGAACTGCATACGCGAGTGGCGCGGTGATACTCATTGGGCACTTGTTGCCGCCGCTGGCCTCAATGGACCTGAGGTAACGATCCTTCACAATGCGTACATGAGTTACGAAGGTGATTGGCTAGCCATCTCGCGCGGAATAGCGCCCACAGCAATCGATGCCGGCTGGGCATTGCTAGAGGCTAGAGGGCTTGCCCATAAAAGAGTCGTTACACCCGAGGGGCTCGCACTGCGGGAGCACATAGAGGATGAGACCGATCGCCTTACTGCCCAGGTGTGGCAGATGCTAGGGGAGCAGCGCTCCTTGAGCTTCGCAGAGAACTTCGAGCCTCCATGCGAATTATTACTTGCCCGCGTAGATGAAACTGCTGGGCCGAACTACCAGCCAGCATCGCGCATTAGGACACAGCGCTCACGCGATTGATCGTTAAAGTTTGACGGCCTCGCGACGCTCGCGTTGGCGCCACTCAACAGTCTCGATGGCAACAAGTAGAAGTACGCCAAGCCCAATGCAGAGCAAGAGGGTCAGCGCGCTGAGCGGCTGTAGATGGAATGCGTCTCGCAAGAATGGGGTGTAAAGCACGGCTATCTGCGCGATGAATACAAACCCAGCGGCTAATAGCAGAGTTGGATTTCCCTTCCAGTCGAGGCGGTTGAGGGGAAGCCTCGTCGAGCGGTTACCGATTGCTTGGAAAATCTGCATGAATGCGATTGCTGTAAAGATCACGCTCTGGAAATAAAGAGGGTCGCCTCCGCGTGCCGTGCCCACTCCGTCGTAGTCCACTCCGTGGTATCCCGCGCCAATGAGGAGAGCGCCGACTCCGATAGCAACTCCGACCCAGATAGTTCGAGCCCCCCAACCATCTGACCAAATGCTGCTACCCGGGTCTACAGGCTTGCGCATCATTACATCTGGCTCTGCTTGCTCGGTACCCATTGCGAGCCCAAGTAATCCGTCGGTCATCAGGTTTAGCCACAGCAACTGAAGGGGCATCAAAGCGATCGCGTCTTTTGTCGAGCCTGTAATGATCAGCATCACAAGGGGCCAGAGAAGCAGCACCATTACTTTTCCGATGTTGCCAGCGAGTGAGTAGTTTACGAAGCGGCGAAGGTTGTCGTAGATGACGCGCCCCTCCTCGACCGAGGAGACGATGGTTGCAAAGTTGTCGTCACGAAGCACGATGTCCGCAGCCTCTTTTGATACATCCGTTCCTGTGATGCCCATCGCTACACCAATATCGGCTTGGCGCAGTGCTGGGGCATCGTTAACACCATCGCCCGTCATCGCTACAACTTCACCCTGGGCGCGCAGTGCCCGCACGATACGGAGTTTGTGCTCCGGTGATACCCGTGCGAATACGGAGGTGGTCTTTACCGCAAGCCCCAGTTCGTCGTCGTCCATTGCCTCAATCTCGCGGCCTGTGACAGAAGTAGTGTGGTCGTCTGCGCTCACGATCCCAAGTTCTCGTGCGATAGCGCGAGCGGTTAGAGGGTGATCCCCTGTGATCATGAGAACACGGATACCAGCGTCACTACAGGTCGCGATTGCGGTTCGAGCCTCGGGGCGTGGCGGGTCAATTATCCCTAGGAGACCGATCAATGTAAGGCGATCTTCTATCTCGTCGTGAATGCCATCGGTATCGATAACCCTGTATGCAAGGCCGAGTACTCGTACGCCGTCTGCAGCCAGATTGTCATTGGCCGCGTTGATGCGGTCTCGCTCTTCCTCGGTGATTGGCTCTGCTTTGCCATGAAGCCATACATGGGTAGTTAGGGGGAGAAGCCCATCGATTGCGCCCTTTACGAAGGCAACTGTCGCTCCTTCTTCAATTAGCGCTAGACCCGCAGGTCTCTCAGACGGCAGCGGGCCGTGCACCGTGCTCATGCGCTTGCGCTCAGAGTCGAATGGGAGTTCTCCGGCACGCGGGGTGTTTATGCGCAGTGACTCAACGTTGATACCGGCTTTGTGCGCTGCAATGAGAAGCGCTGTCTCGGTAGGGTCGCCAATTGTTGTGACGTCGCCACTCTCGCTTATCTGAATGTCTGCGTCGTTGCAGAGTGCACCAGCGGTTAGTGCAAGAAGAGCACTGGGGTGCTGATCAGAGGTGGCGTCAAGATCATCGAGAATGTGTCGCTGCCCCGAGCCCTCAAACACGGTAACGGTCATACGGTTCTGCGTAAGCGTGCCGGTCTTGTCGGAGCAGATCACAGTCACGGAGCCGAGAGTCTCAACAGCAGGTAGGCGCCTAACGAGAGCATTGCGCTTCAGCATTCTCTGCGAGCCGATTGCAAGGGTAAGGGTGACGACTGCTGGGAGACCCTCAGGGATAACAGCTACTGCTGCACT
>CALQAT020000059.1:0-9859 GCA_943328625.2 Bordetella parapertussis | reverse complement strand
TTGCAATGGCATTAGAGCTAGCTAATGATTCATTTCTTAAGGTGCTTGTAACGGATGGCACTGACATTCTCTGTGTTGCTCATGCAGGTCGAACTATTCCGGCAAAACTGCGAACCGCATTAGAGGAGCGCGACTTGGTCTGCAGGGTGCCGCACTGCGATATGCGATTTGGATTGGAGATAGATCATCGCATCCCGTTCGCGGAGGGAGGGGCTACGAACCTTGAGAACTTGGTGCGCATATGTGCCTGGCACCATCGTCAAAAAACATATGACGGGTATCAGTTAGTCGAGGTTGAGGGTAAAGGTGGGGTTGAGTTTGCTTGGCGGCCGCCCGCACCGCAGGAACGAGATACCGGGTAATGAAGGTAGGTGCGCGGTAGCCGGTAACTACTTCGTGGTCGCCATTCCGCCGTCTACTGCGAGGATGGTGCCTGTGATGTAGGAGCCGGCGCGTGATGCGAGGAAGATCGCGGTACCGGCCATGTCTTCGTCACGACCGATTCGCTTAAGTGTGGTGCCAGCAGCGATTGAGTCTCCGAAGGAGTTCAGGGTTGCGGCCATCATCTTGGATTGGAACGGCCCTGGAGCGATTGCGTTGACAGTGATGTTGGGGCCAAGGTGCCCAGCGAGGTGGCGCGTCATCTGGTGGACAGCGGCCTTGCTTGCTGCGTAGGCGAAAGTCTCCATGATCGGAACATGGATGCCGTCGATGGATCCAATGTTGATCACACGCGATGGATCTCCGGGCTTCGAGGCTGCATCGAGGAGCGGTCGGCAGAAACGCACCAGGTGGAATACGCCCTTGACGTTTAGGTCCAGGACACGGTCCCATGCCTTGTCGTCATGATCGGCGAGTGGCGCTCCCCATGTTGCACCAGCGTTGTTGACGAGGATGTCGAGCTGCGGCTCGCGCTCCGCTATCCAATCTGCAAGCTCACGGCAACCATCCTCGGTAGCGAGGTTGGCTGGAGTGCCGTCACAGAATCCAAACTCGGAGAGCTCTGCAATTGTCGATGCAACCGCATCGGCCTTTCGGCTCGCAACGTATACACGCGCACCTGCGCGCACGAATCCCTCAGCGATCATTCGCCCGATGCCGCTCGTGCCACCCGTAACTAGGGCTGACTTTCCCTTGAGTGAGAAGAGCTCATCCAAGACGTTCGAGTCGCTCGAGTTATTGGCAGTGGCGTTATCAGACACGGGTCTCTCCATCATTTAGGGGCGAAAAGTTAGCGGCAAAAAATAAGGGGCAAAAAATTCGGTGAGTGCTTAAGGTCGCTGACGTTACAGCGCCTGGCAACCCTATGCCCTGCTAACGCCCGCGGTAGTAGTCCGAGAGCGCTCTGCGAGAGGGCTTAAGCCCTAAGGAAGTTCTGGAATGAGCGCTAATGCAGGAGCAATCGTGCGATTGAGAGCGTGCAGCGTGGATCGTGCTGCTGCCTCGATAGGGCTAGCGCCGGTAGCGAGTCCGTGGAGAGTCTTGTTGGCCGGGTCGTTGAGCTCGGTTGCCACTAGGTATTGCTTGCGCCCATCGCCGTTCTCCATTGGCCGCGCCCAGACTGCTTCGTACTCAATATCGGGGGCCCAAGTGCGAAGCGCCTCTATCGCTGCCTCTGATGCACCGAGCACACCTCGACTCGCTGGAGCACGCCCGATACCGCGACGGCCCTTGTAGCTGAGGTGCACCTCTAGCTCGTCGGTATCAGGGAAAGTAAGCACCGCTAGGAGACGCGTGCGCGGAGCGCGCTCTAGCGACTCCGCCTTTTCCATCTGGGTGACATCTATAACGTTCACCGGCTCGGGCTCAGAGGTGGTCTCAGGCTCCTCGTCGGAGTCATCGCCTCGCGCATCCTCAGAAGCGTCGCCGTAAAAAACCTCGGAGGAGTGAGCATCGAGTAGTTCAGTCTCCGGGATTAGGAACGCACGGGTATCGGGCTCGATGCGTGTCTCTGCTCGCGAGTCTGGGCCTGAGCGAGAACCAAAGTCATTGGCCTCTGGGACCTCGGGTGCGATGCCCCAGACTGAAGTCTGCGCTGAGTTCTCCGCAACGGTGTCGCGCTCTGTTGAGTTAGCGGTAGATCGATCTCCGCCGAGAGGGGCATCAGCATCTATAGAGAAAGAATCCGACCTGCGACGATTCTTCGATTCATCAGAAGTATCTGATGCCTCTGATGCCTCTGAGCGATTGCTCGGGCGGTCAGTGGTCTCGCTAGCGGTAACCAAAACCGTCTCGACCTCGTCGAGAGCATCCCTTGGGTCTGGTGCATCACCAATATGCCCGCCACCAAACTTGTTGGAGACCGTGCCACTCTGCTCTTTAGAGACTCTTCGAGATCCCTGCCAGTGGTTTACCTCGAGTGCAACTGACCCCTCTGCGAACTGCAGCGCTAGACGAGTTGCTCGATCTGTGAGGGTCGGGTCTGATGCGCCACCGCCAATGTGGAGCTGAATATGTAGAACGCCATTTCGATCATCGAATGCAACCGACATGACTCCAGGGAGTCTGCGCAGGTTTACCTCTAGTTCGTTGATGCTCGGGTTCGAGTTCGGGTTCACGGCCGAGCCCCCTTAGCTGCACGTAGGCGCTCGTCCGCTAGTGCGAATAGGGCCTCGCCGGTCTCGCCCTCGGCTGGGCTCTCGGCCGCGCCATAAGAGAAACCTGGGCAGCGCTCTCCATCAATGTTTGTCTGCGCAACACGCTCTAGGAGTGGTCCAACATCGGAGAGCTTTGTGTCAGGCATGATCAGGGCGAACTCATCGCCACCTATACGTGCAGCATTGTCGCCGTGGCGAAGAGCGGTTCTTAAGCGATCCGCAATTGCAATAAGTGCCGCATCGCCGGCGCGGTGCCCTTGGTTGTCGTTGATTGATTTTAGATAATCGAGGTCAAGAATCACGAGGGTAAATGGCCATCCATAACGCTCGCTTCGCGCTACCGCCATCTCGAGCAGTCTTTGAAAAGAGCGCCGGTCGTAGAGGCCAGTCAGCGAGTCATGCCACGAGTCGTGGCGTAGCAGATCAAGCCTGAGTGCAACGGTGCAGAGACTCGTGAGCAGCGTCGGGTCGACAGATGGATCATCAAGAGGTGGGTCGGTGTAGAGGCCAGGCTCAGCATCGAGAAGTGCGAGGTCACCTCCATCTATGCGTCGACGGCCGGAGCGGAATACCTGTCGTCCGAAGCCAGGCTCCTCAAGCACCATCGCTGCATCGGAGAGTGAGAACTGTTCTACAAGTCCATCAAGCGCTTCGTAGACAACAGCGAGTCCAGAGTCGTTGCTCGCTAGGTCTGCAACAAGGCGCGCCCCGAACTCGCTTTTCACGCTACGTCGATCATTAGTTGAGCCGCCCATGTGCGGGGGAACCTGCGCGCCTGCGTGCGAGCGCAGCACTTCTCCCAATGGTCGCCCGAGTCCACCTTGTCGCCCCACTTCTAACCCTGAAACCCTTCAATATTGCCCCCACCCGAGCAGAACTCTGCAGAAATGCCTGTGATCGGATCTTGCTCCGCTCCGTGACTCTACCTGCCACGTAGCGTGGTAGTCGCCCCCAATATTGATATGTAGGGGGTTGGAGGAGGCGAGTGTGCGATGCTTAAGACCCCGATATCACCTCAATCCCGCCTCGGCCGTGGGTTTTATGGCCATCTACGCTTTGATTATTGAGACCTTAACTACAGCAATTCTGGCATCTCTCGAGGCCTGCGGCCTCCCCGCGCCCGCTGGGGACCTAACCCCTGAGCCCACCGCTAGGCGTGAGCATGGGGATTTTCAGACCAACGTGGCGCTGCGTTTGGCGAAGATCGTCGGGCGCGCTCCGCGCGATGTGGCGGTTGAGATCGCTGCTGCACTCGAGGCATCTAATACTGCGCACCTTGACCATTGTGAAGTTGCCGGCCCGGGGTTTGTGAACATTTTCCTTCGACCAACTTGGCTCCATGATGTGCTCACAGATGTTGTGACTTCAGAGAGTTCGTATGGTCGCAGCGACGCGCTCGCTAACCAGCGCATCAACCTTGAGTTTGTATCCGCCAACCCGACTGGTCCGTTACACGCTGGTGGTGGGCGTTGGGTGGCGGTTGGTGATGCTCTTGCGAATGTGCTCGCATCGCAGGGTGCGACCGTGCATCGTGAGTACTACCTAAACGATGCAGGGAATCAACTCGATACGTTTGCACGTTCTCTGCTTGCGCGTTACAGCGGCGAAGAGCCTCCAGAGGATGGATATCACGGCGAGTATCTCATTGAGATGGCGCAGCTTCTACGTAGTGAACTCGGCGATGATGTAGATGAGTTAACAGCGCGCGAGTGGGGCTATGAGCAGAATGTGAAGTCGCTGCGCGAGGACCTTGCGCGCATTGGTGTCTACTTTGATACGTGGTTTAGTGAACGGCTTCTCCACGAGCGCGGGAACGTAGCCGAGGTTCTCTCAACTCTGGAGTCTGCCGGGCACACCTATGTCAAGGACGACGCGACATGGCTCAACAGTGAAGCGCTCGGCGACCAGCGTGATCGTGTGTTGGTAAAGCGTGACGGATCTACGACATATTTAGCCAATGACCTCGCTTATCACCTTGATAAGTCGCGCCGCGGCTGGGACTACCTCATTGATATTTGGGGAGCAGACCATCATGGGCAGGTAAAGAGTCTCCAGGCCGGCATGGAGGCTTTAGGAATAGGTACTTCTGAGGCTCCTCAGCCTGAGATCATTCTTGGACAATTAGTGAAGCTAGAGCGCGGGGGAGAGTTGGTTCGCCTCTCAAAGCGTGCAGGCAATGTGGTGACCCTTTCAGACATTCTTGATGAGGTTGACCCAGATGTTGCGCGCCTCACCTTCCTACTCCAAGGTATCGATACTGCACTTACATTCGACCTTGATGTAGTGACCTCGCAATCAATGGAGAACCCGGTCTTCTATGTTCAGTACGCGCATGCGCGCGTCTGCTCTATCGGGCGGCGCGCAGATGAGCAAGGGGTTTCAAGGGTTGCACTAGAAGATGCCGACCTCTCCGTACTTCTCCATGAGCGCGAACTCGACTTGCTGCGTGCACTCTCGGAGTATCCAGGAGTTTTGGCGACAAGCGCAGAACTGCGTGCGCCTCATCGAGTTGCAACTTGGGTTCGCGATTTCGCATCGCGCGTCCATGGCTTCTATCGCGACTGTCGGGTTATCACCAACGATGCAGCGCTCACGCAAGCACGCCTGTGGCTTGCGGAGGCGTCTCGCATTGGATTGGCCGACGCCCTTGGGATACTTGGCGTAGGTGCACCCGCTGTGATGGAGCGACTCGATGAAGACGAAGATGAGACCGAGGGCGCTTTAGGCGAAGGACAGAACCAAGGGGGCATCGGATGACATCTGCACCATTCGATAAGAGCATTGCATCGCCGGCCGTTCTTAGCGCCGATCTTGAGGCGCTCGCAGCTGAGTTTGGAACTCCGCTCTTTATCTACGACGAAGACGCAATGCGCGATCGCTGCCGGGAATACGTAGATGCCTTTGGGGCTGAGAACGTTGCATTTGCAGGCAAATCGTTCCTCTGTACCGCGATGGTTCGCCTTGTAATGGAGGAGGGTCTGCACCTCGACTGCGCTACTGGTGGAGAGATGCACGTCGCCTTGATCGCAGGTTTTCCTGCGGAGCGAATTGTGCTGCATGGCAATAACAAGTCAGACGAAGAACTAAACGCTGCTCTAAGCGCAGGAGTCGGGCGCATCGTTGCCGACTCTAACGACGAGTTGGATCGGCTTGAGAGATTAGGCGCAGCGCTTGGTGCCGTACCGCGTGTGCTTGTACGCGTTACCCCTGGCGTCGAGGCACATACTCACGAGTTCATCGAGACCGGTACAGAGGAATCTAAGTTTGGTTTCACGGTTAGCAGCGGCGTTGCGTTAGCAGCCGCGCAGCGTGTCGTCGCCTCTCCGTCTCTGGAGTTCGCGGGTCTTCATTGCCACATTGGATCTCAGATATGGGTACTCGAGTCTTATGCGCGAGCAGTCGAGGTAGTACTCGATCTAGTCGCCGCTATTACCGCAACAACTGGAGCTGTAGTCGAGGAGACCGTCATGGGTGGAGGCCTTGGGGTTAGATACCTCGCCGAGGATCCCCCAACCGATATAGCCGCTTATGCTCTAACGCTTAGAGATGCGATTACGACAGGTTCGCAGTCTCGAGGGCTTAACGCCCCAAGAGTGATGGTGGAGCCTGGGCGCTCAATCGTCGCCGCCGCTGGGGCGACGCTCTATCGAGTCGGGACCATCAAAGAGATCCCTGGTGTTGCTACCTACGTATCGGTCGATGGCGGAATGTCAGATAATCCAAGGCCAGCTCTCTATGGAGCCGGTTATGAGGCATACCTTCCCGCACAGATCGAGGCCGAGCGCCCGCTTCAGGTGAGGGTCGCTGGTAAGCACTGCGAGCAGGGCGATTTGATAGTGCCTGATGCCTATCTACCAGCCAATGTTGCGGTTGGGGACCTCTTAGTAACCCCGGTGACCGGCGCTTATGGCTACTCGATGGCCTCTAACTACAACAAGGTCCCTCGCCCGGCGGTTGTCTTTATATCCGGTGGGGAGCCTCGGGTAGTGGTGAGGCGCGAGACGAATGACGACCTGACTCGCCTCGATCAATAGCGCATAACGATGTGTGCGTTGAGCAGTCTTAGGAGCCCCGAGATTGGGGTACTAGGAGAGAAAATCCTAACGGGTCGCCTTGGGGGCACTCCATCGGCGAGACTAAGCACATCATGACTTCATCAGTGGTTCGCTTAGGTCTACTTGGTTGCGGCAATGTCGGCTCGTCTCTTGCTCAGATGATCGCGAGTAACGGCGATGCCATCGCAGAGCGCGCTGGGGTGAGGCTCGAGATAACCCAGATTGCTGTACGCGACGTTGCAAAAGATCGTGGGCTGCCGGCTAACTCTGCATCAATAACCGACGACCCATCCTCGGTAGTCGCAGCGAGCGATGTTGATCTTGTCGTCGAGGTGATGGGCGGCATCGAGCCAGCGCGCACTTTGATCCTTGCTGCACTCGCTGCCGGCAAGCCGGTGGTGACGGCAAACAAGGCGCTACTAGCAGCCGCAGGGGCAGAGTTGTTTGCAGCCGCGGAGGCTGGCGGAGTTGACCTCCTATTTGAGGCATCGGTCTGCGGTGGAATCCCGCTGATGCGCCCGCTTCGTGAGAGCCTCGCTGGTGATCGAATCCTGCGTGTTACAGGGATTGTAAACGGCACTACAAACTACATACTGACCCGCATGACCGAGGCCGGTCAGTCTTTCGCCGATGCCCTTGCAGAGGCACAGGCCCTTGGATTCGCCGAGGCAGACCCGACCGCAGATGTTGAGGCACACGACGCAGCTGCGAAGGCTGCGATCATCGCCTCAATTGCATTTGGCGCCGAGGTAACTGACTCTGACGTATACCGCGAGGGGATTACCTCAATCACAGCTGCTGATATTGAGGCAGCGCGTGAGCTCGGTTACGTAGTGAAGTTGCTTGCGGTTGCAGAGGAGCGTGACGGCAAGGTCGGGGCGCGTGTGCACCCCGCTATGGTCCCAGTGCAGCACCCGCTCGCCTCAGTACGCGAAGCGTTCAACGCTGTATTTATAGAGGGAGAAGCGACCGGAGAGGTAATGCTCTACGGTCGCGGTGCTGGAGGATTCCCAACCGCTTCAGCCGTCCTCGGAGATGTGATCGATGCCGCCAAGAACCTTGCGAGCGGAGGGCGTGGCGCCACGATCGGTAAGTTGGTTAGGCGCGAGATGCTCCCGATGGAGGGGGTCGTATCGCAGTACTACCTTGAGGTGGAGGCCGCTGACCGCCCCGGTGTACTCGCTGTCGTCGCTGATGTATTCGGGCGCCATGAGGTGAGCATTGAGTCAATGCAGCAGCGTGGCATAGGCGAGGATGCCCGTCTTATTTTTGTAACGCACTCTGCTCGCGAGTCTGATCTGCGTTCAACTGTTGAGGAACTGCGCGAGACCGATGCGGTGCATCGTGTTGGATCGGTGCTGCGTGTTCTAGGGAGTGGAGAATGAGTAACGCCCCGATCGCCCGATCAGCGTGGCCTGGGATCATTGAGGCATACCGCGATCACCTCCCTGTAACGACAACTACTCCGGTCATCACCCTCTATGAGGGGAACACACCCCTGCTCCCAGCCATACGCCTCTCCGAGAGACTCGGTTTAAACGTGCGACTCAAGATCGAGGGTGCGAATCCAACTGGTTCATTCAAGGACCGCGGAATGACCATGGCGATCACGAAGGCCGTTGAGGATGGTGCCTCTGCTGTGATCTGTGCATCTACGGGAAACACATCGGCATCCGCTGCTGCATATTCGGCACGTGCAGGGCTCACATGCGGGGTTGTAATCCCTGCAGGGAATATCGCTCTCGGGAAGTTGGCCCAGGCACTTATTCATGGTGCAAAGGTTGTAGCTATCGAGGGCAACTTCGATGACGCACTCAACATTGTGCGCGCACTCGGAGAGACTGGTCGCGTAACTGTTGTTAACTCAGTAAACCCATACCGAATTCAGGGTCAGAAGACAGCAGCGTTTGAGATTGTGGATGCGCTGGGCGATGCCCCAGATGTTCACTGCATCCCTGTAGGTAATGCCGGAAACATCACTGCGTACTGGATGGGTTATAAAGAGTATTCAGGTATGGGGAGATCACAGCGACTCCCTCGCATGCTTGGGTGGCAAGCTGCGGGAGCGGCACCCCTAGTAATCGGCCATCCGATTAGTAAACCGGAGACCATCGCGACCGCTATTCGGATCGGCGATCCAGCATCTTGGGATGGAGCTGTTGGTGCAAGAGACGAATCAGGTGGGCATATCGGCATGGTCACCGACGACGAGATTCTCAGCGCCTATCGACTCTTGGCGCAGACCGAGGGAGTATTCGTCGAGCCTGCTAGCGCGGCCTCGGTAGCAGGGCTACTAAAGGCTGTGGAGGAAGGGCTCGTTACACGTGGAGAGTCTGTGGTCTGCACTGTTACAGGGCACGGCCTCAAAGACCCTGAGCGCGCTATCAAGCAGGTCGTTGTGAGCGATCCGGTAGCTGCAACTACTGAGGCAGTAGCGCGCGAACTCGGGCTCTAAAGAATTATCTCTATTCGGTATCTGCGAGAAGCGTAGATACTAAGACCGCTAATTCGCTAAGTGAATATTTGACTAAAGCAACAAGGGGAGCACGAATGTCTAAGTCTCGACCCGTCGCACTGATTACTGGAGCCTCAGCAGGTATAGGGCGCGCGTTTGCAGAGGCACTAGCTGATCGTGGTTACGACCTAGTTGTTGTCGCTAGAGACGCTGCTCGCCTTGAGGAACTTGGCGAGATGTTGAAGACGAAGCACTCGACATCAGTCGAGGTCCTACCCGCCGACCTAACCGCAGATGAAGGCTTGATGCTCGTTGAGGATCGCCTTAAGCGCGAGGACGCCCCAATTGACCTGCTTGTCAACAACGCTGGATTCGGTACCGCCGGGCGCTTCCATGAGATCTCGATCGATAAAGAGATTCGCATGGTTGATTTAAATATCAGCGCGTTGGTGCGCTTGACGCACGCAGCGCTTGATCGCATGGTTGCAAGAGGCTCTGGTGGGATCATCAACGTCTCATCTGTTGCCGCGTTCCAGCCTGCACCAGGCAACGCCACCTACTCCGCTACCAAGGCATTTGTCTCGTCATTTACGCAGGCTGTTCACGAAGAGGTACGCGCTAGAGGAGTGCGGATCATGGCTGTGAATCCTGGATTTACAAGAACCGAGTTTCAGCAGCGCGCTGGAATGGAGGCAGAGAAGGTCCCAGGTTTTATGTGGCAGCAGCCTGAGGACGTAGTAGCGGTAGCCCTA
>CALQAT020000058.1:0-9864 GCA_943328625.2 Bordetella parapertussis | reverse complement strand
TCGCGCGAACCAGCTGAAACGGCGGGCTTAACGACGAACTCGCCAACGCTGGGAAGCGTCACAGCGTCACCTGTGTGGAGGAACGTGCTCGGAATAATCGGCACACCTGCATGCTCAAGGTCAATCAAGTAGTGCTTATCTGAACTCCACCGAAGCACGGCAGCTGAATTGACAAGTACCGAGAGCGCATCAACGCGATCAATCCATGCGAGATAATCAGGCAAGCGCGTTGAATAGTCCCAAGGCGAACGCACCAACACAAGGGCAAACACGCCCCACTGCACACTTGGGTCATCCCACTCAACCAACTCAGCAGTGATTGACAACTTATTTAAAGCTGACACCGTTGGCTCGATGTCGGCATCTAGGTGTCGACTCACTGAAGCGGTCACAACCGCTACCGCCTGGCGCTTATCAGGAAGAGCACTCACTCTTTGAGTATTCATAATGACCGGCGCACCATGGCGGCATCCTCTCACGAATATCTGAGCATTCGGGGGAGAGGCATTCTGCGTGGCAGGCTCCCCCCATGAGCGTAAGTATCCATTCTGTTGACTCCCTGCGCACTCTCCTTGAGTTGGAGCAGGTCAAGCCAGATGCGTTTCTCGGTGCTGGCCCGAATCTTGGTTGGGGTCGCATCTATGGAGGACAGGTCGTCTCGCAGGCCCTGCGCGCAGCAGGGCTAACCGTAAGCGCCTCACATCGAGTGCATTCCTTCCACGCATACTTTGTACGTGCTGGTGTAGAGACCGAGACGGTCCTCTATGAAGTAGAGCGCGTGCGTGATGGAAAGTCGTTCACAACACGACAGGTAGTGGCATATCAAGCGGGAGGTGCAGTCCTTAACCTCATCGCGTCCTTCCAAGCCGACGAAGAGGGCGAGGATGTGCAGTCAAGACTCTTCCCCCACGCCACTCCATCCCCTGACCGTCTTGAGTCCATGCCTACTGATCTCTTCTTTGACCACCGCTTCGTTCGCCACGGCAACGATCCCTCACCGCGTGCTACGTCATGGCTGAAGGTAATAGGCGACCTCGGTGACGACCCAATGGTCCACGCATGCGCACTCGCCTATCTCTCCGATGAAGATCTCCTCGGCGTTGCACTACTCCCACACTCCCTCGCTGGAGACTGGGACTCCATGATGAACGCAAGCCTCGATCATGCGGTTTGGTTTCACCGCCCGGTGCGCGCAGACCAGTGGCTTCTCTTTGACCTAGAGGGAAGCGGCATCGCTAACGCTCGCGGCCACGCCTTCGCACGGGTATTCACAGCGGACGGGCTCCACGTTGCAACTGTCGCACAGGAAGGGCTTGGGCGAGCGCGGCGAGAGTGACCACCCTTCTTAAAGGCTGGGGGTTCTAACTGAAGAGATCCCTGCGAGGATTATCGGTGTAGATCGGCTCCCGATTCTGATCAAACGCACGAATGGCCTCGGGCAAATTCTCGGTAAACCCAAGCATTAATTGGTTTCGATCCTCAATCTCAATTGCGGCGGTGAGGCTCGGGTTCTCAAGGTTTACCCAGATGATCTCTTTAGTCATCTGGAGACCGTACGGACTGAACTTAGCCATGCCAGCTGCCATCTCGAGTGCAGCGGGGAGTAACTCTTCATCCGGCACAACGCGCGAGACAAGCCCCATACGAAGCGCCTCCTGAGCATCAATACGTCTACCGGTCAACAGCAAGTCGCTTGAATGCGCTGCACCGATTAAGCGGGGAAGAAGCCAACTCACTCCGAGCTCGGTACTAGTCAGACCATTTACGATCCCAGTGGCGTTGAACTCCGCCGACTCAGAAGCGATCCGTAACTCTGCACCGAGCGTCAAGCACATGCCGCCACCAAATGCCGGGCCGTTCACAGCGCAGATAATTGGCTGAGGCATCTGCCTCATTGTTGGGATCAAACGCGAGTAGTAGCGCATGGAGCGCTGGGCTATCCGACCGACGGAGAGTCCATCGATATTCGGGATAATCCCGTAATCCTTTAGGTCGAGCCCGGAGCAGAACCCGCGCCCCGAACCGGTCAGCACCACCACGCTTACTTCATTATTCGCTGCGATGGCATTTAAGGAGTCATTGAGTTCAATCACTAAGTCAATCGACATTGCATTGAGTCGCTCGGGGCGATTGAGAGTTATGACAGCGGTTCGGTCCTGTGGGTAATCAAGGGTGACGAGACTCAATTGGAACTCCCAGATCGTTTCTTATTCTCTGCGTATTCTCTGTTGACCTGATTATTGCCCGATTACTGACACCACTAGGCCCTCTCCGTGCGTGAGAATAAGCGACTATGCCCTCAATGCCAACCGCCGATGAGAGAGCAGCCCCACGTCGGGGTAGGCCTCGGCTAAAAGTTCCCTATGAGCCTGGCATTGACGGACTGCGGGCGATTGCAGTTACCTCTGTGCTGCTATACCACTCCGATGTGCCTTGGGTCCCCGGTGGGTTCTTCGGCGTTGAGGTCTTCTTTGTAATAAGCGGGTATCTAATCACCGCATTGCTCGTCGCAGAATGGCGAAATGGGCACCGCATTGCTCTGGGATCGTTCTACCTGCGGAGGGCGAGAAGGCTGCTCCCCGCCTTGTTCCTGATGCTTGGCGTCGTCGGTCTGTACTCCGTGCTCTTCCTCCCCGACGAAGTGCACACGCTGCGCGGAGACACATTCGGTTCAATCGCTTACATACAGAATTGGTGGCAGATTTTTGCGGGAAGATCGTATTTCGCAGAAGCTGGAAGACCACCGCTACTAAAACATCTTTGGTCGCTAGCGGTCGAGGAGCAGTTTTACTTGGTATGGCCGATCATCTGCGCTGTACTTTTTCGATTCTTTGGCGACCGCCCTGCAAGGCTCTTCGCAATAATTGCGGGCGGAGCTCTCTTCTCAACGATATTGATGTGGGTCATGTTCCCCGGCAATGCCATTGACGCGAGCCGTGTTTATTACGGCACTGATACTCGAGCCTCCGGCCTACTACTCGGCGCAGCACTCGCAGTTGCTTGGCCACCTTGGAGACTCACGCCACACGTCACAGTTGTTGGGCGAGTAGTCCTGAATACGGCGGGCACTGTTGGTCTGGCGATAGTTGGCTGGTATCTATTCGGCATTTCAGACTCTGCCGCTTGGGTCTATCGAGGCGGATTTCTAATCCTTGGTATTGGAACTCTGCTTGTGATCGCAACGACCGTTCACCCTGGAGCCGATATTCGACGCCTCCTTGGTTTTAAACCTCTCGTGTGGATCGGTCTACGTTCATATTCCTTGTACATCTGGCATTGGCCGATCTATCAGATCACACGCCCGGACCTCGATGTCCCGTTACACGGTTACGCACTGCTCGGGTTGCGCCTTACCCTGACAATGATCGTCGCCGAGTTGTCGTTCCGTTTTGTTGAGACCCCGATTCGCAAGGGAGCACTCTCTCGAACCTGGCACTCACTGCGCGACAGCACCTCAGATAATCGTGCAGTCCTTATTCAACGAACAATCGCTATTGCTTCAACATCGCTAATTATCTTGGCGGTAGTTGGCATTGGGTTCGCAGGGGCGCAGGAGCCGCTGCCGCCCAAGGAGTTCAGAGGCATCACCGGTGTCTCTGGAGTCATCGGGGCAACCTCGGTCTCTGGAGTGACGGGTGTACCAGGAGCATCCGGAGTCTCTGGTGCCCAAGGCGTAACCGGTCCGGATGGAGTGCGCTACCCACCGCTCGATCCAAATGTTCCTAGTCGCCTAGCAGTTGGTGACTCAGTAATGCTTGGGACTGTTGCGGAGTTGGGTCAAGTATTCCCCGGGATACTTGTCAATGCAGCCGTGAGTCGTCAGGCATCGACACTCGCCGACATTGTGGAGCAGATTCACGCAACGGGGGCAGGGCGTGACCTCACGATCATTCATACTGGAACGAATGGCGACATGAACCCGACACGGTTCGGCCAGATGCTTGCATCGCTTGCAAACGTTCGGTGCGTGGTGGTACTAAATCTTAAAGTACCTAGGCGATGGGAAGCGAGCAACAACGCCATCATCGCCGAGGTCACTCCAAGATTTCCAAACACGACACTCATTGACTGGAATGGAACCGGTAACGCACATGGGGATTGGTTCTACAACGATGGATTCCATTTAAGGCCAGTCGGTCGAGCCGCGTACGCCGCTCTCATTGCACAGGTTGCACCGACCTGTGGGCGCTAATTAGCCCTAGATCTCATCGTGTGCGAAAAGCCCGACCTGGCACGCCACACCAGTGCCGCCTATTCCGCAGTACCCATTTGGATTCTTTGCTAAGTATTGCTGGTGGTAATCCTCAGCGAAATAGAACACCGGCGTTGTTCCACCAATAATCTCAGTTGTTATGGCGCCGTAACCAGCAGCCGTGAGCGGCACTTGATACGCAGAGCGCGAGGCCTCTGCTAGTTCACGCTGTCTTTCATCGAAACAATAAACACCCGAGCGATACTGCGTACCTCGATCGTTGCCTTGGCGCATTCCCTGCGTTGGGTCGTGAGACTCCCAGAAGATCGCCAGCAGCGATCCGTAAGCAATAAGGCTCGGGTCGAATACAACCTGTACAACCTCGTTGTGCCCGGTGCGCCCGCTGCAGACCAACTCGTAACTTGGGTTCTCAATATCTCCACCGGCGTACCCGACAGCGGTTACCCACACACCCGGAAGGCTCCAGAAAATTCGCTCGGCCCCCCAGAAGCACCCCATACCGAAAATTGCCTTCTCGAACCCATCTGGGAACGGACCGATAGTTGAGTTGCCATTGACGCTGTGGGGCGATGCGTTGATTGTCATACCCGACATTGTGTCAGTTCAGACCTGGATCCTCCGGAAAACCAGCGAAGGCCGCAACCGGCCATCCTTGTCGTGAAAGCACCGACCTCCAGAGCACGTCGGGGTCGTCGGTCCAAGGATCTGATGGCTCGGCATCTATGACTATCCACCCGCCGTCTTTGATCTCGGCATCGAGTTGACCGGCAGACCAACCTGCATACCCAAAAAATACACGAAGATCTACAAGCAGTCCGTCTACCAAATCTGGCTGAGCATCTAGGTCAATTGAGACGAGATCCCCCAAAATCGGGCTAGCGAAGGCCTCCGCGTCAACGCATGGATGGTGAAGCCGACCTAGCGCAATAGTCGCATCGCGCTGGACGGGGCCCCCGTCGAATACAACTCTCGGTTCCGATCCATGGATACCCCAGCCTGTAGCGGCCTCGTCGAGGGAGACTCCGAGGGGCCGATTGAGCATTACTCCGAGCGCCCCCTCAGAGGTGTGCTCGAGAATCAAAATCACACTGCGCCTGAAATTTGGGTCATCGAGGTCGGGCGAGGCAACGAGGAGTTGGCCTTGCAGAGACGGTATCGGCACCTAGAAATTCTCCCACGCCCCCAGACCCTCCAGAACCACGACAGAGCGAAGTAGTTTCCATGGCATGCCTAAAGACAAACCAGTCAAGTCGCCATCAAAGCCTCGTGACAAAAAGTCAGAGAAGTCCGATGCTCCCCCCAACACATCTTCCTACGACGATGAGATCTATCGACTTCAAGTTGAATTAGTGAAGATGCAGGAGTGGGTGCGAGCGACCGGAGCAAGGGTTGCAGTCATATTTGAGGGACGCGATGCTGCAGGCAAGGGTGGCACCATCGCCCGCATCACGGCGAACCTCAACTCTAGAGTTGTGCGGATAGCAGCGTTACCGAAGCCAACCGAACGAGAGAAAACGGAGTGGTATTTCCAGCGCTACATAAGCCACTTACCGGCTGGCGGTGAGATTGTGATTTTCGATCGCAGTTGGTACAACCGTGCGGGCGTAGAACTTGTTTTTGGTTTCTGCACTACAGAGCAACACAGACAATTCTTGAAGCAGTGCCCAGTCTTCGAGCGCCTTCTAATCGATGACGGCATCATCCTTGTGAAGTATTGGTTCTCGGTTAGCGATGACGAACAAGAGAAGCGCTTCCAAGCTCGAATGGATGATCCATTAAAGAGATGGAAACTAAGCCCCGTTGACCTTCCATCACGTGCGCACTGGGTCGATTACTCGAAGGCCAAGGACACCATGTTTGAGTACACAGATACTGATGCCAATCCTTGGTGGGTCGTAGAGGGCGATGATAAGAAAAAAGCACGCATCAACTGCATGACCCACCTCCTATCTCAGGTGCCGTATCACGATGTATTCGAAGAAGAGTTAGTGCTTCCAAAGCGGCAAAAGAGCGATGGTTACAAGCGCCCGGACGAGTCAAAGCAGAACTTTGTTCCAGATGTCGCAACAAAAATTCTTGATAAGGCCAGATGACGCAACTCCCTATCTCATATCCCCCTGCGAAGCACATCCTCAGAAGTCTGCGCTACGAGGTAGAGCATCGCCCTGATTTCACAAGTACTGCTTCAATGGAGGCTGGCCCCAATCTCCGCACTACCTCTGGGCATGTCGAGATAGGGGCGCTCGCAACCCTCGCCGATGCAACGGCCGGTGGCTTAGCTGCTCTCGCTGCAAGCCCAGGCTGGATAGCAACCTCCGACCTAACGCTTCACCTTGCTGGAGCAGTAAACGCCGAGCGCGTCTTCGCACATGGTCGCGTGCTGCGTCGAGGGAACTCTAAAATTGTTTTAGCAGTTGATCTTGAATCAGAGGCGGGAGCGTCTCTCGGTATTGCGACTATGAGTTTCTCTGTGCTTCCAAGGCGAGATGGAAACCCCATCATGTCTTCATCCTCTGAAGTAACAACCCACTCGTTCTTACCCTCTGATGGTCAACTGGATAACGGTTCAGTAGAGGAGCACATCCACGAAGCAATCGGAGTCAGAACTATTACAGATGTCATTGGTGGGGTTGAGTCTCAAATGACCGAGTATGTGGTCAATACTCTCGGGGCGATGCAGGGAGGGGCAGTCGCAACGCTAGGAGCAGCATCAGCGTCTTCTGCCCTACAAGCCACAACACAGAGCAATGAGCTTTTTGAGTGTGTGGACTTAGTTATTACTTACCTATCACTAGGCAAGGCCGGCCCGATACGTGCCAGTGCAGTAGTGACTCAGGTCAATAGCGACTGGGGTACAGCGCGCGTAGAGATTCGCGACGCTGGATCAGAGAACCGCTTGATGGCGGTAGTCGCCGCTACAGCGGTACGCGTGCAGTCGTTATCGAATAGTCACGAAACTTTATGAAGCCAGATTTCCACAACCCTCATTTTGGTCGCTTGGTAGCCCAGTACAGCCGCATCGACATTCTCGAGACGACCCTCCCAGAGGGTCCCGTTACGCTGCGCGGGACAGTTGACATACCTGAGATTTTCCTCGATGAGCATCGGGTACTTCACTCCGGAATCCTCACGACACTTGCGGACATCATCGGCGGCTTCACTTGTGGACTCGCCGCACTCCCCCTCTGGATTGTCTCGACCGACCTAAATATCTCAAGGTTTCGGTTCGCTATTAGGGGGCCGCTTGAACTCAACACGCAGATACTCAGAGTCGGGAAATCGTCAGCGGTTGCAGGCGTTACGCTCACAGACACCGGCTCAGATAACGCGCTAATTGCCAACGCTGTGGTCTCATCGGCACTACTTGCACCACCAGATGGGATGCCCGAGAGAGAGCGTCCATTTAGATTCGCTGCTTCGGACCCGGAGTCACTGCCCGACCTTCGAGTCCTTGAATTCTTCAGAGTCACCGTCGAGGCGCACGACACTGTGAGCATCGATATCAACGACGATCTGCGTAATCCATGGGGCATTGTTCATGGAGGCACCATCGCAACGCTTGTAGCAGCAACCGCTGAGCATTTTGGCCTCAGTCTCCCTAGCAGCACCGCAGGGGAATCAAGTGCGGAGACCCCTTTCTACGCTCAGGACACAGTTCTGCGATTCCTCCGCCCAGGCAGGGTTGGACCACTAATTGGCGTAGCTCGACTCGTCGGCGAGCGTATCGACGGTGCATGCGTAGAGGTAACAATTAGGGACTCGGGGTCCGATGACAGAGTGGCAGCAGAGGCGGTTGTGACCCTCCGGCGCTTTCGTGAGTCGGATCCGCTACGGTCTCAAGCATGAGAGGGTTAGCCGTGAGAGGGCAGCAAGGTACTCCCCGTGCGAATATGCGCGCACGCTTTCTAGTGCGGCTCTGCGAGACGGTTGTTCATGTCTTTATGCGCAGAGTTGATGTAACAGGGCGTTCACATGTTCCCCCGGATCGCCCAACTATCTTCATCTCAAATCATGCGAACGGATTAGCCGACCCAGTAGTCCTGATAGCGCAACTCGGCACTTTTCCCCGATTCTTAGTGGCCCAGAGCATGTGGAGAATTCGCGGCCTCAACCTTCTCCTTAAATTTGCAATGTGTGTACCTGTTGCACGACGAGGTGAAGAGCACGAGGGACAAAATAACGAGGCGACAAATGCATCCGCTTTCGAGACTTGCCATGACGTCCTTCGAAGTGGTGGGAACGTCTGTATTTTCCCTGAAGGCGGTGTGCACGATAATCCACGTCTTGCGTTGCCATTAAAGACTGGGACAGCGCGAATTGCACTTGAGGCCCTTGAGTCTGGGGCAGTCGATGATCTAGTGATAGTTCCTCTCGGAATTACATATGAAGAACGAGGGCGCTTTCGGTCTCAGGTTGCACTTCAGATCGGTGAAGCGGTTGAGGTAAACAAATTTCTAGGGTCATATTTGCAAGATGGGCCTACTGCAGTTCGATCACTAACCGAGACGCTCGGTGAATCTCTTGCGGCAGTTACGCGTAGTCATTCATCTTGGCTTGAGGCCGAGGTCGTGCATGCGGGTGCAGAGATAACCATATTGACAAAGGATCCAAACGCAGAGGATTCATTCCTCCAGCAGGCCGCTCTTCAGAGAATCATCGGAGATGCAGTCGCTCGCAACGGCGGGGACCAAGGCCCAGCATTCAAAGGACTAGAAGCAAGGGTCGATGATCTGCGAGAGCGCCTCAATGCTCTTGGGGCGCACACACCAGCCGATGTTGTGCATCTTGATCCTCACAGAGCACGGCGAAGAATCGCACTGCTAGGAGCCACTGCAATTGCTCTTACTCCTGGAGGCATACTCGGGTATGCCCTAAATGCTCTCCCTGCCTCCGTCTCATTCGGATTAGGGATGCGGGTAAAACACCCTGCTTGGCAAGCAACGGCAAAAGGTGGGAGTGCTCTAGTAACACTCCCTGTTACTTGGGGCGTAGAGGCATGGCTTGCACATAAACGCTGGGGGCGCATGGGCGCATTAGTCGTTCTGCTTCTCGCTCCAGTGACCGGCCTCTGTGCAATCGCATGGACAGCATCCTTGGACGAACTGCGCAGGTCCGTTCGAGCATCGGGCTGGGCTAAGCGGCCCGAGGGATTAATTGCTGCACGCCTCAGTCGGGACCGTGTGATAGCCGAGGTAGAGCGACTTCAAAGCCTCAATGCTTCTGAGCAATTAGGTGTGCGTTAGTTCTTTTACTAAACGCTTTGATCGGCTTCTTCAGAGATCTCTTTGGCGACTGCAAACTGCGCGACGGCAGAGGCGGCTGCGATAATCCCGAGCAAGCGCGCCCGCAGCGGCAAGCGCGGTGTAAGCAACAGTGCAGCAGCATCTACCGCATCGGCCACAGCGCTCATTGAGAGCCAGTTCTCTCCACCTTCACGCTCGGAGAGAGCAATCGCTGCACCAGTCCCGAGCACCGCCTCACGAGCACCAAACGCGCGGCCAAGGACAGCGGCTCCCTGCGAGTCATTGCCTGAACCAAAGCCAAGTCTCGAGCCGGTGCGGGGGGCGAGCATCATCACAATTCCGATTCCGACACGGGTACGGCAGAGATAAATGGCGCGCTGACGATTATCCATCTCCCTATCCTCCCAC
>CALQAT020000057.1:0-9991 GCA_943328625.2 Bordetella parapertussis | reverse complement strand
TGGACTCTGGATTAGATGTGACACTCGCCGAGGGGCTCGATATTGAGGCGGCGGCATTTACCGATCTTTTCTCAACAGAGGATGCGCAGCATGGTGTCGCATCGTTCTTGGAGAACGGACCAGGGAAGGCGAAGTTCGTAGGTAGATAATCCCCACCATATCTAGCTTTTTGGGGCTGTTCTCTGGGCTTTCTCTCGACTTTTTAGTGGCTGTTTTGACGCCTGATTCTTAGTTGTCACACCCCTGTTTTATAGTCGAACATATGTTCGATGAACTTAAAACAATCGTTAGCCAACTCCGAGAGGTCTCCTCACGTATAAATGTTGAGGCCTTTGATGGCAAGGCCGCCGCCGAGTTGGTCGGTATTGGTGACGAGATCCGCCGCTGCGGCGATTCACTCCGCACTGTCGCAGTTGGCCAGGTGGAGCGCACGAATGGCTGGAAGGGTGAGGGCTCTAAAAATATCTCCGAGTGGCTAGCCGCTGAGACAGATTGTGCCCAATATGAGGCCCAGTCGGTAGTCATGCTCGCCAACCAACTCCAGCACCTACCCACTACGCAGGCAGCCTTGCTCTCAGGCACACTCTCCAACGCTCAGGCCGTCGAGGTCGCACGTGGCGCCATTGTTAACCCGAATACTGAGACTCAGCTCTTGAGGCTCGCTACATATGCAACAGTGCGCGATCTGCGGGATGCATCCGGTCGTGTAGTCGCAGCAGCCACAGATGAGGCAGCACGCCACAAACAGATTCACAAGAGCCGTTTCTTAAAATCGTGGCGAGACCCTGATGGTGCGTTCATTATTAAAGGGCGCATGACAGTTGCTAATGGTGCGCTTGTAATGGCTGCTCTCAAGCCAATACAGGATGAGATCTTCAAGGCAGCACGCAAGAGTGGAGATCACGAGAGGCCGGAGGCATACGCCGCAGATGCACTAATGGCCCTCTGCGAGAAGGCGACCACAAAGCAGATAAGTAAAAGCGGCACAAAAGCAACTCGCCCTAACGCTGTGATCAATATTCGCGTCGACATAGATGCGCTCAAGCGTGGGCATACTGAGCATGGCGAGGTCTGTGAGATCGCTGGCGTCGGGCCTATCCCTGTTGCTACTGCTACCGAGTATCTGGGCGAGGCATTCTTGAAGCTCCTCATTCTTGATGGAGTGGATATCAAGACGGTTGCGCATATGGGGCGACACATCCCGGCACCACTACGCACCGCTATCGAGGAGCGCGACCAGATATGTCAAGTACCCACGTGCGACATGACACTTGGTCTAGAGATAGATCACATCAAACCCTTCGCTGAGGGCGGCGCTGCATCCTTTGAGAACCTTGTACGGCTCTGCAAGCGACATCATCTACAAAAAACACATGATGGTTACAGGCTCAAGAGAATTGAAGCGGAGACGGCTGTGAGCGAATCTGCCCGTGAGGCCAGGTGGGATTGGCGAGCACCACCCGACCTAAGGAATACGGGGTAGGCGCGTTGGTCTGCTCGGCCTAAGCGCCGCGTTATAGAACGAAAGTTATGAGTGCTTCTCGGCTCTTTCTTTTAGTCGCCGTAGATTTGCGCGCCATACATACTTAAGAACAGGGCGCCCGAAGAACTCACCAATTACTCCAGCCATCCACCAAGGGAAGTGGAGTGTTTCGTCCCAGCAGAAGATGGTGCGACCGCGCTCGTCGGCGCTGAGCATGAAGTCGCCGCCTCCGGTAACCATCCCGCGATGCTCAATGCCCATCCGTTTGCCTGGCTCCCATGCGGTCACAGTCATCACGTCAACAGTCTTCAGCGGACCAACCTTGGTGAGGCACTCAAACTCGGTTCCGACCCCACTACGTTGATCGGAGGTAAAAGTGATCGACTCGGCATCGGCCATCCACTCAATATGTGTCGAGATGTCCTCAACTGAGGCCCAGGTCTCCTCGGGGGTGCAGTTAATTACTGTGCATAGGTGGATTCTCATCGTAAGTAGGCCTTTGTGTGTAACGAGCAGGTACTAGGCACTCTACGCTGCAGATTATGAAACTTCGCTTTCTAGTAATCGGCGGTGGCCCCGCAGGTCACACGGCTGCAAGTACAGCGGCTGGGCTAGGTGCTGAGGTAACCGTCATTGAGCGTGATGTGCTCGGTGGCGCGGCGCATCTCTGGGACTGCGTTCCGTCAAAGGCGATGATCGCTACAGGTGGCGAACTCGCCGCACTCGACCGTGCTGAGGGGATGGGGCTCGAGGCCACTGGGAGAATTGACCCCGCGGCGCTTCGAGTCCGCAATCTCTCGATCCAGACTCACCTGAGCGACGATGTAAAACAACTCTTAGAGAGCCAGGGTGTGCGAATTCTGAACGGCGTTGGAAGGTTGGTCTCGCCCAACGAGGCGATCCTTGCCCATGACGGGATCGAGGAGCGAGTGACATTTGATGCAGCGTTGCTCTCAACCGGTTCACGCCCGAGGATTCCAGATTGGGCTGCGGTTGATGGCGATCGAATTCTCACCACGCGCCAGGCATACCCGCCGCCCGTAATCCCCGAGCACTTAGTTGTGATCGGCTCTGGTGTAACCGGTGTTGAGTTTGCGCACATGTTTAGGGCATTCGGTGCGAAGGTAAGCCTTGTTGTATCTCGCCAGCATGTACTCCCGAGCAAAGACCCTGAGGTTGCAGCGGTACTCGAGGAGTCATTTGTATCTCGCGGCGTTGAGTTACATAAGGGAGCGCGAGCCGAAGCAATTCAGCGGATTGAGAACGCAGATTTTGACGGCATTGAGGTGCAGTGTGCTGACGGGCGAAAGGTGCGAGGCTCTCATGCGCTGCTTGCGATCGGCTCGATACCAAACTCCGACGGGCTTGGTCTGGCAGAGGCCGGGATCACCGCAACGGAGTGGGGGACGGTGCCCGTAGATCACAACTGCCTCTCAGTCGCGCCCAACATCTACGCAGCCGGTGACTTGGCTGGCAAACTTCCACTCTCGAGTGTCGCTGCGATGCAGGGGCGCAAGATTGCTGAGCACGCAATGGGTTTACATGCTCTTGCGCATCGCCACCTTGATTACGACAAGGCCGCCTCAGCAATCTTTACCGAGCCTGAGATTGCAGATGTAGGGCTCGCAGAGGCAGATGCCTTCGCAGTAGGGCGCAAGATCCGCGTCACCAAGGTTCCGTTTGCTGGTAATGCAAAGGCACTCATTTCTGGCGATGCACGCGGCTTCGTGAAGGTGATCTCCGACCCGGTAACAGGGGTTGTTTTAGGCGGTTCCATTGTTGGTGCGAATGCCGCGGAGTTAATCAGCGTGCTCGCCATCGCAGTTACCAACGGCCTTCGCACTCAGGACATTGTTGAGAGTCTCTTGGTGCACCCATCCCTCGCCGAGGCAATCGTTGAGGCCTGCTCTTAAAGAGGTTTGGCGCGGCAATTACTCGATGATGATGAGAATGTCGCCGGCGCTGACGGTCTTCCCGGTCTCGACGCGGAGTTCTTTGATTTTTCCACTCTGCTCAGCGTTGATGTGATTCTCCATCTTCATCGCCTCGAGCACGAGTAATGAATCGCCGGCAGCAACCTCTTGGCCAACCTCAACAAGCACCTTCACGATTGTCCCCTGCATCGGTGCGGTAATGGTTCCGTTCCCACCAGCGCCACCCGATCCCGCTGCTGCAGGCTTGGGCTTGGATGATTTCTTGGCTGATACGCCAGCAATTGGTGCCTCTGGGAGCCAGACCTTTACAGCGAAGAGTCGACCGTCTACCTCAACTGGCACATCGCGAGCCATCAGCGATGAGTCGCCGTCAGCAGGCGCACTTGATCCAGCGCTACTCGTTAAACCGCTGAGGTCTACCTTCTCCTCAAGCCAGCGCGTGGAGTGCTGGTTCGCAGCAAACTCTGGGTGCTCTAGAACAAGTTTTTGGGCGGGGATTGTTGTGTGTAGTCCGTCAATCTCGAACTCCGAGAGGGCACGCAGCATGCGCAGGCGTGCACGATCGCGATCCGGTGCCCAGACGATCAACTTGCCGACAAGGTTGTCGTAGTACTGGCTAACAGTATCGCCGCGCTCGTAGCCACCATCCCAGCGAACCCCAGGGCCCGAGGGAATATGAAGGTCGTGGATCGTTCCGGGTGAAGGCAAGAATCCTTTTGCCGAGTTCTCTGCATTGATGCGGCACTCAATTGCGTGGCCAGTGCGCACAATCTCGTCCTGCGTAAACGAGAGGGGCAGGCCCGATGCAATGCGAATCTGCTCAGCGACTAGATCGAGTGATGTGACCAACTCGGTTACACAGTGCTCAACCTGGAGGCGAGTATTCATCTCAAGGAAGTAGAACTCTCCATCTTGGTAGAGCATCTCGATTGTTCCGGCGTTTACATAACCCGTCGCCTTCGCAACCTTGACAGCGGCCTCGCCCATTGCGGTGCGCGTCTCTTCGGATAGGTCTGCTGCCGGGCTCTCCTCAATAAGTTTCTGGTGGCGACGCTGCACTGAGCAGTCGCGCTCGCCGAGCCAGACAACATTTCCATGCGTATCGGCCATGATCTGAATCTCGATGTGGCGAGGTGAGGTTAGGTATTTCTCTAGGTAAGCCTCGCTGCGACCAAAGTATGCAAGGGCTTCACGCCCAGCGGACTCAAGGGCCTCTGCGGCTTCATCAGGAGCGTTGACGACCTTCATTCCGCGTCCGCCCCCACCGTAGGCAGCCTTGATCGTGATCGGCCATCCGTAAGCCTCGCCGAATTCAATTACCTCTTGCGCATTCTGAACAGGCTTGGTTGTACCTGGAACGCTCTCGACATCTCCGCGCGCTGCTGCTTTTCGAGCACTAATTTTGTCGCCCATGTCTTCGATTGCCTCGGGCGGTGGGCCGATCCATGCAACACCCATTGCTGTAACAGCGCGAGCGAAATCTGCATTCTCAGAGTAGAAGCCGTAACCAGGGTGCACGCCATCTGCGCCAGATCGCGTAATGACCTCGATAATGCGATCTTGGTTTAGGTATGACTCCGCTGCTGTCTGTCCACCGATTGAGTAGGCCTCATCTGCATATCGAACATGAAAGGCATCACGGTCGACGTCTGAGTAGACGGCAACAGTCGCTATCCCCATCTCTCGGCAGGTCCGCATAACGCGTACGGCGATCTCTCCCCGGTTGGCGATAAGAATTTTCTTCAGCACTTTTGCGTTTCTCCCGGGAAGTTGGTCTTGGGTCGTCGTATCCTACGGGGCGTGAACCAACCTTCTGCCACTCCGCCCCCCGAGAACCCAAATCCCTTCCCGGGGACGTCACGTCTGGGGCCGATAATTCGCCTCGCTGAGGTGGATTCAACCAATCGATATCTCCTCGATGCGGCCAGAGCAGGGGAGGCCTCGGGGACGGTCGTGGTGGCCGATCACCAGAGCGCAGGCCGCGGAAGGTTGGGGCGTACATGGGAGGCGCCGGCAGGAGCGTCGCTGCTCATGTCGGTATTGCTGCGGCCTGAGATCGCTCCCGAGATCACTATCGCTTCTGTTCACTTACTTACGATGGCGGCAGGGCTTGCAATGGCCGACGCGGTTGAAGCCGTCGCCGGTTTTGCACCAATCCTTAAGTGGCCCAACGACTTATTAGTAGGCGATCGCAAACTCTGCGGCATGCTCACTGAGTCCGAGATATCGGATGGTTCGTTGCGCTGTGTAGTGGTTGGTATCGGCGTAAATGTGCAGTGGAGCGATTTTCCTGCCGAGCTAGTTGAGACTGCGACAGCCTGCAATCTCGTCTCGGGTAGAGATATCAGTCGCGATGAATTACTTGAGGAGTTTGTAGAGCGTTACTCCGTGCTGCTCAATGATTTAAACAGCGTGCTTAGCGATTACCGAGAACGACTCGGCACATTGAATACACGTGTGCGTATCGAGCTAGCCGGTGAGGCATTCGAGGGTATTGCTGAGGGTGTGACAGATGACGGGAGTCTCGAGGTACGCACCGATGGGGGAGCCCTGCGCTGCATTACTGCGGGGGATGTCGTGCACCTCAGGCCGGTTTGAGCGTTAAGGCTCGAGCGATGTGCTCAGCAGCTCGCGCCAAGCGCTCTGTAATCGAAGCGTTATTGGCCCAGGGGCCGAGGCGAGACTCATTCCGTCGACATTGCCAATCGCCTGTATTTCGCGAGTGCTTGATGTTAGGAACGCCTCGCTAGCACCTGCTAGCGCCGCTAGTGGCATATCTCGCTCCTCGCACGTGATGCCGATCCTGTTAGCAAGTTCAATAGTGATCGCTCGCGTGACACCAGCGAGGCAACCACTGCTCAATGGCGGCGTACACAGCACTCCATCTTGCAGGACAAAGACGTTCGATCCAGTGCCTTCGCATAGTTCGCCACGTGTATTAGCGAATATCGCCTCTTCGGCACCCTGCGATTTTGCAGAGGCCAGTGCACGCACATTCTCGGCGTAGGAGGTCGTCTTGAGCCCGGCAGTTGCGCCGCGTTCATTGCGAGTCCATTGCACGGTCACTACCGATGCTTTTAACGGCCACTCAGTCAAGTGGCCTACTGCGATGACTGCGGTCGGTGCCGAGGAGCTTTGATCAGAGCCGAGGTAGGATTCACCTCCGGTGATAGTGACGCGCAAGCGACAATCAGGTAGTGCATTCATCGCGATGACATCATTCGCTGCGCTGCGGAGTATCTCATCGCTCGGTAGGGTGAGGTTAAGCACCGCTGCAGAGTGCTCAAGGCGCAGTCGATGGCGATCCCATGCAAAAGGAACTCCTGAGTAGACCCTGAGAGTCTCAAATACTCCGTCGCCCACGAGGAAGCCATGGTCTGAAGGAGCGATGCGCGCCTCAGAATCGGAGACCATCGCTCCGTTTAGCCAGAGAATCATCGCGTAATCAATCTGTTCGTATTGAGTCTGTTCGCACGCGTGATCGCCGCGCGGTGCCGACGGAGGAAGCGAGCAAACGAGCAGCCTTTAGCTCAGTCTCCTCCCATTCATCTCGAGGATTAGACCCGACAGTGATTCCGGCCCCTACACCAAGAGTTGTCTCGCCGGACGCGATTGTAAATGTGCGAATTGCCACCGCTAGGTCGGCTCGATTATTCGCCGTGTCGATCCACCCCACTGCACCGCAGTAATAACCGCGAGGAACTGGTTCGAACTCCTCAATCGCTGAGAGAACCCGAGGCTTGGGTGCACCGGTGACGGAGGCAGGGGGAAGCGTGGCGCGAAGCAACTGCGTTAGATCTACCCCCGGAGCGAGTGTGCCGGTGACGGTACTTACTAGGTGATGAAGCCCGGGGTGCGGCTCCAATGCGCATAGCACCGGCACCGAGACAGATCCAAAAGTGCAGACTCGCCCGAGGTCATTGCGGGCGAGGTCGACGATCATGATGTTCTCAGCGCGATCCTTCGCGCTCTCAAGTAGGTCGGCTGCATCGCGCGCAGTTCCCTTGATGGGTCGTGTCTCTACTCTGCGACCTTCAATGCTTAAGAATCTCTCGGGTGACGCGGAGACAATGGAGATATTTCCCGTTCGAATTAGGGCAGCGTGTGGGGCAGGATTGTTTCGATCTAATGCATCGAATAACTCGACATCGTTTGCCTCGGCATCACACGTAAGTCGTCGAGTGAGATTTACCTGGTAACACTCGCCCGCCTGCTCGAGCCCGATAATCGCCTCGACTCCGGCCTCGAATGCATGGCGGTCAAGGCTGCTTCTCCACTCACCGACTAGATGGGTATCTCCGACTCCGGGTCGAGCGTTCTCAAGGGCTCGTCGTAGAAGCGCAACCCCTAAGCCCTCCCCCTCAATCTTGGGTGCTCTATCTGGCGCGAGGGTGAGGCGTGCTGCGAAACGTGTGAGGAGAAGGTCGGGAAGGTTCGTTGCAGGGCGAGGAGAATCGAGCTTCTCTATCTCGCGCCCCAACTCGTAGGCAATTGCCCCTGCCCACCAACCGTCTGTGAGTGAACTCAGAGAATCGAGAGCTTGGGGCCCAGAGACGTGGCGCGTCTCTTGAGCATCTATAGCAATAATGGTATTCGCGCCGTCACGAACAACGGCTAGGTCCTCGTATGGGTCGAGAAGACGCAGTATTGAACCGGCGAGCACGCCTTCGACGTTATCCGAGCGCACGAATCAGCGCCCAAAAGGAGTCAGAAGTCCCCCAAAGTTCTGTGAGCGCGAGGGAATACCGGCCTTCCTTAACTACACTCAGAGCCATCGTGGCTCCCCCTAATAGACCGACTTCCCCAAATTCAGATAGTGCTAAGGCGGATTCTCAGAGGAATCCCCGAGCAAGCGCCAGAGGCGCCGCCCACACGAGGACTAGTTCTCCTCGAGGTGGCGGAAAGGGTCGCTCCCTCCCTCGAGTATCGCCGCGTGCCCGCCAAGTATTTCTGCGCAGGTACGTAACAGCATTGGCTGTGACTCTCTGTGTAGTCGTTACCGGTGTATTCGCAGTCAATATCGCGGTGAGCGCCAAGATTGCAGATATCGGACGCGTCAGGGGACTCGACCTTCCATCTAGCCCGGGCAAAGCGGGTAACTACTTGGTACTTGGCTCCGACTCGCGAGCCTTCGTTGAGAATGAGACACAGGCCAATGCTTTCGGGACAACAGCGGAGGCCGGAGGGACCCGATCTGACACTCTCATGGTTGTCCACGTTGACCCTGAGGCGAAGACCTCCCTGCTTGTCTCGTTTCCGCGAGATCTCCTCGTGGATATACCGGGGCGCGGTAAATCAAAGATCAACGCCGCGTTCAACGATGGACCTCAGAAAGTTATCGACACGATCGAGCAGAATTTTCAGATCGACATCAATCACTATGTCGAGTTGAACTTCGAGGCGTTCATGGGTGTTGTCAATGCGATCGGCAGCGTCCCTGTTTATTTCCCTGCCCCTGCGCGCGATGCCTTCTCTGGGCTGAATGTTGCCCTAGCTCCCGCTTGCGTGCCCCTAGATGGGAACGCAGCGCTCGCCTACGTTCGCTCTCGGCATCTTGAGTACTACGACGCGAGTACAAAGCGCTGGAACTCTGTAGATGCGATACCTGATATTGGGCGCATAGGTCGCCAGCAGAGTTTTATCCGGCGCCTAGCGCAGGTTGCTGCTCAGAAAGCAGGCAGAAACCCCTTTACTGCTAATCGCATGGCGAATGCAGTGATCCCTCAGCTGACTGTTGATGAGAGCCTAGGTAAGACTGAGATATTCCAGTTGGTCAATACATTCCGGCAGGTAAATCCAAGTGACACGAGCAGCATTGAGATGGTCACCGTACCCAATAAGGGCGGACCAAATTATCAAGGCCAGCAGGTTCTTTATTTAGATCAACCTGCAGCAGAGGGAGTAATCGCCCGCCTGCGCACCTTTGGGGGAGCGGTTAAGACCTCAACCGAGAAGCCAATCAAGCTTGTCCCATCGCAGGTAAGTCTGCGTGTATTAAATGGCTCGTCTACCTCTGGTCTCGCAGGATCAACGCTTACCTCTATGCAGAGGTACTCCTTCGTTCCGTCTGGGATGGGGAATGCGGGGAGTGTCAACGAGACTCAGATTCGCTACCAGCGTGGGCAACGTGAAGCAGCGCGCTTGGTAGCAACGTACCTAGGCGGGGTCGGGAGACTGATTGAGGACAAGTCGCTTATAGATGCAGATGTGTCGTTAGTAATCGGGCCCGATTTTGTCGGGGTGCGTTCTCCTGGGTCAACCGGCGCTAGTGGCTCCTCAGGATCGAAGCCGGCGCCGAGCACTTCTACTCCGAGTGGCTCGACAAAACCTGGGGTCCCTGCGACACCTGCTTGTTAGAGGCTCGTGTTAGGGGCTCTTGCTAGGAGTTTTTAAGGCGGACCGGTTCAAATGAGTTTCGTTCAAGGTTTGGTTAGGCCAAGGGTGCTGGGGGTTTAGACTCTCGCCCTGTGAGTGATGTAGCTGTTATCGGAGCTGGGTATGTGGGGATCACTACTGCAGCATGCCTAGCCCACTTGGGCCACTCCGTAGTTGCGGGGGATATCGACCCTGCGAG
>CALQAT020000056.1:0-10267 GCA_943328625.2 Bordetella parapertussis | reverse complement strand
TAACGAAGCATCACCCGAAAGGCCGTTCCGCCAACGTTCTTGGTTGTGGGACATTCGCAGTGCTGATTGGGTTATTTATTGGCGCATCAAAATCCCAATGGTGGCTATTCCATGGAGGCTTTGCTCTCGTAGATGATTCCCAGCCTCGCCTAGGACTCTATTTGCTACTTAGATAGTCGCCTCCGTTTTTGTAACGGTTCTGGCATACCCACTCCTTTAGTGACTTGGCTCGGTAGGGTTAGCGAGTGGACCTCAGAGAACGTCGTGACGGGAATCAACGCCACCCGTGGGAAATCGTGCGAGCCAAATTTTTTGCAGAGTTGATTCAGTCCCATGTCGAGCTCTCAACACTCACAAGCCTCGTAGATGTAGGGGCTGGTGATGGATGGTTCGCTCAAGAACTTCTGCCATTGCTCCCTAGCAGCGCAACTGTTACATGTTGGGATATCAACTACTCACCCGACGACCTAGAAGCTGAGCTCCCTGAGCGAGTAATTCGGAGTATCTCTCGCCCGAATGAATCAGCAGGGCTGGTGACCCTTTTAGATGTTCTTGAACATATTCCCGACGACGCAGGATTTCTGCGCGACGAGTTGGTACCACTGGTTGGAAAAAACGGGCGACTGGTCATCAGCGTCCCTGCTCATCCAAGACTCTTCTCAGACCATGACACGGCTCTCGGCCACGAACGTCGCTACCGAAGGATTGACCTTCTCTCCATCCTTGGCAAAAATTTTGAGGTTCTAGAGTCGGGGCCTCTCTTCTCTTCTCTTCTTGCACCACGCTTCATGCAGGTTGCTCTGGAGCACATGGGTCGTCGCGGGTCGGAGCAGGGAATCGGAGCATGGGACCATGGAAAGCATGTAACTGGGTCAGTTAAAGGAGTGCTGCAGTTTGATGCATGGCTCGGGCGTTGGGCAGCGCAGCATCATCTAAACATTCCAGGTCTCTCAGTCTGGGCAGTCTGCAGACCATCGGGAACTCAATGAAATCAATACTTGTCATTCCGTGCTTCAACGAAAGCAGGCGCATCAATCACAATGCTCTGAAAAGGCTTTTTGATGCGCTCTCTGCTCTTGACTTTGAGACAGAGGTACTTTTTGTCGACGATGGCTCGACCGACGACACGGCAGATATTCTCGAAAAGCTAACAACTAACCTACCTGCAGCATCAGTTTTAAGAATTAAAAAAAATGGCGGCAAAGCAGAGGCAGTGCGTCACGGCCTCAACGTGGCATTAGAGAACGGCGCGCAGATAGTCGGGTACTGCGATGCAGACTTCGCTACTCCCCCAGAGGAGGTCGTTCGACTACTCGTCGTCACTTCTAAGAACTCTGACAATCTTCTGGTCATCGGCTCTCGGGTTCTCCTCCTTGGGCATGCCATCCGTCGCTCAGCAATGAGGCACTACGTAGGCAGAATTTTTGCGACAATAACTGGGTCAATCTTGGGCATTGGTGTATACGACACGCAGTGTGGTGCAAAGTGGTTTCGCGAGTGCGATGCGCTCAGATCGACACTTGGGCGCAAATTTCGCAGTCGCTGGGGATTCGATGTTGAGATAATCGGAAGACTTCTTAAATCCGGAGTCGAAGAGACTCAAATGCGTGAGGTTCCGCTGAATGCTTGGCAAGACGTTGGCGGGAGCAAAATCACAGTTAATTCCGGGCTCCGAACCTTGATTGACCTTGCGCTAATCCGTCGCGATTTACGGCGCTGGCCTCAATAATACTGCTACCGAATTAAGGTCATAGGCGTGCTGCCATTTCTGCAATTGCAACGCATCTTTCTTATATCGATCAGGAACAAATTCCGGGACACCAAACTTGCTAAATGGAACTCCCGCAATGCGCAGTTGTTCACCTAGTGCCTTGAAACGCTTAAATTCTAAAGGAGTTAATCCCGGAACAAAGATCGCTCTCGACCATCCAGAGGGAGGGTTGTATGCCGCGTCCCCGTTCACAACTGCGAACCATTGCTTCACACCACAGCCCGCAGGGCTCCCAGGCGATAGATAGCAACGATACCGACGGCCCTCTCCTATTTGGTGCAGTGAACCATCATCAATAGCGAGAAAGGGAATGTTCTTCTCGGCGAGTCCTGCGAATAGGGGTCCGCTGTAAGGCTCTGCAAACTGCAGAGTTTCAGTATCAAAAAGTAGGGTTCCCTTGCCCTTCAACACATCTAGCCGATTAAGCATCTTTTTAACGCTTGAAGTGGCGTCGCGATCTGCGTTCTGCGCTGCGAACGCTACATACGTAGGAATATTGAACAGGCTGACGATGCATATCATCACTGAAATTACTAATGGCTTATACCTATCATCACCGATCATCCCAACTGCGCACATTGCGAGCGAAAACGCAGCGAAGGCTGCAATCGGCCACAGCCAACGCATTTGGTGGGCGGCTAGCGCTATCGCTCCAATAGGCTGGATTGCAAGCGCACCAACGGCCCCAACAGTTAACGCAAGAGCAAGCACAACAGCGGAGCGCTGCGGCCTTTTACCGAATCCTCTACTCGTCATGGCGGCTGCTGTCAGCAATCCGACTATGAGGGCCAAAGCCATGGTTGAAAGCGCAACACCTGGCAGACCAGAGATTGGGGGCCGTGGGCCATTCTCGTCAATTAGGCGAACGAGTGGAATCGTATTTCCAAATGACGGCCGAAGAAACCAAGGCGGGAGCGCTACTACTGATCCAACGAGGCGCGTTGCCAGAGATAACCCGATTGCTTCAGTTGATCCATATTTTCCGGAGGCAGCATCAACGAGCCGATCTAAATTGCTATCGCCTGGGCCATGGACCTGCTGCCAAAGTGACTGTGCCCATAACAGCCCTGCGACGACGACGCCTATTGCCAAAGGACTTTTTAATCTTCGCCATGCGAAATGAGAAGAAGTCAGGTAAAGGACCAACCCGAATCCAATAGTCGCAGGTGCAATGTAAACGTAGGAGAGGTGGGTCTGGATCAATAGAGACGCCACCGCAACTGCCCATGGAAGAGCAAAAACGCGACCTTCTGCAATTGCCCACGCAAGGATTGTGAGGAGAAAAAATGGAAACAGTAAAGAGTGCGGTTGCAAAACATCAAAAAGCAACTCGCTTCCCATTGAGCATGCGAGAGTCGCTGCCACAAGCAACAGGAGCAAATAAGCAACTCTTCCGCCAACCCGGTGGGCCATAATTGCCGCAGCGATGATGCAAGAAGAATTGAGCAATCCCACACCAATTGCCATGCCGTTACCTGATCCGAAAACTCGGACTGGAACGGACATCAGATCAAATAACAGAGGCCCCGGATTATTTACTGCTACCCCAAGCGATAGCGAAGAAGATGAAGCGGATCCTAGCCAAGGATGATTAGCAGTAAACACATCCCGACTCCGAAGGAGCAGCAAACCATTGTCTCCAATAGGCGTATAGCCCGAGAGAACGGCTCGTATAACTGCAACGACTATTGGGACCAGAGCGATTACTCCAAGAGCGATTTCGAATCGATAAGAGCGCACCCAAGTCAGAAATCCCTCAGACCTCATTCCTGAATCTTCGTTAACGAGCCTAGATTCATCAACGGTCTGAATGATTCCATTCATCGGTTGAACCCTATTGGAACCAGTAGGACTCCCGATGATTGCCCCAGACGAAGCATCTCTCCTACTAATTTCTTTTCGCGCTGCGTGAGTGACGGCGCGAGCGATGCAGAGAAGAGACTCAAATCAACCTGCTTAGCAATCTCGCCTTCTCCGCGACTTTGTAGCGAAGCAATTAAGTTCCGACGGTCTCTTTCGTAGGTCGCTTGCTCTGCCCTTGACCTCGGGTCATACTTCACAAGCAACGTCACTCCCGGATCGTTTGAGGTAATCAAATCTCTCAAGTAGCCTCCGCTTGCAAATCGCAATTCTTTCGTTGCAAGATTGTCGCCAATGACGCGTTGACGAGTCACAGGAATACGCCAAGTATCGGGAACCCCTACATGCCATCCGCGACGTTCAAGCTCGTTCACTAGCCCATACCCCTGTGAGCCAATGTAGTAGGCGTCGGTCCAAGTGACAACAAAACGATCTGATTTTGTAACGCCCGCGGCGCCATCTTTGAGTGCTTTGTCGACATGATTGACAATCACTCCAAGCGGATCAGCGAGCGTCGCCTCGGGCGGCCCAACCTGCATCGAAGCGATTGTGAACAAGAGCAACGAAGCGAACGCTGTTGCTCCGACTGCTCCGCTACGCCATTTACCAATGGCATAAGGAACTACCCCGCGCGCAATTAGCACGGCATAGAGGGTCCAGACTCCAACAAAGACAGCGAGCACAACAATGCTCACCATCCAGAGGCTTAGGTAGTACCAGAGATCACCGAATACGCGACTCAAGGATATTGCCGCAAGAACTATCGCCGATGCCACTATCACGTGTAAAGGAATTATTCGCATAAGTCGCATGCGGCAGGCGACAATCGCGGAGGTAGCCCAACCTCCCAAGACAACAAAGCCTATTAACGCGGATTCCTTCGAAGCGTCTGTTCCCGCGGTAACAAGGGTTGAGTAGGTCCCCCGCGGAGCCCAATGCAGGATATCAAAGTGCCCCAGTAGGACCCGCAATCCCGAACTAAACCCGACCGGCGCCTCCGGAGGATTACGGAAGTAGTTGACGATCATCGAGATATTTTGGTGCCCTGAAATCTGGTCAATTAGAGGTGGTATCCAAAGCACCCCGAAAAGTAGGAGGGAGCCGCCACACCAACGCATTGTCATTGCACGCGACTCGGGTTCGCTTACCCCTCTCCAGATTGTTACGGCAAGCATCAATGAACCGACTCCACCTACGAGCCCAACATATGGAAGATGCGTCTGCGCACATAGCGCACCAAAGAATGCGAAGGGCAACCATCCAACCGGGTCTCGGTCCAACACAGACCAAGCTGCTAGCAAGACTACGAACCAAGGCAATAGAGGCAAATAAGGATTCCATGGCTGGGTTACAAGTAGGGGTCCGTAACGCCACAGCACTACACCGAGAGCTGCAGCTACCGCGGAAGTCATTCCAGGGCCACCGCGCCGAGTCGCCAACCAAAGTGCTGTTATCACTGCCGCGAGCGAGAGGAGAACAGTTGCGTACTCAAGACCATGAGCACTCGATCCGCTTAACTTATAGACAATTGCTAATGCGTAAAAAGAGAGCGGCCCAGGATGGCTTCCTTGATCAGGGAAATAACCCAGACGCCCGGGTAGGCCAACTAGAGGAGTGTGCGAAGTGCCAACATCCCTTACTCGAAATTCGGTCATTGCTAAATCAAGAACCGGATACCAAGGATGAAGGGATATCCATACTCCTGCCACTAGGAACACTGCAGCAAACACCGCAGACCACGCGAACAGGGGATGTTGGGAACACCAAGCTCGTGCGCTAGCGATCCTTTGGCGAGGGGTGGACAGAGGCCCGGACGCCTCTCGATTGGGTCTCATATATCCTCTCCTCAAGTAATAAACGGGCCAATCGCTTAGGTGATGCGCAGGAGCAACGGATTCTAAGGCTTCGCGCCAGTCGGGCATGTGCAAGGCCATAAATACATCCATGAATAGGCCCATAAATAGGCCCATAAAGTTCGGGCCTGAGCGCATTGGTTGAGAGCCCACATTGGAGATCGCTGCGATGTTGGATTTGCTGTCAAAGTGGTTCGTTTTCGCTAGTAACCTGCCATCTCTATGCCCAGTCGTCCCTCAGCCTCTCGAGTCGCTCCCTACGCAGATGCGCTATTAGCTCGCGACCTCCCGGCACTTGACCCACAGCGACGCAGCGAAGCAGTTGAGTTTGTGGCGGTCCGAGTCTCAGACCTTCCTGCCCCTATGAAGCTGGCGGTAGGAATTCTCGCTGTCATCTTTGATCTTGGGCTTAGCCTTGGGTCGCGGCGCACCTACATATCAGTGTCCTCAAGATTGCCAATCCCCTTCGTTAGTGAGTATCCGCGCCTAATCCGTTCTCTGGCATTTGCTTACGTGTGGGAGAAGTGGCCTGATACCAGACCGGACGGCGGGCGAGCGCAGGTAGAGGCATGAACCTCTCCAAGGACGCATTCGGAGCGGGTGGCCACATAGAGGTTGAGGTACTCATCATCGGGAGCGGCGCCGGCGGGTCCCCCACTGCAGCGCTACTTGCTGAGGCTGGATTTGATGTCCTCATTGTTGAAGAGGGCGAGTGGTACGACCAGGGTTCGATCAAACCGTTCTCACTCGATCAGATGGAGAAGCAGTACCGATCTGGCGGGGTAACTGTTGCCCTCGGTCGCCCCTCCATTGCCTACACCGAGGGGCGCTGCGCGGGGGGTGGAACCGAGGTCAATAGTGGACTCTACAAGCGCCCTCCTCACTCGATGCTCATGCAGTGGCGCGATGGCTACCAGATTCAGAACCTAGAACTTGATGATATTGATGCTATTGCTGATGAGATCGAGACGGACCTCAGTGTCTCTTATGTTCCGGGCGAATCCACTCTTGCTAGTCAAGCACTTGCACGCGGTGCGACAAATCTAGGTTGGCGAAACGGAGAGATCCCTCGCTGGATGTCATACCCAGAGCGTGGTGATGCATTAAGCGGCAAAAGACAAAGCATGACGGAGACATACCTGCCACGCGCCATTAATGCCGGGGCGATTCTCTCAACTGGCGTTCGTGTCGAGCGTCTTGAGATGACAGATGCGACTGCGGGTGCAGCGGTAGTTGAGCGTCGAGACGGTAAGGCGGGGCACATATCGTTTCGCCATGTCTTCGTGTGCTGTGGAGCGATCCATACCCCTGCTCTGCTTCAGCGCTCTGGAATCAAAGGAAACATCGGCAAGAGCCTTGCTGTGCACCCAACCGTAAAACTCTCGGCGAAGTTCAGCGAAGAAATAAATGTTGACAATGATGTACCTGTTCATCAGGTAACCGAGTTTTTTCCGCACTCTTCATTCGGTGGTTCAGCGAGCCAGGCGGGGCTACTCGCACTTGCGCTTAATGACAACTGGCGCGAGTTTCGTGGACAGATAACAGACTGGCGTCGCATGAGCGTGTATTACGCGGCGATTACAAGCGAGGGTCGCGGCCGCGTGATATCGGTTCCCGGAATGCGCGACCCAGTCGTCACTTACCGTTTGACGAAGAATGATCGCGCCCTTCTTGCGATCAGCCTTGGGCGCCTTGCACTTGCGATGCTCGCAGCCGGAGCAGAGGCTGTATATCCATCGTTTCGTGGAGCACCGGTAGTAAAGCGCCCCGCCGATGTCGCGCGTCTAGAGGCTGGGTTCAGCGCAACGAAGGCATCAGTAATGAGCGTTCACCTCTGCTCGACTGTGCCCATGGGAGAAGACCCGCGGCGCTGCGGAGCAGATTCTTTCGGGCGAGTACATGGCACCACAAACGTGCGAGTAAATGATGCATCGCTTCTTCCATCAGCACCAGGGGTAAACCCGCAGGCCACTGTCATGGCACTCGTGGTTCGCAATGTCCGGAGATTTATTGAGGAGAACGTGCATGCCTGAGGAAGTACAGAGGTGGAGTACCCCTCCAGCGACGGTTCTCACCGGCGCAACGGGATGGCTTGGAAGTGCACTGATCGAGCATCTCCTAGCCAGCAAACGCAAAGGCCTCAGAGCCCTCCTTCGCGATGGAGAAGACGCCTCGCACCTTGAGCAGAACGGCGTTGAGGTAGTGAAGGGCGACATCTCCGACAAGCGCGCTGTAGCGAGACTCTTTGATGGCATCCCACCTGGCGCTGACGTAATCCATACGGCCGGAGTTATCCACCCAAAGTCGCTATCAGAGTTCACCAAAGTAAACGCAAACGGCACTCGCTACATGGTTGAGGTGGCTCAGTCTGCATCCATTCGACGCATGGTGCATGTCTCCTCGAATAGTCCATTTGGAACCAACCCAGTCGAGAGTGAAACGTTTCGCAACCAAGAGCCTTATAACCCTTACCTCGGTTATGGCGCCTCTAAAATGCAGGGAGAACTAGCGGTGCTCGCTGGCGTCGAAGCCGGGCTAGATGCAGTTATCGTGAGGCCTCCTTGGTTCTACGGTCCGTACCAACCAGCGCGCCAGACCACGTTCTTCACAATGGTTCGTACGGGCAAGTTTCCAATGTTTGGTGGGGGCACACAGCGCAGATCCATGGTCTATGTAGAGAATCTCATCCAAGGGGTAATAGCCGCAGAGCTAACGATTGGGGTAAGCGGGCGCGGGTACTGGATTGCGGACGAGCGCCCATATGAGGTGCGCGAGATTGTTGAGACTGTCAGGCGAGCGCTTACCGATGAAGGCTATGAAGTAACGGGAAAGCCACGCAGCCTCCCCGTAATCATCGCGAACATCGCAGAGTCTGCGGATCGCGCCCTTCAACGCTTAGGTCAATACCAGCAACAGGTACACGTACTCGGCGAGATGGGGCACACGATTGCCTGCGAGATTAGTGCGGCAAAAGCCGAGCTCGGATACGAACCCGAGTTTGAGTTATATGGCGGAATGCGTCGGAGCATTGCATGGTGCCGCGAACAAGGGATAGAGCTTTGACAGTCTCGCTAGTTACTGGCGGCAGCGGATACTTCGGTGTCCTTATGGTCGAGCGCCTCCGTAAGGCAGGGCACTCTGTTCGAGTCCTTGACCTAATAGACGTAGACGAACGCGACCCGAGTGTTGAGTTTTTTCAGGGCGACATTCGCGACCCTGAAGCCGTGCACGCAGCGGTAGCGGGAGTCGACCTGATATTTCACAACGTTGCGCAGGTACCCCTCGCCAAAGACCCAGAACTCTTATCCACTGTAAATATCGATGGAACACGCAATCTCTTAGCGGCAGCCCTTGAGCAAGGTGTGCGCAAGGTAGTCCACACATCATCGAGCGCTGTATTTGGTATCCCCGCCTCGAATCCAGTTATGCCGAATACCTCACCTACCCCGGTTGAGGCCTATGGCCGCGCGAAGACTGAGGCCGAGGGGCTATGCCAAGCGTTTATTGGCCAGGGGCTAGACGTAACAATCGTTCGACCCCGCACAATTTTGGGGCACGGAAGGCTTGGGATCTTCGGGATCCTCTTTGATTGGATCGCAGACGGAGCAGACGTATTCGTGCTCGGGAGTGGCGCCAATACTTACCAGTTCGTTCACGCCGATGATCTTGCGGAGGTCTGCCTTCTCGCGTCTCAAAGCCCAGGACCGATGATCGTCAATGCGGGTACCGACCGCTTCGACACGATGCGAAACACGCTTGAGGCAGTCTGTGCCCATTCTGGTACTGGTAGCCGGGTCAAGTCTTTGCCAGCGCGCCCAGCGTCACTCGCTATGCATGCGGCATCAGCGCTGCACCTTGCACCCTTTGCGCCATATCACTGGATCATGTACTCCAAATCGCTTTGGTTCGATATCGAGCACGCCAAGAAAGACCTTGGCTGGAGCCCGAAGTACTCAAATGCTGAGGCGATGATCGACTCATACGACTGGTTCTTAGCCCATAGAGCCGACGCCTCGACCGGACCAAAATCTCATCACCGGAGCAGCGCACGCCAAGGGGCACTGCGGATACTGAAAGCCGGCACTCGCTTGATCCCTGGTTAATTCATAGAGCCTTTAAAGCGTGGCGAGCTAAAAGAATGGCGGACCAATGGGGTGGCGGGTAGTTTCTCCGACCAATGTACGCCCGAGTGTCCGACCATCGTGAACGAATAGGCCGCGAGAGCGGTTACGCAGACGAGTACGGAGACGCAGCCGCGCGGGGGCTCCCATCCATCTCATTTCTTGCATCAGCACTATTCGCGGGCTTCGCTATCTTCGATGTTCTCACGCACTCGTCTGAAGAGATTGCTTGGCGGCTCGGGGTCTCCCTAATACCCGCATTGGCGTTACTTGCGGTAGGCCTCATTGCCCGCACGCGATCTGTGACCTACCAAAATGCACCTGGCCTTGCAGCATGCGCTGGAATCATTGGTCAGTGTGCCCCACTCGCCACAATTATTCACTCGAAATACGAGATCGACCTCGTCTACTTCTTTCTGATTATGGCGGCTGGAGGAGCGCTCATTTTCCGAATGCGCCCCTTCGTAACAATGATCGCTATTTCTGTTCTCTTCTTTGGAGTCTCAATTGGCCTTATCGATGCATCTACAGAGGATAAGGAGAGCTGGATTGCGGCGCTCTTTGTCGGGATCGGATTGGCGTGCGCACTATTCATTTCACAGCGGTCAGCGGTACGTAGGTATGCAGATGCTGAGTCGAGACTCTCCTTCCTCGCAGGGCAC
>CALQAT020000055.1:0-10487 GCA_943328625.2 Bordetella parapertussis | reverse complement strand
CTGAGCCTGCCCGGATTGCAACGGCTGACTTCTCGGGTATGCCAATCATTTCTCGCACTTCACCGATGCTTTTAAGGGAATGTTCAAGCCAATCCACAGAGAGGAGATCCTGTCCGTTGAAATTAGATGCGACTATTGCACCTCTATACATTGCATCAGCGAGGCGAATACCAATTCGGCGCGGGTCGCTCGCGACTTTTTGATGATTGTTATCGAAAATACCTGGACTCTGAGCGGCGCCAGATTGGAAGAGGCTCACCGACATCGCTAATAATGCAAACCCTCTTGGGTCGTCGTTGGCGCGCGAGATCAGACCAAATACCTCAATCTCTGACTCAACAGTTGACCCATAATCACCAATGACATGCAACCAGTCATGCTGAGCAAGGTAGGCGGACGCGCTACCGGGTGATCCAGGAAACTGATAACCACGAGCCTTGTAAAACTCCCAAACTCCGCGACCTAATGTTGACTCAGGCAGTGTTCCTAGCGATTCCCATTGCCTCACTAGTTCGGGGTTGCCATCTTGCTCTGATTCAGAAGTGGCGACAGATGCCTCTCCATCTACTGGCGCTGATTCTCCTTCGCCGATTAGGTAACCAGCGCGAGTTGAGTCTTCTTTTACCAGTTCCCTCGCACCGGCAAGTTGCGAGCGTGCGATCTTAACCAACTCTCCGTCTAGGGACAGCTCTCTTGCATACCCCTCAATACGATCAATAATTTCATAGGGAACAGGGTCAACCATAAAGGCACAGAGGACCATCAGCTCAACCATGCGAATCCTAAAACCCTCTTCCCTATAACGCATCTCCTCCGCAAACTCTTCGGGGGTAATCAACTCCAAATAATCTGGGTTGATATGGCCACCAGTCATTGCGGAGATGTGCGCGGAGTACACGTGGTACTGCAGGTCAGTGAAGCCATCGGGTCCACTCGCTGCAGAATAAACTGCTCGGGCGGTCACCAGTATCTCCGCTGCGTCCGGCGGAGTGAGTTTCGCATCTGCCCCTGGAAAAGGTACTGGCATGCTCCCCCTTACTTAGCGTTACGGATTGCTGCCCCCTACGGTGCGAGCAGCCTATGCGCCTCTGTTAGCAACGGGCCCACACTCTGACACCTCACGCGAGGCCAAGCGCAGAGTATTGAGCAAAATAAGAGACTGCTCTAGCAATCACTCATTGCTCTCAGCGATTGGCAGATCTCAGCTCCTCGCGAACCAAGGTCACCAATCTTGAGTGTGAGCGCGGTTCTCCGAACTCTCTGGAGAGCGTCGAAATTTGCCACGCACTTCTCACTCAGACCCTCTTCGACCCCGAGCCCTATCTCCGTTGGGATACTTCGAATAGTCCGCGTTATCGGGGCAACGATTACGCCGCTCAAGGCGCTGATGACCTCCGATCGAGTTACGACGAGCACCGGCCTTCGAGCACTCTCTACCTCCGCCCACCAAATCTCTCCCTGGCGAGGGATGCTCACCAAGGCTCCTCGTTGACCAATGCTAGGGTTGCAGAGTCAAGCCCTCCCGACTCACTTTTACTCTGGGGTAAACGTGCATAAGCATCTGCGATGGCCGCCCCGGTGCGCTCCCTCTCGAATCGATCAATCATTTGCTCGAGACCTAGTCGGACCAGTTCTGAGCGATTCTCAGCTACCCCAGAGAGAATCATCTCGTCTACCTTGAGCGCGAGCGCCTCGTCGATGCGTGTAACCAGTTGTGCCATTCATTAAGCATAACAATTCGCAATGCAGAGAGCCACCGGGGCGCAATTTAAGATGCTCTGGCCCTAATTTTACAGACACCACGGGCATGAGAGCGCTGCAGTTCAGTATGGTTTGTCCCTTATGAAGCCTCGCCTAGACCCCCGCACATGGTCCCTGGGATCAAAGATCGGAGCGACCCTTGTAATCGCTGCTCTCTTGCCAATGGCCATCATCTCTGTGGCGGCAACTCGCGCGGGACAGAACGCAGTCGAGAAGGCCGAGCTTGCAAACGCTCAGGGCTCCGCTCTCGTTGGAGCATCCTCGGTTAGTGAATACCTTGATGGAGTCTCCCGCCGTGCAGAGCAGTTCGGCACTGCCTCGGATGTAATTGATTTCATTACTGACCCAGAGAGCAACTCCGCACCATCTTTTGGGGCTGCTAAGTCGTCACCCGATGTGCGCGACATCTTGGTACTAAACGACAAAGCAACTGTTATCTCCGGATTCCCCGAAGCATCAGTTGGCGATACCTATCCGGGAGTCTCATGGTTCACCGAAGCCTTGGCGGGTAAAACTGCAGTCGGGGAAGTGAAACCAGATTCAAACAGTGGACGTTTTGTATTTACGGTTGCCTCACCAGCGCGACGCCCTGGTCAGGCTGTTGTCGGCGTTGTGAGCATTGGTGTAAGCAGTGAGGACGTTCTCTTTGCACTTAGCCAGAGCCCGCTGATCCCAGGAGGTCAAGCCTTACTGGTAGATAAGGGGCGCATCGTTGCTGCACGCGACCATCTTTATCAAGGGCGCACACTTAGAGAAGTAGGGCTAGGCAGCCTCCTCAGTGCTATCAAAAAATCACCCAAGGGAACGATCGCCAAAGTTGACCTCCCAGGTCGCGGCGCTCAGGTAGTCGCCTGGGCGACTACAACTACCGGCACGACTGCAATAATTGTTGAACCCCGAGATGTTTTCCTCGACTCAATTAATCGCCTTGCGAGGAATGCGCGACTTGCCATGATCGCCCTTGCGATCCTCGCAGTTGCCGGTGCAATCACTCTTGCGCGCCGTCTGTCTAAGCCTGTGAGCGCATTGACTGCAGCGGCTCAGGCGCTAGAGGCTGACGAAGCACCAGACGCAGCGCAACTTGAGAAGCTGGGCCGATCTCGAGATGACATTGGCTTACTCACACGTGTGTTCATGCGAATGGCAGAGCAAGTTGCTATTCGTGAGAAGAAACTTCGCGAACAAGTGCGTGCTATGCGCGTAGAGATTGACCACTCGAAACGAGCCGAGTCTGTTGAGGCTCTAACTGAGTCAGACTTCTTCAAAGATCTACAGACTCGAGCGGGGACCATGCGTCAGAAAATGAAAGAGGACCTCACGGGTACCGCTACTACTGCAGATAATTCTGAAGTATCCGATGACGCTACGGAGGAGGAAGCATGAGGGGGATTAAGTTGCGGCGCTTACTTGTCATTGCTTCAGTCAGCGGAATCGCGCTCATGCTCACCGGTTGCTCGGGGTCCAATGGATCAACTGCGAGCGGATGCAACGAGATTGCAATCGCATCAATCGGCCCTACCACTGGTCTCGATAATGGCTCCGGAAGGCCGCCAAGGGATGCAGCCGAGCTTGCGGTGCGACAGTACAACGCTAAGCACCCTGACTGCCCCGTCGGTTTGCTGACCTATGACACTCAGGGCATTCCAGAGAACGCGTCCAACCTCGCCGACGGGATCGCTGCAGATACACGCATAGTGGGTGTAGTCGGCCCAACATTTAGTGGTGAGACAGCAGCGATGATGCCCGCTTTTGAGGATGCTGGTCTTCCAGTCATCACTGGTTCAGCGACAAACCCGACCCTCTCTCAGCAAGGATGGAAGACTTTCCATCGAATTGTTGGTAACGACGCAACTCAGGGCCCTGCGGCAGCGGTCTACATAACCTCTGAACTTGGGTCCAAGCGAGTTGCTGTGATTGACGATACAGGTCTGTACGGTAAATCAATTGGGGATCTAACTGCGACAAGCCTTGTCAAACTCGGGGCCACCGTCGCACTCCGGACAACTGTTGACCCTGAGAGCGTCGACTACAGCGCCGCAGTCTCAGCACTCATTGACGCCGACGCCGACGCCATCTATTTCGGGGGAGTTAGCGCTCCTGGAGCGAGGCTGGTCCGTCAGATTCGAGATGCCGGCATCACTGCACCATTTATTGGAGGCGACGGAATTAACTCGGGCGACTTCGTAACAGGGTCAGGGGGCGCCGCGGTTGGGGCAAGATTCACTTGCCCTTGCATCAACGCCTCTCGCCCTATTGGAAAAGCGCAGATAGCGTTTTCAAAGGCTTATTCCGATGTCTATGGAATTGCTCCTGGCTACTTCGCTGCGGAGTACTACGACGCTGCAAACCTGTTACTTGACGCTATCGAGGATGGGCAAGGAACGCGCTCAGGAATTCAAACCTGGCTCAAGACTGCGAATATGAAGGGGCTCACAAAGCAGATTGAGTTCGGCAAGACAGGCGAGGTAAAGGCCGGGAGCGTCTTTATTTTTGAGGTAACCCCCGAGGGAGAGTTCAATCAAGTCGCCGAGGTTATTGGCAAGAAGATTCTGAAATAAGACGCCTACCTTTTCTAGAGCGTCGCTTTAGCCCTTTAGTTCAATTAAGAATCCATGTACCGCGGCACCACCAATGTTCTCTGTTGTGTGCTGATCGGCAGGCTGAAAGCTCACAGATCCACTAGGGATCTCTAGATCCGTTGGTGTGGTCGAAGAGTGAGGTCCCCCGAAACGGAAGGTCCCACCGTCGATCATTACTGCAACCATATTTGGGTGACCATGAGGCTCAGTCTTCGCACCCGGCTCCATACGCAACTCAAGGATGCGTACGAATTCGTTCTCTAAAACAACCTTGTATGCATCCCCAGCCACGATCGCTGCATCGCCAATTGCCTCGTTTTTGTTTGACTCTTCACTATTAACTGCCATTTTGTTCTCCTTCTTGCTTTAGACGACTACTCATCAACCTTACGCAAGTTAGCCTCACAAATCCGTCATACCAATGCAGAGGGAAGTCACATGAGTGAAACCCAAAAAGGAATCAGCTCGCAGATTCCGGACCCAGATCTTGAGCGCCTTCATGAGCTTGGATACGCGCAGGAGCTCGGGCGCAGGATGCAGGGCTTCTCCAACATGGCGGTCTCCTTCTCAATCATCTCAATTCTCGCGGGCTGTCTAACAACCTTCTACCTCGCCCTATACGCGGGAGGCGGACCAGTGCTCACATTTGGTTGGCCATTGGTGACCCTCATGTCGCTCTGTGTTGCGCTCGCATTGGGAGAGGTCTGCTCGAGCTACCCCACAACCGGAGCCCTCTATTACTGGTCGGCCAAGTTGGCGAAGCGCAATGCACCAGTCTGGAGTTGGACCACTGGTTGGTTCAACCTGATTGGCCAGGTAGCGATAACTGCGAGTGTCGACTTCGGGCTCGCCAACTTCATCGGCGGCTTCCTGATGCTCACGAGCAATTTCAAGCCGACACCGCTCTCCATTCTCCTTATATATGGCGTCTTGCTGCTGAGTCATGCGATCCTAAATAGTCTCGGCGTCCATTTGATCTCACTGATGAATGACGTAAGCGTCTGGTGGCACTTAGCCGGCGTCGCCGTATTTGCTGGAGTGCTAGCAATACTCCCCGAGAATCACGCGTCAGCGAGTTTTGTAGTGACTGATTTTCAAAACAACACAGGATGGAGCGGGAGAGGCTCAGGGATATTTGTCTTCTTCGTGGGCTGTCTCCTAGCGCAGTACACGATTACCGGATTCGATGCCTCTGCCCACATGAGCGAGGAGACTAAGAACGCAGCGACCGCCGCTCCCAAGGGAATGGTTACATCCGTATGGCTCTCGGGCGCTGCTGGATACGTCCTGCTCCTTGCTGTTGCCTTCGCTATTCGTCCAGGGTTCGATTACCTCGGCGCTGCAGGCTCCTTAATCACCGCTCCAATATTTATTATTCAAGACGCGATCGGCACGACCGGAGCGAAGGTATTGGTAGGCATCGCCTGCATCGCACAATTCTTTGCTGGAAACGCGTGCCTAACTGCGAATTCGCGGATGCTCTTTGCCTTCTCGCGCGATGGAGCCGTACCCGGTCATCGAATCTGGCATCGCGTTAACCCGAAAAGACGCACACCAACAAATGCAATCTGGCTCTGCGCATTTGCTGCATTCCTCGCGGGCGTTCCATCCCTGCGCGAGGCAGGGGGATTCCCGGCGACCTTCTTCGCGATTGTCTCCATCGGCGTCATCGGTCTCTACATCTCATATGTGATTCCAGTATTTCTTCGCCTGCGTCAAGGTGCAGATTTCCAAGTCGGTCCGTGGCACCTTGGCAAATGGGGACCACTAATTGGTTGGGTTGCAGTTGTGTGGGTTGTCTTCATAAGCATCATCTGCCTATTGCCGCAGTTCAGCCCCATTACATTCGCAAGTTTCAACTACACCCCAGTTGCACTGCTTGTTCTCTTCCTCTTCGTATACGGCTACTGGCTCCTCTCTGCTCGAAAGTGGTACACCGGGCCGCTTATTCAAGGAACGACGGCAGAGCTATTAGAGATCGAGGCGAAGTTTGATTCGTTCTCAAAAGAGCGATCTAGTACCGAGAGCTTTCGTGCGCTCGAAGATGCTCTGGACTCAAGAGTCGGCAACCCTGAGCACCAAACGAAGCGCTTCGAGTAAGCACTGAGGCGGGGCTCGTTCAGAGGGCTCTGAAGCCTCAGAGGGCTCTGAAGCCTCAGAAGGAAGCGTTGCCGCTCGCAGAGGCCATTCTTCAATGGTTTTTGCGGCCCAGAAATTGGACTTTTAGTCCAATGGGATCTGCGCTCTACTACGCACGTCGGCGCTAACCAACACAGGGCGACTCCAAACCAACTACAAGATCCTGGAGCACACCCTTATGGAACCAACCTCTGAATCCCCGTTGATCAACCAAGCACACACGGATCGCTCTACAAAAGCAGCGCGACGCAATATCTCTATAGCGTTAGCAATCCTTGTTGTAATAGCAATCGGCATCACAGCCGTCGTAACAACATCAGGAGAGAACAAGGCTCGGAGATCCGGCGTCGCTTACACAACTGGTGACCCTCTTGTATGGACCGCAATGGATGCCAGCGCCTACGGGGCATGTGCGCTAGTGAATAGTGGCCAAGTAAAATGTTGGGGGCGCAACAACAAGGGGCAACTCGGAAACGGAACTACTACCAACTCGAATGTTCCGGTCTTCGTCTCCAATATCAGTAGCGCTACCAGTATCAGGGCCGGCTCGTACCATTCATGTGCAGTACTCACAGACGGGACCATAAAATGTTGGGGAGACAACTCATCCCGCCAACTCGCTGACGGAACTACGACCAACAGAACTTCTCCAGTCTCCGTCCTTGGTATCCCCACGACCTCAGGTGCTACCGCTACCAGTGTCAGCACCGGCGATAACTTTTCATGTGCCGTGCTCACAGGCGGGAGAATAAAATGTTGGGGAGACAACTACTACGGGCAACTCGGTGACGGAACTACGACCAACAGAACTTCTCCAGTCTCCGTCCTTGGTATCCCCACGACCTCAGGTGCTACCGCTACCAGTGTCAGCAGCAGCGGAATGCATTCGTGCGCAGTGCTCACTGATGGGACCATAAAATGTTGGGGATTAAACAACTGGGCTCAGCTCGGCATAACAGTCCCTAACAGCACCTATAGGAGTACTCCAGTGCTGGTCCCTGATATCTCTAACGCCACCAGTGTCAGCACCGGCGGTGCGCATTCTTGTGCGTTGCTTAGCGATAACTCTATGAAATGTTGGGGAAACAACAGTGAAGGGCAAGTCGGGAACGATAGCTATAACGCCGCGGCTGCTCCTCTCTACGTCCCTGGCATCGCTACCGCTACAAGCATCAGTACCGGCGAAAAGCATTCGTGTGCAATGCTCACAGGTGGCACAATCAAATGTTGGGGATATAACCCCTCTGGGCAACTCGGTACCGAGGTCGGGATAGCGTCGAGAAGTCCTATCCCGGTGGTAAATCAGGAGACTTCTACCGTTACCAATATCAGTGGTGGCAGCGAACATGCGTGTGCGTTGCTCACAGGTGGGGCAATCAACTGTTGGGGATTGAACGACTACGGGCAACTCGGAAACGGGACGAACACCTCCTCAAAAACTCCAGTCTCGGTACCGAACCCTTAGAACGAGACTGCTCTCAACGAATTCTTGATCCTCGCCCGGGTGCATCGCACCCGGGCGAGATCTATTTACAAGGTCGATAGAGAGGCGTGTCTCGAGCATCACGCGCCCGCGAAAAGCCCAGGTGACCCCTCGCAGAGGCCATTCTTCAAGGGTTCTTGGGGCCTGAAATTGTAATTTTATTCTAATGGGATATGTGCTCTACTCCACAGGTCGGCGCTAACCAACACAGGGCGACTCCAAACCAACTACAAGATACTGGAGCACACTGATATGGAACCGACCTCTAACCCGTCGTCGCTAGACCAACCAAAAACTGTCAGAGCTACAAAAGCAAAGCGACGCAACATCTCTATAGCGTTAGCAATCCTTGCTGTAATAGCGATCGGCATTACAGCAGTCATAGCAATATCAGGAGACAACAAGTCTGCAAGATCCGGTGGCACTTACACTCCTGGGGACCCTCTTGTCTGGACCGCAGTCGCGGGCCGGGGTGAGGATACTTGCGCTCTAGTCAATAGCGGGAAAGTCAAATGTTGGGGACGCAACGACTATGGGCAACTCGGTAACGGGACTAGTAACATCTATAAAAATACGGCAGTCTTCGTCTCTGATATCCCCACGACCACAGGTGCTACCGCTACCAGTATCAGCTCCGGCTTATATCATTCGTGTGCATTGCTCAGCGATCGCCAAGTCAAATGTTGGGGACGCAACGACTCGGGGCAACTCGGTAATGATTCCGCCGATCTAAAGTCGCTTACTCCGGTACCAGTCTCTGGTATCTCGACCGCAACAGCAATCAGCACCGGCACGGAACATTCGTGTGCAGTGCTCAGCGATGGCCAAGTCAAATGTTGGGGGCGCAACGACTGGGGGCAACTCGGTAACGAGAACAATATCCCCTCCAATGTTCCAGTCTTCGTCTCTGGTATCCCCACGACAACAGGTGCTACCGCTATCGGTATCAGCACCGGCAAGCGTCATTCGTGTGCATTGCTCAGCGATGGCCAGGTCAAATGTTGGGGACGCAACATCGAGGGGCAACTTGGTGATGGGAGTTATGCCGACTCAAAAAATACGGCAGTCTTCGTCTCTGGTATCCCCGCCGTCACAGGTGGTCCTACCGCTATCGGTATCAGCACCGGCGCAGGCCATTCGTGTGCAGTGCTCAGCGATGGCCAGATCAAATGTTGGGGACTCAACGACTATGGGCAACTCGGTGATGGGACTGGTAACAACATGAAAAGAACGGCAGTCCTCGTCTCTGGTATCCCCGCCACCACAGGTGGTCCTACCGCTATCAGTATCAGCACCGGAGCGCAACATTCGTGTGCAGTGCTCAGCGATGGCCAAGTCAAATGTTGGGGATATAACTACTACGGGCAACTCGGTGACGGGACTCCTCGCGCCATCAACGACAGCAAGAACAGCGCGCTTACTCCGGTACCAGTCTCTGGTATCTCTACCGCAACAGCAATCAGCACCGGCACGGAACATTCGTGTGCATTGCTCAGCGATGGCCAAGTCACATGTTGGGGAATCAACGACCGGGGGCAACTTGGTAACGTGACTAGTGACAACTCAAATACCCCAGTCTTGGTACCGAACCCCTAGAAAGAGACTGCTCTCCACGAATTCTTGATCCTCGCCCGGGTGCCTCGCACCCGGGCGAGATCTATTTCCGAATGTTGTTTGCCCCTGCGCCTCGGGTCGCAGAGAGCTTCTCCTGGCAAGAATTAGCAATCTCGAATGTTTTTCTTGTAGTTGTCCCACCCCTGTTTTAGAGTCGAACATATGTTCGATAAACTCAGAGACATAGTTACCCACTTACGAGAGGTCTCCTCGCGTATCGATATCGATGTAGTCGCCGGCAAGGATGCCGCTGCGCTCGTAGGTATCGCCGACGAGATACGTCGTGCTGGTGATTCTCTGCGCACTGTGGCCGTTGGCCAGGTAGAGCGAACCAATAGCTGGAAAGGCGAGGGCGCGAAGAGTATTTCAGAGTGGCTCTCCATCGAGACCGATTGTCCGCAGTATGAAGCCCAATCAGTAGTGCTTCTCGCTACTCAACTCCAGCACTTGCCTGTCACCCAGGCTGCACTGCGAAACGGCACTCTCTCCAATGCTCAGGCGGTAGAGGTAGCCCGCAGCGCTATCGTGGCACCGAATGCTGAGACTCAACTCTTGAACCTCGCTCAACACGCAACCGTTCGTGATCTCCGCGACGCATCATCTCGTGTCGTTGCCGGGGCTACCGATGAAGCAGAGCGACACAGGCAGGTACATAAGAGTCGTTATTTCAAGTCGTGGACAGATCTAGATGGCTCCTTCAATGTAAGAGGGCGCATGACAGTTGCTAACGGTGCGCTCGTAATGGCGGCGCTCAAACCAATACAGGATGAGATTTTCAAGGTGGCGCGTAAGAGTGGTGTGCATGAAAGACCAGAGGCTTACGCTGCTGACGCGCTAATGGCACTCTGCGCGAAAGCGACCACAAAGCAGTCGAGCGAGAGCGGCGGGAAAGCGACTCGCCCTAATGCCGT
>CALQAT020000054.1:0-11088 GCA_943328625.2 Bordetella parapertussis | reverse complement strand
AGATGGATAAGCCCGATGTTGATTTCATCGAGGGGCTCTCGCCAGCGATCTCCATTGATCAAAAATCTTCATCTAGAAATCCACGCTCCACCGTAGGAACTATCACCGAGATCTATGACTATCTGAGGTTACTTTTTGCTCGTGTAGGTATCCCTCATTGCCCAGATTGTGGGCGCGTAATTACTCGCCAGACGCCGCAGCAGATCGTTGATCGGATACTCGAGCTCCCTGAGGGGACTCGCTTCCAAGTTCTCGCACCTGTGGTACGTGGCCGCAAAGGCGAGTACGAAGGGCTCCTCGCTGACCTAGAGCAACAAGGATTTACTCGTGCGCGTATTGATGGTGAGGTCGTTGAGTTAGCTGACCGATCAAAAGAGAGACTGGCGCGATATGAGCAGCATACGATCGACGTCGTAGTCGATCGCCTTGTGAAGCGAGAAGGCATTGAGCGCCGTTTAACCGATTCGTTAGAGACAGCGCTCAGGCTCGCAGAGGGCGTTGCAGAGATCGAGATTGTTCCAGCGGAGGGCGAGGAGGCTTCAGAGGCTTTGACCTTCTCAGAGCACCTCGCCTGTAACTACTGCGGCGTTTCGTTCGATGAGTTAGCCCCGCGCAATTTCTCGTTTAATTCGCCATATGGAGCATGTGAGAAATGCGACGGTCTCGGGACTCGCTACGAAGTGGACCCGGAACTCGTTATTCGCGACGAAGACCTCTCAATTCAGGAGGGGGCAATCGCTCCTTGGTCTGGTTTTAGAGGCGAGTTCTTTACCAGACTCCTGATTGCGGTGGGCGAGGAACATTCATTCTCAGTTGATACGCCATGGAAGAAACTGAGCGCCGTAAAGCGAAAGATTGTTCTGTACGGATCTGGCGATTCCCAAGTGCTTGTGAAATACAAGAATCGCTACGGGCGTAAACGTGAGTACCGCTCAGGATACGAAGGGGTTATTCCGTGGCTAGAAAGGCGACACACCGACGCTGATAGCGATCGCCTGCGCGAGCAGATCGAAGGCTACATGCGCGAGGTGCCCTGCCCTGCCTGCCTAGGTCAGCGACTCCGTGCATCTTCTCTCGCTGTGAAGGTAGATGGACGCAGCATCTCAGAGGTTGGAAATCTAAGTATTAGAGACGTAGCCACTTTCTTCCGTAGCATCGTTTTCTCAGCGCGCGATCGAATCATTGCGGATCGCGTCTTAAAAGAAGTCAACGATCGGCTTCAGTTTCTGCTCGATGTTGGCCTCGATTACTTGAGTTTGAATCGATCTGCCGGTTCATTGGCGGGTGGTGAGGCGCAGCGCATCCGGCTTGCCTCTCAGATCGGTAGCGGCTTGGTTGGGGTGCTCTATGTTTTAGACGAGCCATCCATAGGGCTTCATCAACGAGATAACCAGCGCTTAATTGACACGATGGTGAGACTCCGGGACCTCGGTAACACTGTGCTCGTTGTCGAGCACGATGAGGAGACTATTCGAATAGCCGATCACATCGTCGACATCGGCCCTGGCGCAGGGGAGCATGGCGGAGAGGTTGTCGTCTCTGGATCTTTGGAGGATCTCCTATCGGAGCCGAGATCAATTACAGGGCAGTACCTCTCGGGTGCACGCAGGATAGAGGTCCCCAAGAAACGCAGGCCGACGAGTGAGAACTGGTTACGAGTAATCGGAGCTAAAGAGCACAACCTGCGTGGAATCGACGTTGGCTTCCCACTCGCCTGTTTTGTTGCAGTCACCGGAGTGAGCGGGAGCGGAAAGAGCACTCTTGTTAATGACATCTTGAATAATGTCTTAATGCAGTCTGTATATAAATCACGCACAGTTCCTGGCAAGCACAAGAGCGTCACCGGCATAGAGCACCTCGACAAGGTGATTACCATTGATCAATCCCCAATTGGGCGCACACCTAGATCAAACCCGGCCACCTACACAAAAGTTTTCGACAAGATTCGCACGCTTTTTTCAGGGACTCCAGAGGCAAAGATTCGCGGTTACCAACAAGGACGATTCTCTTTCAATGTAAAAGGTGGTCGCTGTGAGTCCTGCGCAGGCGATGGCACGATAAAGATCGAGATGCATTTTCTTCCGGACGTTTACGTTCCTTGTGAAATCTGCAAAGGAGCGCGCTACAACAGAGATACGTTAGAGGTGACCTTCAAGGGGAAGAACATCGCTGAGGTGTTGGATCTCCCTGCTGAAGAAGCACTGGAGTTTTTCCAGAATCAACCAACAATTGCGCGCCAATTGCAGACCCTTGTTGATGTTGGTCTCGGTTATGTACGCCTTGGCCAGCCTGCTCCTACGCTCAGCGGAGGAGAGGCGCAGCGAGTGAAGCTCTCAACGGAGTTAGGCAAGCGCTCCACTGGCAGGACCATCTATATTCTCGACGAACCCACAACTGGTCTCCACTTTGAGGATGTTCGTCGATTGTTAGGGGTGCTCCAACGCCTTGTTGATGGAGGGAACACCGTTCTGGTTATTGAGCACAATCTCGATGTGATTAAGTGTGCTGACTGGATTGTTGACCTCGGTCCAGAAGGCGGCGACGGGGGTGGCCTTCTAATCGCAGAGGGAACCCCGGAGGATGTTGTGAAGATCAAGGGTTCATGGACGGGCAAGTATTTGGAGCCGGTTCTGCTGGCGCAGAGATAAGAGTGAGACTTTGAGCGATCGATACTCGGCTTGGTCCGAGCACGCTGCCTGGTGGCAGGAGGGATTCACTGACGGCGCTGATCCAGAGTATGAAGAGCAGATTCTCCCCATTGTTGCTGAGTCTCTAGCTGGATATGACCGCGTCTTGGATATTGGATGCGGAGAAGGGCAACTCTCTCGTCGTGCCGCCGCTGTAGGAGCGCGTGTAGTTGGGTTAGATCCAATTCCGGCGCAGACTCTCGAAGCGACAAAGCGCGGTGGTGGTCCGGTGTATTCGCAGGGCGATGCTGCCGCTCTCCCATTTGCCGATGGCGCCTTCGATGCTGCAATCGCATGCTTAGTATTCGAGCATCTTGAGGACCCAGACTCAGCTCTAGCCGAGGTCTCTCGCGTTCTTCGAGTGGGTGGCCGTTTTCTCTTTATGCTCAATCACCCTCTGCTCCAGGCGCCTGGAAGCGGTTGGATTGATGACCATATTCTCGGCGAGCAGTACTGGCGTGTCGGGGCTTACCTCACGGAGAGCATCACCAATGAACAGATGGAGCCGGGGGTAATTCTTCCCTTTGTTCATCGCCCGCTTAGTAGGTACGTGAATACCATGGCAGAGAACGGTTTGGTCTTGGATCGAATGCTTGAACCTGCGCCTCCAGCCGGGTTCCTCTCGAAGGCGCCCGAGTACGCGGAGGCTTCTGAGTTCCCGCGCTTACTAGTGCTCCAGGCATTACGTATCTAGCAAGCCACTTCGTTCTATCTCGCTACGTGATGTCGAGCATCCGCTGTAGAGCGACACGAGCCCACTCGCTTACGCTCGGATAGACAGAGATGCGATTGACCGGATCGCCCGCAATTATCGACTCTAAGCACCAAGCAAGATGTGGAGCGTCGATTCGAAACATTGTCGAGCATGGGCACACAAGAGGATCTAAAGAGACGATTGTCTTGTCAGGGTTCTCTGCAGCGAGCCTCTGCACCATGTGAATTTCTGTACCGATCCCAATTGCTGAGCCGGGAGGTGCACTCTGTACCCAATTGAGAATCCGCTCAGTTGAGCCAACTCTGTCTGCGACCTCGACTACATCATGTGAGCATTCGGGATGCACAATGACCTCACCATTCGGGTGATCAGCCCTAAATTTCTCAACATGAGCAGGCGTAAAGCGCTGGTGCACTGAGCACCAACCACGCCAGAGCAGGAGCGTGGATTGCTCTATCTCTGCTGCGGTTAATCCGCCGAGTTCCTTGCGAGGGTCCCATAGGAGCATTTGTTCTTCTTTGAACCCCATCTCGAATCCAGTATTTCTACCTAGGTGCTGATCGGGGAAGAAGAGGACTCGTGAGCCCTGCTTCAATGCCCATTCAAGAACCGCTCGAGCATTTGAAGAGGTGCATACAGCTCCGCCATTTCGACCTACAAAGGCTTTGATTGCTGCAGAGGAGTTCATATATGTAATCGGAATGAGATTCTCAATCTCGATCACCTCGGATAAAGAGTCCCATGCCTCCTCGACTTGATCTATGTCGGCCATGTCCGCCATTGAGCAGCCAGCATTCAAATCAGGGAGGATCACATTCTGGTGATCGCCTGTGAGTACATCTGCTGATTCGGCCATGAAATGGACTCCACAGAAGATGATCTCGGTTGCGACGCTCTCTTGAGCAATCTGTGCAAGAAGGAACGAGTCGCCACGAGCATCTGCCCACTTGATGACCTCGTCGCGCTGATAGTGATGACCGAGGATCAATAGACGGGAACCAAGAATCTCCTTTGCCTCGGAGATCCAATTGGCTAATTCCTCTGCAGACGCAGTTGTGTAGCGGTCAGGTAGGGGAGTCTGAATTCGAAGCATCTAATGCCCTTCTGGGGCTTGGCTCTGGTCTCCGGAAATGGCCTGCGGGGACAGCCTGGTCGCCCTCCGCGGGGTTGTAGGCCCCGGAATCCATATGTATGACCGGATTACCAGGCCGGCCTACAGAGAGTGTAACCGCCTTATGTGACATTTATGTGGGCTGAGCCGCGAGACTATGAGAATGCTTGATCGCCCGGCCCCCTCAACCATCCCAGATTCGCCAGGCTCCTATCAATTCAAGGACCTAGACGGTCGGGTTATCTATGTAGGCAAGGCCAAGAATTTAAGGAACCGGGTCGGTTCCTACTTCGCAAGGCCCGAGACCCTCCATCACCGCACCCGCTCAATGGTTGAGGCGGCGACCTCAGTTGAGTGGATAGAAGTACGTAATGAATTAGAGGCGCTCTTCCTTGAATTTAATTTGATCAAACGTTTCCAGCCGCGTTTTAATATCGACCTTAAGGACGACAAGTCGTATCCACTTCTCGCTGTAACAATCGGCGAACAGTGGCCTAGAGCAATGGTTATGAGAGGCGCCAAGAAACCCGGTGTGCGATATTTCGGCCCTTATGCGCATGCGTGGGCAATACGCGAGACACTCGACTTGCTCCTGAAGACGTTCCCAATTCGAACTTGCACCGCAGCAAAATATAAGCGGCATGAACGGTTAGGGCGAGCGTGCCTCTACGCGGACTTGGGGCAATGTGTGGCTCCCTGCGTCGATGCAGTAACTAAGGAGGATTACGACTCGCTGGTAGCAGAGCTCTCTTCATTCCTAGCGGGCAATACGGAGAACGTCGTCGAGCGTCTAACGGCGGAGATGAGCGCTGCTTCTGAGGCAATGGAGTACGAGAAGGCTGGTCGACTTCGCGATCAGCTTGGATCAATTGAACGCGTTTTAGAGCGCCAGGTGATGGTCGGGGAGAGAGATGAAGACCTTGACGTGATCGCACTTGTTGATGATGCATTGGAGGCATCGGTGCAGGTATTTCACGTGCGTCGCGGTCGCGTCATCGGTCGACGCGGTTTGATCGTAGACAAGGTCGAGGACCTAGGGCCCGAAGCATTGATTGCGCGGGTACTCCAGCTTCTCTATGCGGGGGCCGCCGCCGATGATGTGCCTCCGGAGATATTGGTGCCAGTCCTACCAGCAGATCAGGCGAGCATCGAAGAATTGCTCTCCTCTGTGCGAGGTAAGCGCTCTGTAGTGCGAGTCGCTAAGCGTGGTCCAAAGAAAGTGCTCGCCGAGACCGTGGAGCGCAACGCGGTGGATGCCTTTGCTCGCCACCGTTTGAAACGATCGAGCGATCACAATGCACGAGCTAGGTCCTTAAACGAACTTCAGCAAGCACTCGGACTCCCAGAGGCGCCATTACGCATCGAGTGTTTCGATATCTCCAACCTTCAGGGCACGGAGATTGTTGCGTCAATGACTGTTCTAGAGGATGGGCTCCCTAAACGCTCTGAGTATCGACGCTTTGCGATGAAACACTCGCTAGGGCAGGATGACTTCGCATCGATGGATGAAGTACTCACCCGCAGGTTTACTGCATATCTACGCGACAGGGATGAGGGTGCTCAGGCAGGCAAGCGTTTTGGTTACCCACCGCAACTCGTTGTTGTTGATGGAGGGAAGGGGCAGCTAAGCGTGGCGGTCGATGTGCTGCAGAGACTCGGCCTTTCGCACATTCCCGTAGTGGGCCTCGCTAAACGTTTTGAGGAGGTTTATGTCCCCGGCCAGAGTGACCCGATTGAGATTGACCGCAACTCGGAGGCGCTCTATCTCCTCCAGCAAGTAAGGGATGAGGCGCATAGGTTCGCAATTACTTTCCACAGGTCGCGTCGAGACAAACGTATGACTACCTCGGTCCTCGACGAGGTGCCAGGGCTGGGGCCGGTGCGAAGGAAGCGTCTACTTAAAGAGTTCGGGTCGGTGAAGCGCCTAAGAGAGCAGAGCGAAGATACGCTTACCGGGTTGGGCTGGCTCCCAGAATCCGCCGGAGAGGCTCTATATCGAGCACTTCATGGCGCTGCTCTTCCAAACGATCTGCAGCTTGAGTCGGTTGATATTGCAGAAGAACAACCCAATGAGCCTCCAGACCTGCCATTGTTAGAACTATGACCCCGCAGAGTTCACCCCTCGAGGTGACCGTGCTCACAGGAATGTCCGGTGCCGGGCGCTCCACTGCTGCCGACGCATTGGAGGATCTCGGTTACTTCGTCATTGACAATCTCCCCCCAGCATTGATTGGGAAAGTCGCTGACCTTGCACGCAGCGGTGAGCGTGTCAACAAATATGTACTTGTTGTCGATGTGCGATCTGGACTCTTCGTCGAGGATTTGATAGAGGCACTCTCTGATTTGGAGGCAACTGGCGCCCAGACGCGTGTCATTTTCTTAGACGCTGCCGATGAGGTATTGGTTCGCCGTTACGAAGCAACAAGGCGTCGACATCCGCTAGCGGATAGCGAGCGAGTCGTCGACGGAATAGCAAGGGAGCGGTCTCTTTTAGAGAATCTCAAGGGTCGAGCCGATGTAGTGCTCGATACCTCGAGTTTAAATGTGCATGAACTGCGCGACCGAGTGCACGAAGTCTGTCTAGGCGAGCACAGGCCTGGAACACTCCAGATCTCAGTAGTCTCCTTTGGATATAAACATGGCCTTCCAGTCGATGTCGACCTGGTCTTTGATGTTCGCTTCATCCCCAATCCACATTGGGTAGAGGAGTTGCGACCCTTAGACGGAACTGATTTGGCGGTTAAAGAATATGTACTCAACCAGCCTGTAACCCCAAAATATTTGCAGTCAGTCGCGGACCTCTTCTCCCTTACGCTCCCTGCATATGAGAGTGAAGGTAAGTCGTACCTCTCTGTGGCATTTGGCTGCACTGGCGGTAGGCACCGCAGCGTCGCTGTCTCTGAGGCGTTCGTTGGGATACTTGAGGGGCTGGGGTACTCCGCCACTGTTCGGCACCGAGATCGGCTCAAGGAATAGTTCCCAGATCGGTTCATGGAATACTCCGGCATAGATTTCGGCCTTGGTTTCGGCGATAAATTTGGATCATCGGGCCTTGAATCCGACAGCCTGACCCTCGTGGCGTAGATAATGGCCCCACAGCATTAGATAAGACTGCAATGAGTATCAATCAACCTGGAAATAGGAGCATCAAATGGCGGTACGGGTCGGCATCAATGGTTTTGGGCGTATCGGTCGTTCTTTCACTCGTGCGATTCTCGCCCGCGGTGCAGAGTCGGGCATTGAGCTCGTAGCGGTTAACGACCCATTCGGTGACAGCGAGACTGCAGCCTTCCTTCTGAAGCACGATTCTGTCGGCGGAATGCTCGCTAACGCTGTAGCCGTCTCCCCTAATGGATTCTCCATTGACGGTGTAAACATCAAAAAGCTTGAGTCCAAGAATCCAGCAGATGTGCCGTGGGGCGACGAGGGCGTAGATGTTGTAATTGAATCAACCGGTGTATTTACTGCGAGAGATGGAGCGGCAGGACACCTTGCAGGTGGAGCGAAACGAGTCATCATCTCTGCGCCCTCTAACGATGCTGATGTAACGATCTGCATGGGAGTAAATGACGACGCTTATGACGCTGCGCTTCACACAGTTATCTCCAACGCTTCCTGCACGACTAACTGTCTCGCTCCGCTCGCAAAGGTGCTCGACGATTCCTACGGCATCGAGAAGGGGTTCATGACAACTGTTCATGCGTATACCTCCGATCAATCCCTTCAGGACCTAGCGGCGACCTCGCGTTCGGGAAAGCCTGATCTCCGACGTATGCGTGCAGCGGCACTCTCAATCATTCCAAGCAGCACCGGCGCAGCCCGTGCCATCGGGCTGGTGCTTCCGCAGTTGAAGGGTCGCCTCGACGGTATGGCTCTTCGCGTACCGACACCTACAGGCTCAATTACAGACCTAACAGTTGAGCTGCGCAAGGGAGCATCACCTGAAGAGATCAATGCAGCTTTTGCTGCAGCGGCTGCTAATCCGGCCTTCCGGGGAGTGCTCCAGTACAGCGAAGAGCCTCTTGTCTCGGCCGATATTGTTGGGAACGCATCCTCATGTATTTTCTCAGCGGTCGATACATCGGCGAATGGAAATCTTGTGAAGGTACTTGGCTGGTACGACAACGAGTGGGGTTACTCAAACCGCCTTGTTGACCTGGTCCGCTTCATCGGTTGATAGATGCCAATTGATTTGCCTCTCCTTGAGGATCTTCCATCCATCAAGGGTGCAAGGGTTCTCGTTCGCTGCGAACTCAACGCACCGATAGCTGATGGTGTGGTCGCTGACGATCTGCGGCTTACCTCGGCAATCCCAACCATTGATTGGTTGCGAAATCAAGGAGCCTCAGTAGTAATTGCTGCCCACCTAGGGCGACCAAAGGGCGTAGTTGATCCAAAGTTCTCGCTCGCCCCCGTTGCGCTGCGGCTCTCAGAACTACTCGGCGCGGAGATTGAACTCTCAGATCAAATATTTGGTTCGGGGGCAGACTCAATGATTGCCTCGCTCAGCGGAGGCGAGGTGATGATGCTCGAGAACCTGCGCTTTGATGCAGGTGAAGAGGCCAATAGTCCAGCCTTCGTATCGAACCTTGTGGCTCCATTCGACCTCTATGTCAACGACGCATTTGGTGCCTCTCATCGTTCGCACGGTTCAATTGTCGGCCCACCTCTGCTTCTTCCATCAGCGGCTGGTCTGCTTCTCCGCAGCGAGGTTGAGACCTTGGGCGGGCTACTTGGTCAGCCCGCCAAGCCGTTCATCGCGGTACTCGGTGGATCGAAGGTATCCGACAAGCTAGGAATCATTAAGGCGTTGCTCTCCAAATGTGATCGCATACTTGTCGGCGGCGCAATGGCGTTTACATTCCTCGCAGCGCAAGGTCATTCCGTAGGCGATTCGCTACTTGAGGTTGATTTCATCGGTGCCTGCAAAGACCTCCTTGCAACGGGGCGCGTTGATGTTCCCGTAGACATCGTGATTGCTAAGGAGATTTCTGAGGACGCTGAAGCAGTCGTCGTCAAGGCCAATGCGATTCCCGATGGCTGGAAAGGCCTTGATATTGGGCCTGAGACCGCAGCACTATTCGCAGATCAAATCGGCGAGGCGCGAACAATCCTTTGGAACGGCCCGATGGGCGTGTTCGAGGTTGCCCCCTTTGCTGGAGGGACGATCACGGTAGCGGAGGCTGTCGCAGAGTGCTCCGGGTTCACCGTCGTTGGTGGGGGAGATAGCGCTGCTGCAGTTAGAGCGATGCATCTAGATGATCAGATCGATCACATGAGCACAGGTGGAGGTGCCTCACTAGAGTTCCTCGAGTTAGGCGACCTTCCTGGGCTTGCCGCACTTCGAAAAGGGAGACCCCTGCAATGAGCTCGACCCAGAACGCCCGCATGCCAATTATCGCTGGTAATTGGAAGATGAATCACGATCACTACCAAGCAATACAAGTGACTCAGAAGCTTTCGTACCAGTTGGATAAAACTGATTACGAGCACGTTGAGGTCGTGATCTGCCCACCCTTTACTGACCTCCGATCCTTACAGACGATGCTCGACGCCGATCGAATCCCTATGGCCCTTGGTGCTCAGAATTGTTTCCATGAAGATAGTGGTGCTTTCACGGGGGAAGTAAGCCCAGGGATGCTCGCCAAACTAAATGTCAAGTACGTCATCGTCGGGCACTCGGAGCGACGTGAGATTTTCGGCGAGTCCGATGAGACAGTGAACCTCAAACTTAAAGCCGTGCTTAAGTTCGCGATGGTTCCGATTCTCTGCGTAGGGGAGACGCTTGCGGAACGAGATGCTGGTGGTGCCGAGGCGAAGGTGGCGGCGCAACTAGTCGCTGGTTTGGCCGGGGTCTCGAAAGGCAATATTGCAACCCTCGTTGTTGCCTACGAACCCATATGGGCTATTGGCACCGGGCGGACAGCAAGCACTGATGACGCTCAAGCGATGTGTGCGTTCATCCGTAAGCAGGTAGAGGAGATCGCCGGAGTCACCGCTGCTCAGAGTCTGCGCATTCAGTACGGTGGAAGTGTGAAGCCCGGAAATATTGGCGAACTGATGGCCTGCGCTGATATCGATGGCGCGCTTGTCGGCGGGGCTTCGCTGGAGCCAGATGATTTCGCCCGAATCGTGAGATTTGGCTAAATACGGCTTGTCGAGGCCAGTTGGTTAGTGCTGTAGCGAGCAAAGGGTGATTCGAGGCTCAGTACGGAGTGTTTTTCACGCAGGACTCGCCGATCCGAGCATTCTGCGTGGTAGTTTCACGCCCGTCCGCTAAGGGAGAAATGTGCTTACCTCAATAATTCTCGTTGTATGCGTAGCCATGGCGCTCACGCTCATCCTTTTGATCCTCCTCCACGCTGGTCGCGGTGGCGGACTCTCTGACATGTTCGGTGGGGGTCAGCTCGGTGGCTCAATGGCCGGGAGCACCGTCGTTGAGCGCAACCTCGACCGCCTCACGGTGATCGCTGCTCTCATCTTCTTTATCTCTGTGATTCTCTTGGGCCTAAGGGTCACCTGATTCTCTCTCGCTAGACCCTAGGGTTAGGCATAGCCAAATCCCCTCCGGAGGT
>CALQAT020000053.1:0-11204 GCA_943328625.2 Bordetella parapertussis | reverse complement strand
GTCTCGCGATCATTCTCCTCTTGTTCCGTAATTTCCGCAGCCCGGACCTTGATCAGGCCCAACAACTGAAGGGCTGATTTCATAACTATGTACAGACTCGCAGTAGAGACAACAACAGAGAAGGCAGAGATCGCTGCTCCGTGGCTCATCTCCCATGCCTGGGTAATCCCCTTGCTCATGGTGCTCTCCTTCGTAACGATTCTTCTCTTTGGAAAGCGCATGCCCAAGCGCGGTGCAGAGGTAGGGATCACAGCGGTAGGCGCGGCGTTCGTGATGTCATGCATCACCGCCTTCCAGTGGATTCAGCATGTAGAGGATTCTCTAGCGGGCGAGGGCGGCTCTGCTCTATCCGGATTAGGCAAGAGCCTCGTGTTCCATGGCGGTGTTGGCGCTGAGAGTGGAATCGCCCCGATAACCCAGACATGGGACTGGTGGTCCAACGGGCTCATTAAGTTCAGCGCTGGGATTCAGATCGACGGTCTGGCTGTGATGATGCTCTTCGTCGTCACATTTATCTCGCTCCTTGTCCACGTCTACTCAACGGCGTACATGGAGCACGACACTCGCTACACATATTTCTATGCAGCACTGAGCCTCTTCACGGGCTCCATGCTCATACTGGTGGTCGCTAATAACTCACTGATGCTCCTCACCGGCTGGGAACTTGTCGGTGTCTGCTCCTTCATGCTGATTGGTCACTGGTGGGAGGAGAAGCCAAACTCGAATGCTGCAATCAAGGCTTTCCTCACAACGCGTACCGGCGACATAGGGCTGCTACTTGGAGTAATCGTCACTTTCTTCGCTGCTGGTCAGACCTTCAACCTCACTGAGATCAATGAGGCTGCGTTGGCCGGGCGTGGTGGGCACACCATCTGGTTGGTCGGAGCATCACTTCTGCTCATGGGGATTATCGGAAAGAGTGGACAGTTCCCACTCCATACCTGGCTCCCCGATGCAATGGCCGGACCAACCCCTGTATCTGCCCTCATTCACGCCGCAACAATGGTTGTAGCGGGCGTGTATCTCGGTGCTCGTCTATACGGCGTCTTCTGGCAGGGCTTCTCGATCGCCGATGGCGGTATGAACCCAATGGCGATTATCGGTGCGATCACAATCATCGTCGGTGCGCTCCTAGCGTTTGTGCAGGACGACATCAAGAAGGTTCTTGCCTACTCAACTATTAGCCAACTCGGTTACATGGTCATGGGGCTAGGCGTCGGTGCATGGGTCGGTGCAATCTTCCACCTCTTTACACACGCATTCTTCAAGGCTCTGCTCTTCCTAGGCGCAGGTTCCATTAGTCATTCAGGGTCGCACCACTCCTTTGACATGAAGAAAGACATGGGTGGTCTGCGTAAGTTCATGCCGATCACATTTGCGACCTTCATGATCGGCTCGGCGGCTCTCGCAGGAATCGTTCCACTCGCTGGTTTCTGGTCCAAGGACGAAATTCTTGCGACTGCGGGGCAGAGTGGTTTCCACTTCTTCCAGATCATCGGAATAGCTGGTGCGGTTCTAACTGCTGCTTATATGACGCGCTGCATCTACCTCACATTCTTCGGTGAGTATCGCGGTCACCACCACCCCCACGAGTCGCCTAAAGCAATCACGGTTCCCCTAATTATTCTTGCTGTCTTCAGCACGGTTGCAGGTCTCGCAAATGCTGCGCCACTTGGTGTCGAGAAGTTCGCCGAGTATGTAGAGCCGAGAGTTGCGTTCCCAGAAGTCGTGGTTCCACAGTTCGAGGGGATACTCGCAGCGGTCTCGGTAATGGCGGTCTTGCTATCCGTTGGCGTCTGCTCATACCTCTGGTTCCGCAAGGATCAACTCGGACCATTCAAGGGTCTCACGCAGCGCAATGCAGCAGCTCGCGGTGGTTATACATTCCTCGTCAATAAGTACTACCTAGATGTTCTTTACACAGACGTCGTGGTAGGGGGAATCAAGGGGCCATTGGCTCGAAGTGCATATTGGTTTAACCAGAACATTCTTGACGGTGTCGTAAATGGCATCGGTCGAGGAGCACCCGCATTCGGGCGCGGTCTCTACAAATATGTCGATCAAGGTACGGTCGACTCTGCATATAACGGGCTTGCTAAGGAGACGGGGGCGGCCGGAGGGCTTCTTCGTCGCCTGCAGTCTGGTCAGGTACAGCGTTATGCGCTGCTCATCGTCATTGCGATCGCGATCTTCAGTATCGCGCTCATTCTCGCAAAGTAATCAGGAGGATTCTTTAAATGGATTGGTTCGACAGTTGGGCACTGACCCTCGCGGTCTTCCTCCCCGCAGTCGGTCTCGTGCTGGTATTAGCCACACCGAAGGCTCAGGAGCAGACCGTCAAGGTCATAGCGCTCCTGACAACCATCGTCACGGCTGCCGTCGGCATTGGGATCCTGACGAAGTTCAACTACAACAGGTCTGGGAGCCTCCAGTTCGTAGTGAACAAGAGTTGGATACCGGTGATCGACGCTCGCTACCACCTAGGCATAGATGGCATTGCACTCCCAATGTTTGCTCTCTCGATGCTGATCACGATCCTCTGCATTATCTACTCATGGAACCACTTTCCCGAACCCCATAACCCGAAGGCGTTCCTAGCCCTCATCCTGCTCCTCGAGGTTGGGATGAACGGAACATTTGTTGCACAAGACTTGATCTTGTTCTTCATCTTCTTCGAGGTAGTGCTTCTCCCGATGTTCTTCATGATCGGCGTCTGGGGGGGACCGAACCGCGAGTACGCATCTATCAAGTTCTTCCTGTTCACCCTCTTCGGCTCAGCATTGATGCTGCTGTCGTTCTTGGCGCTCTACTTCAAGCTAGGTAGCTTCCAGATACCAGAGCTTGCACGCCTTCACGGCGCCGGGATTGCTCACGGCACTCAAGTCTTGATATTCGCTGGTCTGTTCCTTGGATTCGCGATCAAAGTCCCGATGTTCCCCTTCCACACTTGGCTCCCCGATGCGCATACGGAGGCGCCGACTGTTGGCTCTGTCATCTTGGCTGCAGTACTTCTAAAACTTGGAACATTTGGTTTCATTCGAATCGCTCTCCCGATTCTCCCAAGTGGAGCGCAGACATGGGCCCCTTGGATTGGTCTGCTCGCTGTAATTGGAATTATTTACGGTGCCCTTGCTTGCCTAGCGCAGACAGATATGAAGCGCGTGATCGCCTTCTCCTCCGTCTCTCACATGGGTTTTGTGATGCTCGGTATTGCAACGCTGACCACATTTGGAATCAACGCTGCGATCTTCGGGATGGTTGCGCATGGTTTAATCACCGGCCTGCTCTTCTTCGTAGCCGGCTCCGTTCAGCACAATTACCACACCCGCGAAATGTCAAGACTTGGTGGGCTGCTTCAGCAGGCACCGCGTATGGGTTGGATACTCGGTTTTGCCGTCATGGCCTCGCTGGGTCTCCCTGGCCTCGCAGGATTCTGGGGAGAGTTCCCAGCAATCCTCTCGGCGTATAGCCCTGCGGCTGGACTCTCTGAAGGATTATTCCGTGGCTTTATGGCCGTGGCCGCGATCGGAACTGTTCTCTCCGCTGGGTATCTCCTATGGATGTACCAACGCGTTGCATTTGGAGTTCCGAAAGATGAATTCGCTGAGGCTCACATCCACGATGTCGGGCCTGCAGAGTGGATGGCATGGACGCCGCTCATTCTTCTAACTCTTGCTCTGGGTATCTACCCACAAATTATTTTTGGCGTCACCGACCGCGCAGTAACGCGCATCTTCGGGGGCTGACCGAGTGAAGGTGCATTGGGATCTACACGCTCTAGCTCCGCTCGTCGCTGTCACAGTGACGATCGTTGTCGTGTTGATCGCGGACTTTTTCTTTGAGTACCGTGAACGCTTCAAGACATATCAACTAGCCGCGTTTGGAACCCTTGCTGCGCTAATCCCGATCATCACTCTTGCAAGGGATGGTGGTACCCGCTCTCTCTTCGGAGGGGCGTTTGTTGTCGATACCTATACTCTTGCTTTTCAGGGCTTCTTCCTCATAGTCGCCTACGTGACACTCCTCATCTCCGTTGACCACATCGGGGAGGGCGACTACTACCAGGGCGAGTTCTATGTATTAGTCCTCACCTCAACGCTTGGCATGATGATCATGGCTGGGGCGCGCGACCTCATCACGATATTTGTTGCGCTAGAGATGATCTCCATTCCAACCTTCGTGCTTGCAGGCTGGAGAAAGCACGACACGCGCTCCAACGAAGCAGCGGTCAAGTACTTCATTATCGGCGTGCTCTCATCTGCGGTGATGCTCTACGGAATCTCGATGGTCTACGGACTCAGTGGCTCAACCTCGCTCTCCGGAATTGCGGAATATGCAGGATCAGCGGGTACCCCAGCGCTCTTCAGCATCGCGATCTTCCTCACCATTGTGGGTTTTGCATTCAAGATCAGCGCTGTGCCGTTCCACTTCTGGGCGCCTGATACTTACGACGGTGCGCCCTTACCTGTTACGGCATTCCTCTCGGTTGCATCCAAAGCAGGTGGATTTGTTGCTCTTCTAAACGTCATCTTCTTCGGTTTCTATGCAAGCCATACATCTTGGCAGCCCATCATTTGGGTACTAGCAGCGCTCTCCATGACAGTTGGAAACCTCGTTGCGATTCGCCAGACCAGCATTGTGCGCATGCTTGCGTATTCCTCAATCGCTCAGGGCGGATTCATGCTCGTACCCTTCGCCGTGGCAGGCATGGGGAGTTCCAAGCATGCTTCGTTTGAGGCGGTAATCGTCTACATCCTGATCTATGGAGCGATGAACCTCGGAATGTTTGCGTGTGTAATTGCTGCAATGCGACGTACGCAGTCCGATGAGATCTCGTCCTTCGGCGGAATGTCTAAGTACTCACCGATCTTGGCGGTTATGACCTCGGCTTTCCTATTCTCGCTCGCTGGTATTCCTCCTCTCGCCGGTTGGTTTGCGAAGTTTGTGATGTTCCGTTCAGTGCTAGATGCGGGAACAACGCCAGCGGTGATCCTTGGAGTAATAGCGGCCCTCAACTCGGTCATAGCGTTCTTCTATTACGCAGGAGTCGCGAGGGCAATTTGGTTTAGAGAGACTCCAGAGGGAATCGATCTACGCCCCCTCAAGACGCCGTTCGCGCTCAATGCTGCAATCGCCATTACCGGGTCGTTTGTTCTCATTGTGGGTATCTACCCGCAGGTCATCGCGCGCCTCGGTGAACTAGCAGGCGCTGCGCTCTGATTGAGTCCGGCTCGTCAGAGAGGCGCTCCAAGCGCTCGGTCTCCGACTCGCTCGCTCGCATTATCGATAACGCAGGAAGCATCCCGTTCTCGCTATTTATGGAGACCGCTCTCTACGATGAAGACGCTGGATTTTTTGCGGTCGGTAGAGGCCCAACTGGTCGATCCGATTTTGTAACTAGCCCTGAGACGGGTTCATTGTTTGGATTGATAGTTGCGAATGCGATCGAGAAATTGTGGATGGAGCAGGGGAGCCCGAGAGAGTTCACAGTTATTGAGGCCGGCGCAGGATCAGGGCGACTCTGTCGAGAGGTGCTGCGCAGTGATCGAGGATTCAGCTCTGCGATCAATTACATAACGGTTGAACGGAGCGAGGCGCTTCGCCAGGTGCAGGAAGTGACTCTTGGGAAGTTCTCCAACGTATCGATACTCGCAGACCTTCCGGATTCGTCAACGAGCGGGGTGATCATTGCCAACGAGTTACTCGACAATCTTGCCTTTGATGTTGCAGAGTTCACGACCGAGGGTTGGGCAGAGGTTCGAGTGGGGCTTGGTAGTGAGAGTGTCGCTGGGGCTGGAACACCAATATTCGTTGAGGTACTCGCGCCACTTGACGCGGAGCGTCGTAGCCTTATTCCAGAGTTCGCAGCGCGCATTGGTGACCGCCTACCAGTGCAGGTAGGCATCGCGGAGTGGATTGCTCGCGCAGCAGAGTGCATCGAGACCGGTGCGATGGTGATCATTGACTATGCAGGGAATGCAGAGGATTTGGTGCGCAGAGGGGGATGGCTGCGGACATACCGAGACCACACCCGAGGCTCCAACCCGTTAATGCATCCCGGGGAGTCTGATATCACCTCCGATGTTCTCCTTGAGTCGCTCAGAGATGCCGTCGCGGCTGCGGGATTCAGGATTGAGAGCGAGACAACCCAGGCCGAGTGGTTATTGGGGCTAGGGATTGACGAGGAGGTCGCTAGCGGTGAGGCCACATGGTTAGCGGGTGCCGCACGTGGCGACCTAGAGGCCTTAATCGGGAGAAGCAGGGCAACCGAGGCAGCGATGCTTACCGACCCTGAGGGCCTTGGGGGTTTTACCGTCATCATCGCCCGTCGCGAGTAGCGATTTAGGCGTTCTCTATCAAGTGAGCTTGAGGGTGCTAAAAAATCCCAGAGACCACTAAGGGAGCAATCTCCGCAGGGGTATCCTCTGACCTTAAGTGGTTCGCATGCCTCTAAAAATGGAGTTTTAAAGAATGTCCGATGCAATAGAGACCCATCAAACTGAGCTGCGCCACTTTGCCCCGTCCTCCGAGTTTGTTGCGCGCGCGAACGTAAGCGACACCTCGCTCCACGATGCTGGCGATGCAGACTTCGAGTCGTACTGGGCTGGTCAGGCGAAAGATCTTCTTCACTGGGATACCGAGTGGAGCAAGGTCCTCGACTGGGACCCGCCGAATGCCAAGTGGTTCGTTGATGGAACACTCAATGTCACATATAACTGTCTTGACCGCCATATTGAGTCTGGGCATGGATCGCAGGTCGCATTTTTCTGGGAGGGCGAGCCCGGGGATGAGCGTGCAATTACATATTCTCAGTTACTTGAAGATGTATCACGCTGCGCTAATGCCCTCAAGGAGTTAGGCGTTCAGCGAGGTGACCGTGTTGCTATTTATATGGGGATGGTGCCGGAACTCACTGTCGCAATGCTGGCATGCGCGCGCATCGGCGCAGCGCACTCGGTTGTCTTCGGTGGCTTCTCCTCCGACTCATTACGAGGCCGTATAAATGATGCCGAGGCCAAGATTGTCATCACCTGTGATGGCGCATGGCGGCGCGGTGGCGTGGTGGCGCTTAAGGACATTGTCGATGAGGCGCTATTAGATACGCCGACCATCGAGAAGTGCATCGTTCTTCGCCGTACTGATCACGGCAATGAAATGACAGATGGCAGAGATATCTGGTGGCATGATCTAGTAGACCGCCAGAGTCCAGAGTGCATACCTGAGCCTATGGATGCAGAGCAATTGCTCTTCATTCTCTATACGAGTGGTACCACTGCAAAGCCCAAAGGCATCATGCACACGACGGGCGGTTACTTAACCGGGGTGACATCTACCTTCCGTAGCATCTTCGATATTCACCCAGACGAAGACGTGTATTGGTGTACCGCTGATTGTGGATGGGTAACGGGGCATTCGTACATTGTTTATGGTCCGCTCGCGAACAGAGCAACGAGCGTGCTCTACGAAGGCACGCCTGATTATCCTGATAAGGATCGCTTCTGGGCAATCGTCGAGAAATACGCAGTGACGATTCTCTACACGGCACCAACAGCAATCCGTACATTTATGAAGTGGGGAGTTGAGTACCCAGGAGCACATGACCTCACCTCTCTGCGCCTGCTTGGGAGTGTTGGCGAGCCGATTAATCCTGAGGCATGGATTTGGTATCACGATGTGATCGGAGGCAGTAAGACGCCGATCGTCGATACTTGGTGGCAGACAGAGACCGGCGCGGTGATGATTAGCCCATTACCGGGACTAACGACACTCAAGCCAGGTAGTGCGACATTTGCGATGCCGGGTATCGGAGTAGATGTTGTCGGGGACGACGGGCGCCATGTCGGAATCCCGGGCGGGGGGTATCTAGTACTCACGAAGCCTTGGCCCTCGATGCTAAGAGGCATATGGGGAGACCCCGAGCGCTTTCAAGAGACGTACTGGTCGAGATTCCCCGGGCTTTATTTTGCTGGCGATGGTGCTCGTTACGATGATGAGGGCTACATGTGGCTCCTCGGTCGGGTCGACGACGTGATGCTCGTGAGTGGGCACAACATCTCAACGGCCGAGGTAGAGAGCGCTCTTGTCGATCATCATGCAGTAGCTGAGGCCGCCGTGGTTGGGGTCCATGATCCGACTACGGGGCAAGCCATTAGTGCATTTGTTGTTCTAAAGAATGACCACGAACCGAGCAAGGCGCTTGAGAAGGAACTGCGCATCCATGTCGGCAACCTGATCGGGGCAATTGCGCGGCCCAAGTCAATTCTCTTTACAGATGACTTGCCCAAGACTCGCTCCGGCAAGATCATGCGAAGACTGCTGCGTAACGTCGCCGATGATGAGACTCTTGGAGATACCACTACGCTTGCGGATCCCGGAGTAGTAGCGCGCATCAAGGATCGTTATCTTGCGGTTGACTCCGAGGATGACGAAGTAGACGACTTAGAGGAAAATCAAAAATAATGACGCGTTTATCAATTCAGCCTGAGAACTGGCAGTGGCGTGATGGTGTAGTCGAGCCAGGGGGTGCAGTGCTCGTCGATATAGATGGCGTGCTCTCCGACGCAGTTAGTCGGCAGCATTATTTAGAGGCGCCCCGTCGCGACTGGAATGCTTTCTTCGAGGCATGTGGAGACGACCCGGTTATTGAAGAAGTAAAGGTCCTGCTCGATAATCTCGACCCGAACTTGAGTGTCGTGCTTCTTACCGCGCGCCCGCAGCGCGTAGCGCACCTAACGGTCGGGTGGCTTCACCGCTACGGGATTCGTTGGGATCTACTCATCACGCGCGCATGGGGAGACTACGAATTGGCTCGCGAATACAAACAAGGCTCTCTCTGGGATCTGCGCGCCTTTGGTTTCGATATTCGCTTTGGCATTGAAGACGATCGACGCAACGTTGAGATGCTCCGCAAGGAAGGCGTTCCCTGCGTTTATATCCACTCTGGCTACTACGACTGATCGGTGACTTCCTTGAGTAACCCGCTTGCTGCTCGCTCGCGACACATCGCGACAATTTTCCTCATCAGTCTTGCCGGGCTTCTCCTTGAGGTTGCCTTCACACGCATTGTCTCATTCAAACTCTGGTACTACTACACGTATCTCGTCCTTGGTCTAGCGCTTCTCGGTATTGGTTCAGGTGGAATCTTTGTCGTTGTGTGGCCTCGCCTCCGCAAGGCTGCAACCGACACGGTCGTCACAATCTGCGCGTTGGTTGGAGCGGTTCTGATTGCTGCGAGTGAGTTTGTAATCGCATGGATTCCAATCGATACGATCAAGATTTGGGACTACGGCACAGCCAATTCGTGGAACAATCTTGGCGTCCTTATTGCTATCTGCTTCACGCTCTTCGCTGCGTTCATCATGATCGGTGTGATTGTTGCAGTACTTCTTGGGCGCGCAGAGGATCGAGTCAATCGCTTTTACTTCGCAGACTTAATCGGAGCGGCACTTGGGTGTGCATTAGCAATTCCTCTTATCTGGTGGCTAGGGCCTCCGCAGGTAGTTATGCTCGCAGCGCTCGTTATGGCACTAGCGGCAGTAGTAGCGAATCCGCGACTTGGGGTCTCGACTGCTATTGCAGGGGTACTCGGAGTCCTGCTCCTGCTCATGGTGGTTCAGGTAATAAAGGTGCCGGACGTTCAGGTCGAGGGTGGCAAAGAGCAGCCAGTAAAGGAAGCTCTAGGCGGGTGGGGACCGGTCTTCAGGGTGGACGCAGAGAAGATTTTTGATAACTACTTGCTCCTGCACGACGGAACTTTTGGATCAGGGATTCATGCATACAAGGGTGACCCCGACGCTGCAATCGAGTACGACACCGACCCACGAGTGCTTCCATTTCGGGTACACGGGGAGCCGCCTGCACATACATTGATCATCGGATCGGCTGGTGGCAACGAGATAGTTGCTGCGCTGCACTTCAAGTCCCCCAAGATCGAGGGCGTTGAGCTCAATCCCGTAACGGTTGGGTTGCTCAAGGGTCAGCTGCGAGAGTTCTCCGGAGATTTACCGAAGCAGCCTGGAGTCAAAATTCACCAAGGTGATGGGCGCTCCTTTATTTTTCGCAGCAAAGACAAGTACAACCTCGTCTGGTATGTAGCCCCAGACTCCTATGCCGCAAGCAACGCTGCATCATCGGGGGCGTTTGTGCTCTCAGAGTCATATCTCTATACATCTGAGATGATCGCCGAATCCTTGAAGCACCTCACGAACGACGGAATCATGGTTGTTCAGTTCGGTGAACTTGATTACGTAGGGCGCCCGAGTCGCACGGCTCGTTATGTCATGACCGCGCGCGATGCGCTCTCCAAGATCGGCGTCGCTGATCCTTCGCAGCACATCATTGTCTCGTCGTTTGTCACAAATAAAACCGGTGACCTCTCAACAATCATGGTCAAGCGCACTCCATTTACACCGGAGGAAGTTGCGCGTCTCAACGCTGCCGTGCCTACTGTTCCGCTCGCTGGCGTTGCCTACGCTCCGGGGGGCTTTAACGATGGCGGCATTGTCGGGAAATTAGCGGGTGCTTCATCTAGTGAAGCGGCGAACGCGATTGCGGCGACATACCCGCGCGAAGTATTTGCAGTCCATGATGATCGCCCGTTCTTCTGGCACTTCTCAGGGTTCGGCTCGGTGCTCTCGAATATCACTAAGCCGTTCTCAACGAATAACCCCGAGGATGTAATCGGCGAGAGAGTGCTGCTCCTGCTACTCCTTGTGGCGATCGGTTACGCCACACTCTTCCTACTCGCTCCATTCATTTTTGTTAGGAAGGAGTGGAGGGCTCTACCAGCTAAGGGGCGCTCTGCGCTCTACTTCGCTGCTCTTGGCCTCGGGTTCATGCTCTATGAGATCTCGATGATTCAGCGACTCGTGAGATTCCTTGGCTACCCGACTTATTCGCTGACCGTTACTCTCGCATCAATCTTGGTCTTCACTGGTTTAGGGGCGCTACTGAGTAAGCGGTTCGCTGCCTCGCCTCGCCGTGCAGTGATTACTAGCGGTGCGGCATTGGCGGTACTCGGCGTCTTCTACCTATTCGCCCTCGACCCCATTACCGATGCGCTCCTACCGGCAGCATTCGGGATTCGGGTTGTTGTAACCGTTGTTCTCCTCGCCCCACTTGGGCTCTGCTTGGGCATGTTCATGCCGCTGGGCCTCGGGGTCGTCTCAGGGCTCGGCCCGCACCCGGATGAGTATGTGGCATGG
>CALQAT020000052.1:0-11473 GCA_943328625.2 Bordetella parapertussis | reverse complement strand
TCGGGTATTCAACTTGATCCAGACCTCGAGGTCTCCTCCCTCAGATTTCTTTTAATACTGCGAATGCTCGCTACCGGGACCTCAGGAGTGCCAGCGAGAGGCATGGGAGAAATTACTAAACAACTTGCCTCATCGCTTGCCCCTGGAACCATCCGCCTTGGAGCACGAGCAGTTGAGACAACCGGGACTCATCTGGTAATTGACGGGGGAGATCGCATCACGGCAGACGCAGTCGTAGTTGCAACTGATGGAGCAAGCGCGTCACGGCTGTTAGGGATACCTGATCCAGGTTCACGCTCAACATCGTGTATCTGGTTCTCAGCAGATTCGCCGCCACCAGGAATAGGTAAATTCATCGCTCTCGATGGCAGCACCGATGCCGCTGTGCGCAATCTAGCGATCATGAGCGCGGTCTCCGAGAAATATGCTCCGCCCGGAAAGTGTTTAATCGCAGCATCGATTCCTGGAACCGTTGGAGATGTTGGATTAGAGACACAGGCGCGAAAGCACCTAACGCAATGGATTGGGCCAGTCGTCGAGTCATGGGAGACACTGCGCATAGACCGAATTATTCATGGACACCCGGATCAGCGCGCGCCACTTAAGGCTCGTCAACGCGTCAATCTTGGGGACAACCTTTGGGTATGTGGAGATCACAGGGATACGGCATCTATTCAAGGAGCGCTTTTCTCTGGCCGCAGAGCAGGAGAAGCAATCGCAGAGAGCCTTGGGGTTACTCCCTAATTTGGAGGGATCTACGAGTTTGTCTTCGCTCGTGATGTTCTCAAAGCGAATCAGGGCCTATTAGATTTATCCCAAGCCTGCGCGGTCCGTTAGCCATGAAAGCATCTCTGAGTAGATCTCAATGATTCGATCTCCATATGCACGAGCGGTCGCCCAGGTACCGGTTAGGCCAGACCATGTCTGGACCTTCCCCTTTAGATAATGAGTATCGAGGCGCGGGTCTACTGCGGGGTTACCCAGCATTGAGTTACGCAGACCAGGCTGCGCGTAGACACGCAGCAACTGCATTTGCCCTCTCACACCGATTCGGGCTGAAGGGTACGAGCGACCAGATGCACAAGAGTCGCAAGCACCCATACCTGCAAAGTTATTGTCGCTAGGAGCAACCTGGCCTCCATCTGGGAACCTAAAGCCACCCGTCTCTAAGACACTCTGAGCGAATGCAATATCGCCACGAATATTCTCAGAGGAACCCTCCTCGACGTAGTAACCCGCAAGCTCAGGCATCGGAACTGTGGCTCGAGACCGATTACCGCGTGTACCAATAAACCAGCGCGACATCTCCTCTGAGCCGAGTACCGGCTGCCCGCGTATTGCGGTTGCCGTACCGTTAGCGATTGAGCTCCAACGCGCCAGCCAGAACCGACCGTTTGTAGCGCTGATGCGAGCGGAACTACCACGCTTCTCCACTACAGGTATCCGGGCAGAGACTGTCTCGACTTCTCCCCGGATGCGGTCTCGCTCGATTCGTGCAGTTCTTGTTGCATTCGCAGCTATGACTTCTGCAGATTTTGCTTGCCTTAAAGCCCTATTACGAACCCTTGCGGTCTGACGAACAAGCTCTTGGCGGTACTCGATATCGAGTGGAGTTCTAGCCCTCAAAAATATGACTAAAGTCGGTGCACTCGCAGTACCTCGATACGCAGCTGCGGCGAGGCTAGCGAGAGTCGCTCTAGCCTCAATGAGGTTGCTCTGGGCCTGCGCTTCGATGACTCCTAACTCGTCGGTATGGGCCCGCGCTGCTGCCTCAGCGCTCTGGAGGCGTACTAGCTGCGACCTCAGATTTCCAAGATCTCGATTCGACTCAACCACCGTCGCGTCAGAGCGCGTCACAAGCAAGGAGAGCGCAGCGATGCGCGGCCCCGCCGCGGTACCTGAACCCGCATTCTTGACGACCGCCGCAGAGCGCTGAACAGCAGAGGCTTCTCGACTATCAGTGCTGACCGAGAGCGAGGAGACAAGACTTATCACGGCGACCAGGGCTAGTGGCCTGAGAAAAACTGCGCGCAAGTATCCTTGATGGCGATCTTTATTTGCTTGATGAAGTTTCACTATCTCTTCTCATCGGCTCTGATAGGTATACATCTTCACACCTAATGGCCACCTGCTTGGGTCGCTCAGGGATTTCTTAGGGATCCCCCCGGCCAAGAGAGGCCAACCGCTGTACCCGCTTGCTCTACCGCTGCAACCAACGCAAGGTGAGGCTCGGCGTGGCGAGCAATCTCCGCAATATCCTCAGGGCCGAGGAGCAGGTATGCCGCTCCATCCTCATCTTGAGCGACAACCGCAGGGAATAGGCCCTTAGTTGCAGTCAAGACGGGTTCGCTCTGCTCATCTCGATGCACAGTACGGAACTCAACACTCAAAGTTGAGCGCGTCTCGCTCCACTCACGCCTCTCCCTAATAGCGGAATGAGTAACTTCGCAGAGCGAGCAATGTGTTTTACCTAGGCGAGCGCCGATCCAATACCTCAACTCGCCGATCGCTCCTCCATCTGCGTCGTATACGCCGGTAAGTAACACAACGAGGCTCATCGTGATTACAGAGTCCAGCCCGCGGCTTTTCTTTCAATGCATGTTGGGCAGATCGGGAAGCGCTCCGGGTCGCGTGTTGGAACCCATTTCTTTCCACAGAGAGCCACGATTGCCTCGCCTGTCACCATTGCGCGCATTATGTCGTCCTTGCGGCAGAAGTGTGCGTAACGATCGTGGTCGCCTCCATCTGTATCGACGTGCGAAGTCTCCTCAGTTGGAGTCTCTACCGGCGCAACTAATGGAGTGATTGTCGGAGTAGTCGCAAGGACACCGACTAAGGCATTATCTAATACCCGTATCTTCGAAGAAATACTCATGCGAACGTAATTCTTATCGGACCCAGCGCAAAAGACACGACTGGCAGCAAGTATTTTTCAGCCGACCTGAATCAACAGAGAAATTGCGACGATTGAGATCGTCATAGCGCTGAGAATTACACCGATCGCAAGGGCACGGTTTGAGACGATCGCGGGCCATGAAACTGCGACTACCTCAGGGCGCTTCATCTGCACCAAGATCGGAATGAACTCTGGACGCGGCGCCTCTGGCGGACGACGCTGCCCGCGATTGCGATCAAGCGGGCGCGCGCTTGGGCCACTACCGGCTCCACGCTGCACTCCACGGCTACGCCGCCTCGAATAATGCTCCACACCACTACCTATCGTCATTCCGGAGGAGACTCCTCAGGGCGCCGAAGGGTAACGGAGGTTAGGGGCTCAGGACAAGGGGAAATATTTCTAATGCCGAGCAGCCGAGCTAATTGCCTGATAAATGGGGCAAAGGCCCTACTTGTAACCCTCCATGATGTGCTCGACCCACGATCATCACTATTGGCACTATTAGGCGGTCTCACACTGGACCTGCACCCCAGGGTTACTTGTAGCCCTCCATGATGTGCTCGACCCACCATCATTATTAGGCGGTCTCACACTGGACCTGCACCCCAGGGTTACTTGTAGCCCTCCATGATGTGCTCGACCCACCACTGCGGGGCGGCGTTCATGAGGGTGCTCATATCCCAGTAGTCCCACCAGCGAACAATCTTGCCATCGCTTACCTCGTGTACTGAGACGAACGGCAGGATCACCTCTTCGCCCGTATGCCAATGCCACTCTTCGCCATGCTCGGTGATTACAACATCGCCCTCCGCAATCATCGTGCGAGGGTGATGTGCATAAACTGATAGCGGTTCGATGCCGAGTCGAAGCCGGGCGATGATCTCAGCTGGGCCGAACGCCCCCTCTTCGGGTGCAGGCACGTCACGGTAGTGAGCATCGCTCGAGAAAAACTCACCCACTGCATCAAAGTCCCTACGATAAAGCGTTGCCCAGAATTCCTCTACAAGTTTTCGGTTCTCAGTTGTACCCATCTTGACTCCCCTGTTGCGAATATGTGATTGCAGAATTTGTAATACGAGATTTGTAATTAGAGTGCGTAACTTTTTGAAATTCTCTCACCTGCAGACTCTACCGACGTTCGTGGCAAGACTTGATTAGGCAAGTGGATCGGAGAGCACCTCATCCATCTCAATTACTCTCCCCTGCTCAATAGATCTCTGCGCAGCTATACCCATCGCTACTGCGAGCATCCCGCTCTCAACGGTTACGCCAGGAGCGTCACCACTACGTAGAGCAGAGAGAAAATCAAGATGCTCTAGATAACTAGAGCCATGGTGAAATCCTTCATAGCCGACTCGTTCGTCCTTAACGACAATCGACTCAACCGAGGAACGCCCTCCGCTCCGAGTGCCTAGGCGAAACTCCCCGCTCGGGAGAAAAGCCTCTGCTTTACCTAGATCTCCGACCACTGAGATCTCCTCCTGGTTAGCACTCCCCTCTGCGAACATGCATAGATCAAGCGATGCCCTACACCCGTCCTCGTAATTCACGACTACGAGCGCATTATCAAGAATGTCTGGTACCCGCCCGCCATAGCGTTCACCTAGGTGATTGACATTCTGGGCCCCTGATGCGTAGACACTCGCTGGGTTAGATCGAGTGATGCAGTTCATCAGATCAAAGAAGTGGCAGCACTTCTCTACAAGAGTCCCTCCGGAGTTTTCATTAAAACGATTCCAGTCGTCGACCTTGGTCAGAAAAGGAAATCGATGCTCCCTCATTGCGACCATGCGCACACGCCCAACAGCTCCGGAGTGAACCTCGCGAATTAGTCGAGCGATCGGCGGCATATAGCGGTACTCAAGCCCAACCCAAACTATGGCGTCACGTTTGTTAGCAGCACTTACAATTCGTCGCGAATCAGCCAACGTCGTGCATAGAGGCTTCTCGACGAGCACCGGCAAAGATGTCGCCAAAACATCATCAAGAATCGCGGCATGTGTCATGTTCGGTGTAGAGATCACAATTACGTCACACAACCCGGACTCGAGGAGAGCAACGTGGCTCTCAAAACACTCAATCGGTCCTCCGCCGTCGGTGCCCTGTCGTCTCGCCGCTTCCCTAGAGGCCTCACTCGGATCAGCAATAGCTGTCACCACAACCCCCTCAATCGCTTGGAGGTTGCGCAGGTGCTCAATGCCCATCATCCCAGCGCCAATGATTCCGTACCTAACTACGCCCTCCATACCAAGCCCCCCATACCAAGCCACCCATTCCAAGCCCCTCCATACCAAGGCCCTCCATACCAAGCACCCCATAACCGCGTAGGTTAGGACCTGCGATGACTACTAACTCAACTCCCCAAACCCAAGCATTCTTAGGCACGCCGGTTGAGATCTCTTGGTTCGCGGCACTCTGCGACGACGACTACGCGCAGTTGGGTGTAACAGACCAGAGCCTTCGATCATCGTGGGGGCACTGCAGGGATATCGCCCTAACCGCTGAGAAGTCAGGTTTCAACAATATTCTCCTCCCCTCGGGCTACGACCTAGGAATCGACAGCGTCGCCTTTGCAGGAGGGATGGCGCCACTGCTCAAGCGTATGCAGATGCTCGTTGCTGTGAGGTGCGGCGAGATGTGGGCACCTCAACTGGCACGCCAACTCGCGACCCTCGACCAGATGCTGGAGGGACGCTTAACCATCAACATCATCTCTAGCGACATGCCCGGCGAGATATTGGAGAGCGCCGCTCGATATCGCCGAACACTCGAGACCATGCAGGTGTTGCGCTCGCTTCTAAATGGAGAATCAGTTGATTTCCATGGCGAATTCATAGACCTGAAAGTAAATGCACCAAGTGCACAACCAGTGAGCGGTTCTTGCCCTCCTCTCTATTTTGGAGGACTCTCTAACGATGCGAGAGACGTCGCTGCGCAGGAGGCCGATGTCTACCTCATGTGGCCAGACCTCATGCCAGAGGTTGCTTCAATTATCGGCGACATGCGTGAGCGTGCTGCGGGGTATGGGCGGAGCCTGCGCTTTGGTTATCGCGCTCATGTCATTGTTCGAGAGACCGAGGGCTTGGCTCAAGCGGCTGCTGCACAATTAGTCGAGGCTCTCGACCCGGCCGAGGGTAAACGCATCCGAGAACGCTCCCTTGACCATTCGTCAGAAGGGGTAAGGCGCCAAGCAGAGTTAAGGGAGTCGTCTAGCGATGATGGTTTCGTAGAGGATGCACTCTGGACCGGCGTGGGGCGTGCGCGCTCGGGCTGCGGCGCCGCAATTGTTGGCAGCCCGGAACAGGTCATAAGCAAACTCAAGGCTTATCAGTCGCTTGGCATCGAAGCATTTATTCTCTCCGGTTACCCGCATATACAAGAGGCAGAACACTTTGCCCGTTTGGTTCTTCCTGAGATCGCACACGCCCCGCTACGCAGTTTCGCTGATTTCTAGTCTGCCCCGCCTGATCTCACCCTACGCCCGACCCCCCAGACGGGCAGCGCTGCGGAGTACCGTTTCCTCCTGCGCAAAAGCGTGACTACCCCCACGGAGGAGAACCCATGACTGACTTCAAAGAATTATTCATCGGCGGAGAGATGGTTGCTCCAGATGGGCAGGGGCGCATAGAGGTCATCTCCCCCGTTACTGAAGAGGTCTACGGATCTGTGCCCGATGCAAGTACTGCCGATATCGACCGTGCAGTGGCTGCAGCACGCAATGCTTTCGATAACGGCCCATGGCCGCGAATGACTCCAGACGAGCGAGCCGACGCCATCTCTCGACTCTCGGCATCACTACAGGCACGCGCAATGGAGATTGCAGACGTAATTACAAACGAGAACGGATCAGTTAAGTCGTTCTCAATCATGGGTCAGGTATTCGCCTCCACAATGGTGCTCGACACCTATGCCGGCATCGCACGCACCTACGAGTTTGAGAACCGTCGCGCCGGCGCACTCGGTGGCGATGTACGCGTTCGCCGTGCACCAGTCGGGGTAGCCGCTGGAATAATCCCCTGGAACGTTCCCCTCTACATCACCGCAATGAAACTCGGCCCCGCACTTGCATCAGGATCAACCATTGTCTTGAAGCCAGCCCCTGAGACACCCCTAGATGCTTACCTATTTGCAGATGCAGTAATGGAGGCAGGCATCCCCGAAGGAGTAATCAATGTCGTCGCTGCCGGGCGCGAAGTAAGCGAATACCTAGTTGCTCACCCTCAAATCGACAAGGTTTCATTCACCGGCAGCACCGCTGTTGGCCGTCGCGTCGCGTCAATCTGTGGAGATCAGATCAAGCGCTGCACTCTTGAACTAGGTGGAAAGTCAGCAGCGATTATTCTCGACGACGTAGTCCTCGATGACGCACTGCTCGACCAACTTCTAATGGCTGGCCTAATGAACAACGGACAGGTTTGCGGTGCGCAGTCAAGAATCCTCGTCCCCCGTGCGCGCTACTCAGAGATTGTTGAGGCAATCGGAGATGGCATGTCAAAGATGATTGTCGGAGACCCTAACGAAGACTCCAGCCAACTTGGGCCGCTAGTTGCCGAGCGCCAGCGCACTCGCGTTCTTGGGTATATCGAGGCAGGTAAGTCCGAGGGCGCAAGAGTTGTAGTGGGCGGAGGCCGACCTGACGATCTCGATAAAGGTTGGTACGTGTCACCAACACTCTTCGCAGACGCCAATAACCAAATGAAGATTGCTCGCGAGGAGATCTTCGGACCAGTGCTAACTGCGATTCCGTACGACACGGAGGCTGAGGCTGTGGCGATTGCCAACGACTCCGATTACGGCCTGTGTGGTTCGGTGTGGACCTCAGACATTGAGCATGGCGGCCAGATTGCTGCTCAGGTTCGCACCGGAGTTGTTGCCATTAACTCTGCAACCATCCTTGACTTCAATGCCCCTTTCGGAGGATTCAAGAACTCGGGACTCGGGCGCGAGCTCGGGCCAGAGGGCCTCGATGCGTATACCGAGCTTCAGTCCATCATCCTCCCCGCTTCTAGCTAAATAATGGATAAGAAGTAGCCGGTTTCAATGCTATTTATTAAATCCGAGGGGCGCTGCGGCGCCCCTCGGTCGCGTCTGCGTAACCTATGCCCATGCAACCATTTGGCTCCCGCAAAAAAGAGGCATGGCCGGGCATGGGTACTGTGCTTGCACTGCTTTCACTAGCAGTTATTTGGCACTCTGCCGCCCCGTATACCGGCTGGTCGCGAGTAGTAGCGATCTCGCTAGAGGGTGCGGCATTGATCTCAGCTCTCACCATTAGCGGAGAGACCCCTAAGTTTCGGCGCGCGGCTCTGGTCTTGATCCCGGTTGCTCTAATACTCGCAATATTGGGTGCGGCCACAGGTGGTGAGGTTGGACTCCTCACAACATCCATACTTGGGCTGATGATCGTCATCGTCTCCCCAATTGCGATTATCCGAGCAGTGCTTCGACACCCGATTATTAACCTTCAGACTGTTGCTGCAGCGGTTTGTATCTATCTGATCCTCGGTCTCCTCTTCGCATATATCCTTGGCATTGAGTCAACGATTGACAAAGGGGCTTTCTTCGCAGGGGCTGACCGCCCTTACGGTCCAGACCTTCTTTATTTTTCTTTCACAACTCTCACGACTACCGGCTACGGAGACATAGCAGCACTCACACGCATTGGGCGCACTACTGCAATCGCCGAGGCCATGATTGGTCAGCTCTACCTAGTAACGGTTCTCGCAATTTTGGTCAGTAACCTTGGCAAAGAACGCCGCGTTGACCCTGGGGAGACAGGCGCAGATAAGGAGCAGGCGACATGATCGAGATAACTGATTTTGAGGAGCGCAAGAATGCGCTTAGTAGGCATTTGATTCCTGCGAGTGAGCGGCCTGCTTCATCGGCTCGAGGGGTTCACCACATCGCAATGATCTGCTCTAACGCAGAGGCAACGATTGCGTTCTACCAAGGCGTGCTTGGTTTTCCGCTCGTAGAAATATTCGAGAACCGTGATTATCTAGGTTCTATGCACTTCTTCTTCGATATTGGCGAGGGTAACTTGCTCGCATTCTTCGATTTTCCAGGGCTTGGGCTCGGGGAGATTATCGAGGCCCACGGAGGGCTGCAGCACCTTGCAATATCAATGACGCCTGAGAACTTCGAGGCAGCAAAGCTGCGGGTTGAAGCCGCTGGTATCGAGTACCGCGGGCCAGACCTCGGGGTCAAGAACTCTATTTATATGCGAGACCCTGACGGAATACAGATCGAGATCCTCTCCCATCCTTTGCTAGATACCAACTTCGTTTAGGAGCACAATGCGCGCCGCAGTCTTTGAGTCACCAGGGCAGCCCCTCCTCATCGCTAACGACATTGAGATTGAGGATCCTCGTTACGGCGAGGTAAAGGTTCGCGTATCGCATTGCGGGGTCTGTCACTCTGACTTAAGCATCGTAAATGGCTCATTCCCAGTAGGGACCCCCGTGATTCTTGGGCATGAAGCAGCCGGTGTAGTGGAGGCCGTTGGCCCTGGCGTCACTTCGCTCGCTCCAGGCGACAAAGTGGTTCTTACCCCTACCCCAACCTGTGGCACTTGCTATTGGTGCGTGCGCGACGAGCACAGCCTCTGCGCGAATACAAGCGCCATCGCCCTCTCTTCTTTTCCAGATGGAACCACCCGCCTATCGCGCAATGGAGCGACTGTCTACCGAGGGCTCGGCGTTGCCGCATTCGCAGAGTTTGTTGTTACACAAGAATCCGGAGCAGTAAAGGTTCCAGATGACACACCTCTTGATGTTGTCTGCGTAATTGGCTGCGCCATGCAGACCGGGGTTGGTGCAGTACTAAACACTGCAAACGTCGAGGCAGGAGCGACAGTCTTAGTTGCCGGTCTTGGCGGTATCGGGTTAGCAGTTGTGCAGGGTGCGCGCATCGCTGGAGCAACACGCATCATCGCCTCTGATCCGCTACCCGAGCGACGCGCAGCGGCGCTTCGTTTTGGCGCCACGGATGTAATCGACCCGACATCCGATAACGTCGTAGCCGCATCACACTCGCTTACTGGCGTTGGTGTTGATTATGCATTCGAGGCCGCAGGCAAGGCAGCACTTATCGGCCCGCTAATAGATGCTTGCCGAGCAGGTGGCTCAACTATCTGCGTCGGAGCACCTGGTCTGGACGAGAAGATAGTCATCGACCCTGCAGTGCTTTTCTCGACCACTGGCAAGAAACTCCTCGGGTGCCTATTAGGTAGCGTCAACTCGCGCCGGGAGATACCACGCCTTGTCGAACTATGGAGACGCGGGCACCTAGACCTCGAGGGAATGATCACGAGGCAGGTTGACCTCTCTGAGATTGACTCTGCCTTCGACGACCTAGTCGCAGGTCGGGGAATTCGCACAATCGTCTCGATCTAAGCGCTTCGATCTAAGCGCTACTTAGCGGTGTCGTAACCCGACTCGAGCCCAAACTTTGGAAATGCCCCAAAGATCCCGTGCTCGTGTAGTCCGTAACCAACCTGATCACCAATCTCGAAACGCGCTACATGGTCAACGAGGCCGAACCATCCCCATGTCTCGAGCTCTGCCATGCTCCAAGTCTTCGACTCAACAACTAGCTCGGTTCCGCGGTACATACCGTGGCGAAACTCATCACCGACTCCATAACCAGTGCCGATAGCAATGTAGGAGTGAAGGAGCGGGGTAACAACAACCTCGAACCCTCCGCCAGGAGCATCTGGAAACTTCAGCTTGCTCTGGGTAGAGATCATCCTGGTACCCGAGTCAAGCCGATGCTCAAACTCTGGGCGACCGAGCCACTCCGGCTCTCGCGATCTATCGGCCCAGATACGTACTGACTCCTCAATCGTGCGATGGCCGTCTGGCTCCTCCTGCACGATGTAGAGAATCGAGAAGTCATCAAACTGCATAGGCGCGTAGTTCCATAACCCAACCATCTGCCCGACCTCTTCGCGAATGCCAGAGGGCTCGGTCTCCCCTACAGGGCGCACACCCCATGAGCGGTCACGAGTCCCCTTCCAGCGATCCGGGGTTACTGAGAAACTCTCCCCTGCTACCTCGACGCTGCCACTCCAGCAACCAGTCTGCGCAAAACGCATCGTGTCAAAGAGAACGCGACCGAACTTACGCACATATTGGCGCGGCTCTTCGAAGGCGGGGATAGCACCCTCCCATGTCACGTCACACGCAATTGCTCGATCCTCCTCTGCTCCCTTTGGCGGATCGAGAATGAAGCGGACTCGCTGAAGCGGCTCGATGATCTCAACACGAAACGGACCAACAGATGTATCCATGCGATCACCTAATACTTTGGAAGCGCGAACTACGTGGTACTCCTCACCCCTGCGCACGCTCGCGAATGCATCTTGCGTGCCGAGGTTTGGGTACTGCCCCATGCCCATAATCATGAATAGGTCATCGGATGACCCATGCAGATTGAAGTAGTAGCGGTCATAGAAGTTTCGATCGCTAGTCCCTGAGTGGCGAATGGTCTCCGAGACCTGATGCACCGGATAGTCATCCCATGATGAGAGTGAGCCGTGAGCCATTTGTCCTATCCCTCCTGCACGACGCCACGAAG
>CALQAT020000051.1:0-11492 GCA_943328625.2 Bordetella parapertussis | reverse complement strand
GTTGCATAACGATCGTCTGGATTCTTCTCAAGCGCAGTGAGAATGATCTTCTCTAGCCCAGCAGCAATTGCAGGGTTTCTAGTAGACGGTGGCGGCACTACATCTTGAACCTGCTGGTAAGCAATCGCAACAGGGCTATCACCAGAGAAGGGCGGCGTGCCTGTCGACATCTCGTAGAGAACAATCCCGAGTGAGTAGACATCGGATCGCGCATCGACAGCGAGACCTTGTGCCTGCTCAGGCGAGAAATAAGTGGCGGTCCCCATTACTGACCCGGCGCGAGTTAGCTCAGTACCTGCGCTACTCGCGTGAGCGATACCAAAATCTGTGACCTTTACCTTCCCGGAGGTTGAGATCAAAATGTTCGCTGGCTTAATGTCGCGATGCACAACTCCAGCAGCATGAGCAGATGAGAGTGCCGCAGCGATCTCTCCACCGATCCCAGCTACCTGAATATCATCTAGGTTCCCGCGAGTATCGATGAGATTGCGCACCGAGCGTCCATCGATGTACTCCATAACAATGAATGAAGTATCGCCATCTTGCCCCCAGTCGAAGACGGAGACGATGTTGGCGTGGCTCAGATTCCCTGCGTCTTGTGCCTCGCGACGGAAGCGCTCGACAAAACTTGGATCGCGAGAGAGTTCCCCAGCGAGAATCTTGATCGCTACGGGCCGAGAGAGCCGGCGGTCTTGAGCGAGGAATACCTCTGACATTCCTCCGCGCGCGATTAACTCAATTATCTCGTATCTATCTGCGATTACACGGGGTTCGTTCGGCATGGGTGGTCTCAAACTACTTGGTGGATAGGGGTAATAGGTGTTGGGTCACTGCACTCCAAGGAGTACGCGTAGAACTTTTGCGGCAACGGGAGCCGCTACTCGACCTCCAGTGGCCTCGTCGCCGACAGATCCACCGCGCTCAATGATTACCGAGATGGCGAATCGCGGAGCCTCAGCAGGTGCGAAGGCTATAAACCAAGCGTGCGGAGGGCCTCCTGGCGATTGAGCGGTTCCGGTCTTGCCTGCAACTGCGATCCCTGGGATTCGGGCGGCGGTCCCGGTTCCGCTATTTACTACTGAGAGCATGAACTCGGTGAGGGTCGCAGCGATCTCGGGAGATGTGGCCTTCTTCCATGCAGATGGCTTCACTCTACTTACGACCTTGCCCTCTCGATCTGTGACTTTCTCTCCAACATGAGGCTTCATGATGATTCCTTTGTTGGCGATTGCTGCAGCAACAAGTGCCATCTGAAGCGGAGTGCCGGCGACAGGGCCTTGACCGATACCAGCCAATGCAAATGACGGCTTGTCATTCTTGAAGGACCCAACTTGAGGCCCAACGCTGACCGCTGCGCCGGGGCTCAGGTCAATCTCTGGTGCAGAGTTGAAACCAAAGCCCTCGAGCTCGGGGACAAACTCCTCACCCATCTCAACTCCGAGCCTTGCAAACACAGCATTGCATGACTGACGGAATGCCTCCGGGAGAGTTCCACCACAGGGCTTATTGCCGAAGTTATTAATCGCGTTATCAGTCTGAGGTGGCGTGTAACTGCGATCGGGTGGGTAGACGCTCTCAGGTGTTGCCTTGCCGGTTGCGAGGGCTGCCGATGTAGTTACTACTTTGAATGTTGAACCGGGCGGGTAGATCTCGCGATACGCGCGAGGCAATGCTGGGTTGAGTGGGTCGGCCGAGAGTGCGCTGTAATACTTCTGGACTGCACTCGAATTATGCGATGCAAGCGGTTGAGGATCAAACGATGGGTTTGAGTACATCGCAATAATCGCGCCGGTACTCGGGTCAATAACGGTTACCGAGCCCCGCTGACCAGCGAGTGCGTCTTTGGCGGCGCGTTGAATATCTGCTCGTAGCGAGAGCACAACATCGCCTACTTGGTTTCCGCCGCGAAGCAGTGATGGGTAGCGCAGGGGATTGTTAGCGAGAGTTCGACCGGTGAGGTCATCATCGTATGAACGCTCTACGCCGGCAGAACCAATGATTACAGATTGATACCCCACCGTATGTGCGAAGAGCGAGCCCTGTGGATAGGTGCGCTGGTATCCATACTCGTCGTTCGTCCTGGTTGAGACTGCGAGTACCTCGCCATCGGCGCTGATGACTTTGCCGCGTGGGCGATTGAAGTTGCGGAGAAATATTCGGCTGTTGCGAGGGTCATTAGCGAGCTTAGATGAGTCAATTACCTGAAGATATGTGAGCTGGCCAACAATAATGAGCAGCAGTGCAACTACTACATAGCCAACGCGCCTGATTGCTCGATTCACTTTGTAGCGCCAGTCGCTGCCGTTGCTGCATCTAGCCGGGCTGCTTGTTCCGCCGCTTGGTGTGCCTCGATTGCAGTCTCATCAGAGACGCGAAGCAGTAGCGCAAGGATTGCAAAGTTGGCAACGAGCGACGAGCCACCGTAGGAGACAAAGGGGAGCGTTACTCCAGTTAGAGGTATGAGTCGGATGACGCCACCAACAATTACAAAGGTCTGGATCCCGATAATGGTTGTAAGGCCAGCGGCGAGAAGTTTCGGGAACGGCCTCGATGCCTGCACTGCGATCCTGAATCCAGACCCCACGAAAAGCAAGAAAGCGATTACAACAGAGACGGTTCCATATAGCCCGAGTTCTTCGCCTATCGCAGAGAAGACAAAGTCAGTAGATGCATAAGGGATGAGGTCTGGGCGACCTAGACCAAGCCCTGCGCCACTGAGGCCACCTGATCCGAGAGCGAAGAGACTCTGCACAAGTTGGTATCCGCGGTTCTGCGCATCTCTCCAAGGGTCGAGCCATATATCTACGCGCAACTGCACATGCGAGAACGCGAGATAAGCAATGAATGCAGCAGCAGCGAAGAGGAGAAGGCCGATAATTACATATGCCACACGCTCGGTCGCCATGTAGATCATCGCAACAAATACTGCGAAGAAAAGTAGGGATGAACCGAGGTCTTTCTGCTGAACCATGATGAGAATTGCTGCCCCCCAAGGAAGGAGCAGAGGCCCAAGGTGTCGGGGGGCTGGTAAAAACATGCGGCCGATGCGTCGAGTACCCGCACGCAGGAGTTCGCGGTTGTCCCCTAGGTATGCAGCGAAGAAGATGACGAGGAGAACCTTTGCTGCCTCACCGGGCTGGAAGTTAAGAGGCCCGACGTGGATCCAGAGGCGAGCGTTGTTTGCTTCGTAACCAAGGCCGGGGAGAAGCGGAAGCAGTAATGCGCCTACCCCGAGAGCAAGGAAGATGGAGCGATAGCGCCTAAGTGCATCGATGTGGCGAACCAATCCCAGGACAAGGCAGCAAACTCCAATGCCGACGGCAATCCAGACTGCCTGGGTGCGGGCAGTTCGCTGGCTCTCAGGTAGCACGAGATCGAGTCGCGAGATCATCACGAAGCCAAGCCCGTTGAGCATCGTCACCAATGGAAGCAGTGTCGGCTCAGCATTCGGTGCAAGAAACCTCACGCCGATATGTGCAACGAAGAAGAGGCCAGAGATAAAGGCGAGGAAGAACCAGAAGTCAGATGGGAGTGCCGGTGCCGAGGAGAGAGCAAGTAATAGGTAGCCGCCGACGGTTACAAGAATTGCGACGACTCCGAGGCCTAGCTCTGCATTTCGGCGCTGGCTAGCAAGAGGGGTTCGAACGGCGCTCACGGGGTAGTGGTAGATGTCGTGGAGGTAGAGGATGTCGTCGTCGAGGTCGTGTTGTTGGTAAGCGTCGTTCGCTTCTCAAAGTCAGCCTCAAAACGTGAGACGTATGCTCGAGCGCGTTGCTCGCTTGGGAAGGAGATGTTCTCGCCGACACTCGCGCGCTGCGCTGGAGTTAGATCGCTGCGCGAGAGGTATGAGCCCCACTCAACCGTTGGGCCCCAGCCGGCGAGACCATTCGGCACTCCTTGAAAGACTGCGACTCGCTGCCCTTGGTACCCAACGTAATACTGCGCACGCGCATACCAGCCGAGCACTCCAATACAGATAGCGATGATCGCAACGACAGGTAATGCAGCCAAGATCACGCCGCGAGAGACGCGCATGCGCCTGCGGGGTTTGGTTCTTGTTTCACTCTCGAGCGCGCTCGGTGTGCCGAGTGGGGTCTCCGCTCTGCTTGCAGCCTCACGCGCCTCTCTTGCTCGCACGGCAACGATCCCGACGCCTATCTCAGGGAGCGGAGATGGCTCGGGGTCACCCTCTTCGCCAATCACATCGATAACAACAACTGTGATGTTGTCCTCGCCGCCACCAGCGTTGGCGGCAGCAATAAGGGCACGAGCCACTGAATCGGTATCTACCTCGCGCCGCATGATTGCGCTTATCTCAGTCTCACGAACCATTCCGCTCAATCCATCGGAGCAGATAAGTACGCGATCGCCGTCTGTGAGTTCGAGCGAGATGTCATCAACCTCAATGTCTCGCTCAATTCCCAGGGCGCGAGTTATAACTGATCGTTGTGGGTGAACAGCTGCTTGTTCGAGAGTGATCTGCCCGGCTCGCACGAGTTCCTCAACGAGGCTGTGGTCGTCGGTGACACGGGCAAGGATTCCGTCGCGCAGCACGTAGGCGCGCGAGTCGCCAACATGACCAATGCGCAGCCCGCCTTCAACCTCGATTGCAGCGGTGAGAGTTGTGCCCATTCCGCGCATCGCTGGATTCGCGTCGGCCTTCTCAAGAACAGCAGTATTTGCTTGTATTACAGCCTCTGTGATGAGCGATCCACCTGCAACACCAGCGCGTAGTGCCTCGATAGCGACTGCGCTAGCAACCTCACCGGCCTCGTGCCCACCCATGCCATCGGCGACGGCGAAGATACCTAATCGCTCATCGTGGAGGTAGTTGTCTTCGTTGCCCTCGCGGACCATCCCCACATCGGATAGGCCCGTAGCGACGAGTCTCACCTCTGCACCTCTAGAACAGTTCCGCCGATAGCGATTCGGTCACCGCGCGAGAGAGACTGTGCTCCAGTTATCAGTGACTCGTTGATGCTCGTTCCATTGGTTGAGCCTGCGTCCTCGGCAAATAGTTTGCCGTCAGCGATGAATAGGCGAACATGAATACTCGAGATGAAGTTGTCGTCAATCGGGATAGTGCAACCTGGTGCGCGCCCAACAGTGTTCTCAGCCGCGAGTAGGTATCTGCGCCCTGCGGAGTCGGGAGGCTCTACGACTACAACTTGCCAGCCGCGCGAGGTGCGCGTGCGTGAAGTCTCGCGTGGTGCACGTTCGCGCTGCTCAACCGGGCGCGGCTTCACGGTAAGTGGACGACTCGCACGCATCTCGCGCACTACAACTAGTACGACACGTGAAAGAAATACCAATAGCAACGCGAGAAAGCAATAACGCAGAAGAGTTAGCAGGGCATCAGACATTGGTTACGAAGCCTCAAAGCGCAGATTGACCGCGCCAATCGAGATCACATCGCCGTCAGTTAGACGCGCAGTTTGAATAGGAGATCCGTTCAGCTTTGTGCCGTTTAATGAGGAGAGGTCAACAATTACCCATCCATCAGGCTCGCTTCGGATCTCGCAATGGCGCCGCGACGCTTGCGAGTCGTCAACTTGAATGCTGCACTCAGGGAGCCGGCCAACGCTCACAACATCCGCGCCGAGAACTATGCGGGTACCGTCAGCGCGCACAAGTGAACCAGCGGCTCCGCCAGGGCCAGCAACGATGCGCGCCTCAATCTCAATGCGCCCCGTCTTCATTTGGTTATCGCTTACAAGCCCGACAGTGATGGGGCCAGCGAATTGAGCTTTGAGTGTGATGGCATGCTCTCGTGCTGCCTCAACTAACTCGGCCTCGATCAGTTCCTTGAGGTCGTCTAGGCGAATCGCATCGGGCTCTGCGAGTGCGACGATGAACGAGTTGGGCACCAGCGCACCCTTGGTTCCAAGCGTGCGGCCATGATCCATCTCGCGCCGGAGGCGAGTAACCAACTCGGCAGGCTGCACACCGGCTCGGGACGTTCGTGTAAAGGTGCCCTCAAGGAGTCGTTCGAGTCTGCGTTCGAAGCCTTGTACACCCATTGGCCTTGAGTGTAAGGGGCGATCTAGGTCTAGGCCCGGCACTTGGGGTGGGTGTGGCGGCTAACCTTCGGTCTCCACTCGGGCGAGTGGCGGAATGGCAGACGCGCTGGCTTCAGGTGCCAGTGTCCGTAAGGACGTGGGGGTTCAAGTCCCCCCTCGCCCACCCCCTCGGCCATTGTTTTACTAGGTATTACTCGAGTACTACCTTTGGTATCCCTTTGGTATGCTCCGGGTATGAAAATCAGCATGAGTCTTCCTGATGAAGATGTGACCTTCCTTGACGCGTATGTAGAGGCCAAGGGGCTCGCTTCGAGGTCTGCCGCCCTCCACAAAGCCGTTCGACTCCTCCGAGCTAGCGGCCTCGGCCCGGCGTACGAGGCTGCCTGGTTGGAGTGGAGCGATGAAAACGAAGCTGTGTGGGACGCCACCGCAAAAGATGGGCTCGGCTAAGTGCACCGCGGCGAAATCTATTTAGTCAACCTCGAACCCGCTAAAAGCGGTGAAGCAAACAAGCAGCGCCCTGCGGTCGTCGTGAGCAATGACGGGGCGAATAGCTCTGCAGGTAGAAGTGGTCACGGGGTGATCACCGTTGTTCCGGTGACGTCGAATGTCGCTCGTGTGTATCCGTTCCAAGTCTTGTTGCCCGCTAACGCGACCGGCCTGGACCTTGACTCAAAAGCACAGGCCGAGCAGGTACGTTCGATCTCGGTTGACCGGCTTGGAGCATCCATAGGTGAAGTCCCGCACGCCTTGATGGAGGAACTCGACGAAGCGCTTCGGCTTCATCTCGCGCTCTGATTGCTACTGCGGGGTCTAGGGGTCATCGCAACGCTTCGGTGAGGAGGCAACCTACATCGGCCATTAGAGCTCGTCGCTCTACGCAGTGATGTCATACATGGCTTGCTTGACTGTGCGAAGCTCCAACAATGCCGGGCGAACTTCCAGAGGGTCTATACGAAGCACTTGTAACCCGTGGCCTAGAGAAGAAACTCGCCGAGATAGATCCGCGAGTGATTGAGAAGCGCCTCGTTCATCGCGCAGAGGTCCCAGATCGTTTCGCATTACATCTAGCTAGAGCGATTGAGAAATCACTCAGATCTGTTCCGGAGGCCGATCGAGTCTCGGTCGGGTTAGGTGTCCTCGAGTCGGTGCTCGATGTTCTTGCGGGTTTATCTGCGAGCGACGTGGTTGACCTAGAGCGCCTTGCTGCGGACCCATCAATGCTTAGATCAGTCACGAGCATCCTTCCTGACGGATCACCGCGCCCAATTGTTTCGCCTCTGATCTCACTTCTAGATACGACACTTCTAACAAACGCTCCGAATGAGCCGCGTGTAGGGCACCAAATATATGCCGAGATTGGATCATCGAACGATATAGATGTTTTGATGGCGTTTGTCCGTCGCTCTGGTATCGCTCCTATGAGAGCTGCGTTAGAGGCGCACTGCGAGCGAGGCGGGCGTCTGCGGCTCCTCACTACGACATACACAAACTCAACAGAGCGTGAAGCACTCGATGTACTAATTGCGCTTGGCGCAGAGGTGCGCGTCTCCTACGACACTTCCACGACACGCCTTCACGCTAAATCATGGTTGTTTCATCGACTGAGCGGATTCTCCACCGCATACATTGGTTCCTCGAATCTCACACACTCAGCGCAAGTAGCGGGCCTTGAGTGGAATGTCAGGGTGTCGGGAGCGCGCAACCCAGATGTGATTGCCAAAATGGCTGCAGTCTTTGACTCCTACTGGGAAACGCCCGATTTTGCACCCTACGACCCAGCCGAGTTTGATGCAAGAACGGAACGCTTATCAAATGCAGGGCCTTTTACTTTCCTGAGCCCCATGCACGTTTCCCCGTTTCCATTCCAGGAGAGACTGCTTGAGCAGATTGCGCTGGCTCGTGAAGAAGGTCACCACCGAAATCTTTTGGTTGCGGCAACTGGTACCGGCAAAACGGTAATGGCTGCGCTTGATTACTTGCGCCTCGCGGAGGCGCTACCGCGCGCTCGGTTGTTGTTCATCGCTCACCGGCAGGAAATCCTCGACCAAAGTCAGGCGACCTTTTGTCATGTTATGAGAGACCCCGGATTTGGTGAGCAGTGGATGGGTGGAGCTAGGCCCAAGAAATTTGAGCATGTATTCGCCTCCATTCAAACGCTAAATCGTATTGACCTAGAGAATCTTGCGGCCGATCATTTTGATGTCGTGATCATCGATGAATTCCACCACGCCGCAGCTTCTTCGTACCAGGCACTGATGGAGCATGTTGAGCCAGTCGAGCTGCTTGGGCTAACTGCGACCCCAGAGCGCACAGACGGCAAGCCCATTCTTCATTGGTTCGATGATCGAATTGCAGCGGAGCTACGCCTATGGGATGCGATCGATCAGCAACTTCTAACACCGTTCGCATATTTTGGTATTAGCGATGGGCTTGATCTATCTGCGGTTCCGTGGAAGCGAGGAATCGGATACGACAAGCAGGGCCTTACAAATCTTTATACAGCAAACGACATGTGGGCCCAGCGCGTGGTTGGAGAGTTCGCTAAGCGTGTTGACGATGTGTCGACCGTTAGGGCCTTAGGGTTTTGTGTCAGCGTGGAGCACGCCGTCTTTATGGCGGAAGTCTTTAATAAGGCTGGCATCCCTGCCGTCGCTGTATCTGCTGCGACGCCATCGGAGGACCGAAGGGCTGCGCTTCTTGATCTCAGCGCGGGCCGAATCCGCATGGTCTTCTCGGTTGATCTCTTCAACGAAGGTGTCGATGTCCCAGCAGTTGATGCGCTCCTAATGCTTCGGGCTACAGATAGCCCGACCCTTTTCCTCCAACAATTAGGCCGGGGACTGCGAAAGAGTTCAGACAAATCCCTCTGCACGGTCTTGGACTTTGTCGGTAATCACCGCCGTGAGTTTCGATTTGATCGAATATTGAGCGCATTGCTTGGAGGCTCACGGAAGGATGTGGAGAAACAGGTTGAGCAGGGATTTCCATTCTTGCCCGCCGGCTGCCACATGGAGCTTGATGCCGTCGCTACAGAGATCGTCCTGAGAAACATCCGAGCAGCAGTGCCGACGCGTTGGAATGATAAGGCAGCAGAACTTCAAGCTTTAGGGCAAGGCAAGCCCGACATCTCACTCGCTCAGTTCATGGAGCTGACAGGACTCGAGCTCGAGGATATATATACGGGTAATAAGGGTTGGTCTGATCTTCGCGAGGCAGCAGGACTCCCCGTACAGCCTTCTGGTCCATACGAAGAGATCTTGCGTCGTGCTGTCGGACGCCTGCTGCACGTTGACGATCGACTTCGCTTGAATGGGTATCGGATGGTTGTGGCTGGCTTGCCAGTTAATTCCGTTGAGGGTGTACCCAACGGCCAGAGAGATGGTCTCGCCAAAATGCTCCTAGCCCAACTGGTTGAGCAAGTGGCGCAGTCGGACCTCCCTCGGAACGCGAGTCTTGAAGATGCGGAGCGCCTTCTCGCTGGTCACCCACAGGTCTGCAGTGAGATTGTTGAGTTGCTCGATGTGCTTTCAGGGAAGGTTTCACATCTTGCAACCGTGTTGAGCACGAACCCGACCATGCCATTGAGGGTCCATGCTCGCTACACCAGACTTGAGATTCTCTCGGCCTTTAACCATGGTGAAGCGGTGCGGCCATCAACATGGAGGGAGGGTGTTCGGTGGCTGTCTGAAGAGAAGACAGATATTTTTGTGATTACCTTAAATAAAGCAGATGGCAATTTCTCACCGACAACCTCATATAAGGATTTCGCAATTAGTCCGAGCATTTTTCATTGGGAGAGCCAGGCCGCAACTCGGGCAAGCAGTCCTACGGGGAAGCGATACCAGGAGCACGCCGCAAATGGATCATCGGTCCTGCTATTCGCGCGAATGAAACAGAGCGATCGAGCCTTCTGGTGCCTAGGACCAGCGACATACATCTCGCATGAAGGCGAGGCACCAATGGCGATCAAGTGGAGACTAGAGGTGCCACTACCCGGAGACCTCTACCCAGATTTCGCTGCCGCTGTTAGCTAGTCCGAAGGGACAGAAGCGAGGGTACGTGTCTGTCGTTAACTCGTAAACGTTGTCTCGACAATCACTAGTGCATGGTCTGTTCCTGCTGCGATTGCTTCGTCGTAGAGGTGCTCCACGCTGTTGACAGTGAACTGACTAGATAACCAGATTTGGTCATAGCGCACATCAGTTTTGCTGCGGCTGAGAAAATGGGTTTTTGCTAGCGGACCGTCTGTTTTAATCCGGTCACGCGCCCTTGTGTTGTTTCGCAGCCAAGATCTGTGCGCGTCTCTCAAGTGGTGAATGGGTTCAGGGCCAACAAGAACATCATCTCCCGTTGCGTTGCCCATGGTCGGTCCACCAGTGTGCCAGTGTGTGCGGACATCTAAATCTTCCACAGGGTCGTGTTCTGGAGTATTGAAATCGCCTCCCAGGATTGCTGCTTCTGGCGAGATGCGTCTTAGCCATTGGGCTACACGCACAGCCTGCTCAGGCTTCGATAAACCATGAGAACCAGTAGGAGCGTGGTAAGCAACAACAGTGATTTGAACTCCTTGGTGCTCAATCCATGTAGCAAGAATTTTCTCAGGGAGCGGCGCATCAGGGAACGGTGTGAATGTTTTTGGCTTGGGACCTCGACCAGCTATTGCTACAGAGCGAGGACCGTCGGCTCTCTTTACTGCACGAAGCATCTCCGGAAACTCGAGCCCGACGTGAATACCCCAATCAAGGCCCGCTGCCTTTAGGAAACCTTCGAAGCCGTCAGGATTAACTTCTTGGAGAAGGGCAATGTCAGCACCATTCGCTTCAGCAAGAGTTTGACCAAGCCGTTTCGCGGAATCCCCGCCCTTTCCCTGCAGATTCCACGTGGCGATTCTCATCAGTTCTCTTTTCCTAAACGAAGTATGGCGATTGCATCGATGCGCCCAGCAAGTCGATGGCGGTGTCGACCATTACCTGCCCCCGCCGCGAAATGTGTCTGATTAGTCTCTGCGCAACGAGAGCACTTCCGCAATGGGCAAATGGGTAGGCAATCGGTGTCTATTTAGTTCTTGAGGCCGGGTGGGCTCAATCAGAATTCAGGTTATGCAGACCAGGAGTCTCCGGGGTTTACTTGTCCGCCCTCTGGAATCTTTAGAGACTCGCGCACCTCGTCTAGTGGTAGAGAGAGAAGCGACATCCAGTCCCAGTTCGCGTCATAGATATCTGTCTGAGTCTGCGAGCCGCGTAGTGCTGCGTTTGCCATCATCTCAGGGTCAAGGTGCGAGTGCCCCTCGGGAAAGACTCCAAGCTTTATACCTTGATGCCACTGCAGCAATACGACAGAGAGCCAACCAATTCCAGCTGACGCGTTCGCAGCATTGAATACCGCCGTGTAGACCTCGCCCTGCGCCGATGTGTTGTACGACGCCAGCACGTGATGCACATCATGCGAACCAAGGAACTCAACGGGGAG